>DAIEHR010000236.1 GCA_027353465.1 Acetobacteraceae bacterium | reverse complement strand
CTCGCCGCGCCCTACCCCGGCACCTTCCTGTACAAGCAGGCGGTGGAAAACGGCTGGCTGGATGCGGAACACGCCGAACTGGTCGATGACAGCGGCGTCCAGATCGCCCCGCTGCACTACCCGCATCTGTCCCACACCGAGATCTTCGACAACGTCGAAGTCTTCTACAAACGCTTCTACTTCCGCGCCCCCAAGATTGCCTCCATCGTCAACGAGATGGTCCGCAGCCCGCAAATGATGAAACGCCGTCTGCGCGAGGGCGTGGAGTTCTTCCAGTTCCTGCGGGAGCGCCACAAAGCGGCGTAGGCAACCGCCCCGCACGCCGGGATGGCCGGGCGTAATTCCGGCCATCCGGGGTCAGCATTTATGTCATGTGTACTCGGTTTACTGACTGCGTAATGCCGATGACGCGCGCCAGAGTTCGCCATCGCGAATGGCGGACCCCTCGGCTTCCATTTTCAGCAGATGGGCCAGGACATTGCGTTCCGCCGCCTTGCGCAGGCGGGGATTCAGCTGCGAATACAGCGCATCCATGATGGTGTAGGTGTCGAAGGAGCCCTCGCCGAGCTTCCGGGCGATGGCCTGCTCGCGGATAATGCGATGGGTCAGCATCGCTCGCACAAGGGTACGCGGATCGCGCAACGGCGGCCCGTGACCCGGCAGATAGACGTCGTCGTCACGTTGCAGCAGCAGGTTCAGGCTGGCGAAATAATCCCGCATGTCGCCGCCGGGCGGGCTGACGATGCTGGTTGACCACGACATCACATGATCGGCGCTGAACAGTACCTTTTCGCCGCCGGCGGGTAGCGCGAAGCACAGATGGTCAGACGCGTGGCCCGGCGTATGCAGCGCCAACATCCCGGCCAGATTGTCGCCGTGGTTCAGCTTGATGTCGGGGTCGAACGTATCCAGGCCGCTTTGCCGGAAACCGGCCGTCGGGGCGCCGCAGGCTTCCTGCAATGCCGGCACCGCGCCGACATGGTCGTGATGCGTGTGGCTAACCGCGATATAGGCGATCTGGCCGCCGGTATGGCGCAGGATCGCGTCCACATGTTCGGGGTGGCCCTCGGGACCCGGATCTAGGACAACCAGACCTTCAGCCGTGTCGATAAGATAGGTGTTCGTGCCGAAATAGGTCATCGGGCCGGGGTTGTTCGCGACGATGCGGGTGATCCCGGGCATCACAGGCAGGTTGGCGCCGCGTTCGGGCTCCGGTTCAGTCATAAACGACATGCGGTATCTCCATGGACGTCAGGACTTGCATGCCGCAAAGCGCCTGGGCTGGCAATGTTGCCAGCTCCGCGCCGGTTGCCGCTCAGTGACGGCTGATGCGTTCCCGCACGCTGCGCAGCGGTTGGGTGATCCGCCAGGAGGTCGATGACCGCAGCGCCGCCGCCTCGGCTTCCAGCATCGCGATCCTGGCCTTCAGCCCGGCGGCCTCCGCGCGCAGGCGGCTGACTTCCCCGGTGGCATCGCCGGACGAGTTCGGTACCTCCATCGCGTGAAGCTGCCTCACGAAACTGTCCCTGGCTTCGGCTTTCGAGGGCGCGGAGTTGTCGGTGCGGCGTTCCAGGATCAGGAACATCTCGATCGAGCCCGGTTCTGTGGTGTGAAACTGGGCGCAGCGGTAGGGCAGCAGATCCAGGTCCAGCAAATCAATCATTATCCGGAACAAGGATTCCGGCGTAAAAACCCAGCAATGGGTATCGTGATAGATGCCGTCGTAGGATTCCCGGGCCAGTTGCAACGCGGATTTCAGGTCGCTGTAATGCGCAAGCCGGTTGCGCTCCAACGGCCCGCTCCAGGCCGTGGCGGCATCGACAACGACCGAATTGGCCGTGAAGTCATAGACGCTGGCGGGCGAAGGGCGCCGGTTGCGCCGCATCCAGGCGTCGATCAGGTCACCGACACGGGTGTCCTGGCGCAGGTAGTCGAAGGTGAAGCGACGGTCGGGAATAGCCAGGCTTAGCCGGCCGCCGGGCTGCAACACCTCCGCGATTTCCTCCAGCCATCCAATCATGTCCGGCACATGCTCAATGACGTGGGAAGCGAGGGCGTAGCCGAAGCCGGTTTCGCCGCCTAAACTGTCCTTCAGCGAGCGGTCGCCCCAGATGCCATCGACGGGAACGATTTTGTTCACGTCCACATTCGGGTCGTTGGCATATTTCGCCTTCAGCGCCTGCTGATCGGCCCAATCCACATAGCGGATGTCGGACTCAGCCTTGGTCACAATCGGCGCAGCCAGGGCGCCGATCTCGATCCCACGTTCCCGACGCAGATCAATCCCCTCTAGCATGTATTCGCGTTTCGACATTCACTGCACCATTCGGGTTTCGGGATCGTATCTAAGGTGGGGGCAGGCTTGCCCGCCATGGTCCTGGGCTTCACAATCGTTTGACGATCCACGCCAGCAAGGCGGGACGCGGGGAGACGCGGGATGGCCAAGGGCCTGCTGTTCATGGCGTTCGATTTTTCGACCGCCCATGCTGATGAATTCCACGACTGGTATGACCAGGAACAGGTGCCGGAGCGTTTGCGCGTGCCCGGCTTCATCAACGCCGAACGCTGGATCGCCGACGACAACCCTACGGTCCATGTCGCCACCTATGACCTGGACAATCCCGGAGTGTTATCCTCCGCTGCCTATCGGGCCGTCGGCGGGGAAAACCAATCGGTCTGGACCAAGCGCGTCACCGGTATGTGCCGGCCGATCATGCGTTACGAAGTTGAGCAGATCGCGCCCGGCAGCGCACTCGCCGCGGGCAATGCTGAGGGCTTGCTGGTTGCATCGATGAACGTCGATCCAGCGCACGAGGCTGAGTTCAACGACTGGTATGACACCGAACACCTGCCGCAACTCGCCGCCGTCCCCGGTGTGCTGTCCGCTCGGCGTTATCGGATGTCCGACACGGCGTCAGAACGGCGCTACCTGGCACTCTATCATCTGCGCGACAGCGACGTCTCGCGATCCGATGCCTGGGCAACGGCCGCCAATACGCGATGGACCGAGCGGATGCGGCCACATTTCCGCGATCCGCTGATTTTTCGCATGCACCGCTATCAACGGGAGGTTTGAAACCATGACGATACTCACCCGGCGGAAAGTACTGGCGCTGACCGGGACAGCGCTTGCCACCCCCGCCATCGCGCAGTCGAAACAGGCCCCTGGAGTGACCGCCACCGAACTGCTGATTGGCCAGACAATGCCCTATTCCGGGCCGGCGTCGAGCTATGCCCCGATCGGCAAGGTGGAGGTGGCGTATATCGACATGATCAACAAGAAGGGCGGCATCAACGGTCGCCGGATCAAGCTGTTATCGCTGGACGATGGATACAGTCCGCCAAAGACGGTGGAACAGACCAGGAGACTGGTGGAGGAAGACGGCGTTGCCTGCATTTTCCAGCAATTAGGCACGCCCTGCGGGATGGCGACGCGGAAATACCTGAACGCCAAGAAAGTCCCGCAGATTTTCGTTGCCTCCGGAGCAACTCAATTCGCCGATCCGGAGCATTATCCGTGGACCATCGGCTGGCAGGTCAGCTACCAGATCGAGGGCCGGGTGTATGCGAAGCACATCCTGCAAACCAAACCGAACGCCAAGATGGCGGTGCTATATCAAAACGACGATTCTGGTCGTGACTTCCTGAAAGGCTTCAAGGACGGCCTTGGCGAGAGGATTGGCCAGTTGGTGGCTACTAACAGCTATGAACCAACAGACCCCACAGTGGATTCACAGGTGGTAGAGCTGCACGCGTCGGGTGCGGATGCGCTTTTTGTCGGCGGCATCCCAAAGTTCAACGCGATGGCGCTGCGGAAGGTGCGCGATCTGAATTGGAACCCGATGTACCTGATCGCGACGGTCGGGTCGTCGGTGTCGTCGGGACTGGCGCCGGCCGGGTTGGACAAAGCCGTCGGATTGATTACCGGGGCGTATATGAAGGACCCCTCCGATCCGCAATGGAAGACGGATCCGGGCTATGTGGACTGGCTGGCTTTCATGAACGAACACATGCCGGGGTCGGATCTTTCGGATATCAACAACGTCTACGGTTACTGTGCCGCACAGACCGGGGTGCAGGTCTTCACACAATGCGGCAACGATCTGTCTCGGGAGAATATCATGCGGCAGGCGGCGAATCTGGATATCCAGCTGCCGATGTTCCAGAACGGGATTCGTTACCATACCACCGCGACGGATTTTCTGGGGATCAAGCGGTTGCGGCTGCAACGGTTCGACGGAAAAGCCTGGGTCCCTTTCGGCGAGCCGATCGCAGCCTGAGGCGCCGGCTGCCACGGTCAGAAAACCGCGCCGTGGCGGTTGACTATAGCGCGATCTGCCGCCCGATTTCCAGAAATTTATCCGCGGGCAGCTCGAACCGGTCCGGCGCGCGCACTGCGTTGCGGTACATCGCCGCGAACAGCATGCGCCGCCACGCCGCCAATCGGGGTCTCCCGACATTGCGCACCACCTCATCGTGAGATGCGAAATAGACCGCGTCGTCCAGGTTCACCGGGCAGCCTTTTGCTTTCGCGCACGCCAGCGCCGCGACAACATTCGGCACTTCGACGAAGCCGAAGCGGATGGTCACATGCCAAAGCCCGTCGGCTATTTTTTCAATCTCGGCGCGCTTGTTCAATGGGACGCGCGGATACTCCTCGAAACGTACGGTCAGGGTCACCACGGTTTCCTGCAGCGCCTTCATTTGCGCGACGTGGCGAACCAAAACGCTGGGAATGGCTGTATCGCCACGGCCGAGGAACACCGCTGTTCCCGGGACGCGGACGACCGATTTCAATTGCTTCACGAAGGCGCCGATTGCCTCGTGGTTTTGGGCGGTAGTCCGACGGATCGCATCTACACCACGGCGCCACGTTGTCATCGTCAGGAACATAAGCACGCCCAACAGCAAGGGAATCCACCCACCCTCGCGGATCTTCAGCAGATTGGCGCCAAAGAACGCCAGGTCGATCGTCAGGAATACGCCGCTGACCGTCAGCGCGGCCATCAGCGGCCAGCGCCATACCTCGCGCATGGCGTTGAACAACAGCGCGGTGGTTAGCAGCATGGTGGTTGACACGGCGGTGCCATAGGCGCCCGCCAGCGCGTCGGAACTGCCGAAGCCGAAGGTCAGGAACAGCGTGCAGACCATCATCGTCCAGTTCACTGCCGGCACGTAAATCTGGCCGTATTCCTGATCCGAGGTTTGACGGATGTTCAGGCCGGGAAACCAGCCCAGTTGCATGGCCTGCCGGGTCAAGGAAAACGCCCCGGTGATGATCGCCTGGCTGGCGATGATGGTCGCGATGGTGGCCAGCACGACCAGCGGCACCACCGCCCAGCGCGGGGCGAGGTGAAAGAACGGGTTGCCCTGAAGCCCGGGATTTTCCAGCAGCAGCGCGGTCTGCCCAGCGTAGCACAGCAACAGTGCCGGCAGCACAACGCAATACCACGACGTGCGGATCGGCCGGCGCCCGAAATGCCCTAAATCGGCATACAACGCCTCGCCCCCGGTCAGCGCCAGAAACACGCCGCCCAGCACGACGAAGCTGTGCCAGCCGTCACCGGCGATAAATTGGATCGCGTGACGCGGGTCGATCGCCAGCAAAACCCCCGGCTGGCGCAGGATGCCCATCAGGCCCATCAGGGCAATGACGCTGAACCACAGCAGCATGACCGGCCCGAAGACCTTGCCAATACGCGCGGTGCCCGTCATTTGCGCGCCGAACAACAACAGCAGCACCGCCATCGCGGCCGGCAGGACATAGGGTTTGAACGCGTCGGTGACGACATTGATGCCCTCTAGCGCGCTGAGCACCGAGATCGCCGGCGTGATGATGCCGTCGCCATAGATCAGCGCCGCGCCGAACAGCCCGGCGGCGATCAGCGCCCCGGTTGACCGCCCGGTACGCCCCGTCACCAGCGCCATCAACGCCAGGATACCGCCCTCGCCGTGGTTGTCCGCTTTCATCACAAAGACGCAGTATTTGATCGAAACCGTGACGATCAGCGCCCAGACGACCAGCGACAGCAGCCCAAGCGCCTGTTCGGCGGACGGATGCCCGCCAGCCGCGCCGACAATGGCCTGATAGGTGTACAGCGGGCTGGTTCCCAAATCGCCATAGACGATACCCAGCGCGGCCAGCGCGGCCGCGGCAGTCAACGGGCGATCCGCGGGAGAGACCTCGGTGTCGGTGTCGCGCGGAGCGGTTGCGTCCATTGCTAATCCTTCGTCGGTTCGTCCGGAAGTTGGGACGTTTGGCGCCCAATAAACGTTCCTGCCGTTCACTAAATATTAAGCGGCCGATGTCATGCTATGGTGATGAACCATGCAAGCCAACAAGGCCGAACCGCCCATGCCACCGGGATCGCGGCTGAGGATGCCGCCTGCGCCGCCTTGAAGGCCGATGGCTGGACCATCCTCGCCCGCCGCCTGCGTACCGAAGCTGGCGAGGTTGACGCGGTGGCGGAGAAAGACGGCATTCTCGCGATCGTCGAGGTCAAGTCCCGGCGAACATTGGCCGAAGCGGCCACGGCGCTGACGGCGCGGCAGCGGGCGCGGCTAATCGGCGCCTGCGACCTGATCCTGGCACGCAACCCCGCTTGGGGACGCAACGGCGTCCGCTTCGACGCGATCATGGTTGACCCCGCCGGCCGCGTGCGGCGCATCGCCGATGCCTTCCGGATCGGGGATCCGACGGGCTAACCGCTCAATCGCCGCGCGTTCGGTGAAGGTCCGAGCCCTGTCCGATTTCCGTCAGGTACATGATGGCGTCGCCGAACCAGCGGGTTTCAAAGGACATGCGCACCGGCAGAAGTGGCGCGCCAGGCGCGACCGCGGCCAGCCAGGCCGAACCATGTACCGGCTTGCTGGCGCGTCCCTTGTCGTCGTCGAATTTGAAGCCGGCAAGCATCCGGCCGGAGAAATCGCACCGCAGCGCCTTGCCTTGGAAGGACGATCGCGACGAGGGGGCGAGTTGTTCATCGCCGACCGTGTGCGCCTCGATCTGAACCGCTCGGCGTCCATCGAAGGTGCGCACCGTGGTCTCGCAACTTCCCGTCGTGGCGACCGTCCGAATCAGCCCCGCCAACGCGCTGAGCGAATCGATCGAGTTAGATTGCAGCGCTTCCGGGACGGGCTCTCGCTCCTTCGCGATCGGGGGTAGGAGTTGGCGGATCACCGGCTTGGCCTCCTGGTACTCGATGTCGGCGAGAGCGTCCACGCCGCGCCATGCCCCCTGCCCCAGGAACCTTGACGGCGCGGCCTTCGCGCCGTTCCAGGAACCTTTGACTGTGTCGTATTGATGGCCCCCGAAGAACAGCCCGACCACGCCGGTGGTGCGGTAAGCGAGGCTCATTTGGTAGGTCCAGGGACCGAAACTGAACCCTGTTTCGACGTCCGCCACGTGAACGCCGGCGGCGTAGGTTTCATACCGCACATGCAGCGACACCGGCGGCTGCGCGAAAGCGGCGGCTGGCAGCAAAGCAAACACGAAGGCTAATCCGCGGAGCAGCATACCATTGATGTTATGGCGGCGGCCCCTGAACACAAGCGGTTTTACATCTGCACCGCCTGCACGGCCTCCTCCAGTTCCTGGAAACTGGGCATGTGTTCGGTCGGCACCATTTTGCGGCCTGACTCCACGCTTACCTGCGGCGCATTCCCATGCAGATGCGTCACCAGCACCGCTCGGATGACCTCCAGATACTTCGATTCCTCCTCCACCACGCCTTTCATCCGGGCAGAGAACGGGCCGGCAATACCGTAGGCCAACAGAATCCCCAGGAAGGTGCCAACCAAAGCGCCGCCGATCATCGCCCCCAGCACGGCCGGGGGCTGGTCGATATGCGACATCGTCTTGATTACGCCCAGCACGGCGGCAACGATCCCTAACGCCGGCAGGGCGTCCGCCATGCTTTGCATGATGTGCGATGGATGCAGTTCCTCCAGCAGGGTCTTTTTCAGCTCCCGCGCCATCACATCCTCGATCTGGTTCGGGTCGTCGGCATTCATGCCCACCATGCGCAGGTAGTCGCAGATCAGTGTGGTGGCGTGGTGATTGGCGATAATCTTGGGGAATTTTTGAAACGCGGCACTTTCGGCAGGCTTTTCGATATGGGCTTCGAGCGCCATCGCGCCCTTGGTGCTGGCGAGCCGAACCAGGAAATACAGCAGGCTCAGCAACTCGATGTAATCCGCCTTATGAAAGGCTGCCCCTTTGATCATTTTGCCGAATGCACCCAGCGTGTGCTTCACGTCGTGCATGGAGTTCGACATCAGCGTGGTGGCGATGGCCGCGCCGCCAATGGTCCACATCTCAAACGGGATCGCCTCGATCAACGGTTCCATGCTGCCGCCGGACGTCAGGTAACTGCCCAGCACGCAACCGAACAGCAAGACAAGGCCGCCAATCGTCAGCATGGGATCAGGGCTTTGCCTGGCGCATCACCAGGATGGCGATACGTCGGTTGGCGGCAGCCAGCGGGTCGCCGGGCAGCAACGGGTCGCGGTCGGCGTCGCCGATGACTGATTTCAACCGTGCGTCCGGAAAGCCGCCGTCCACCAGCAGCCGCCTGGTGGCATTGGCGCGTTCGGCCGACAACTCCCAGTTGGTGCGATCCTGTCCCGGGAACGGCGCGGCGTCGGTATGCCCGGCGATTGAGATCGGCTCCTTCAACTTCATCAGAATCGGCACGATTTTCTGGATCAGCAACCGAGCACGATCGTTTGGGGCGGCGGAGCCGGTGGGGAACATTGGCAGTTGGACTTCATCCAGGATCTGGATGCGAAGCCCGTCGGGCGTCATGTCGATGGCCAGTTGCTTGGAAAGTTCGGCCAAGGCCGGATCGGCGCGCACGGCTTGGCGAATTTGTTCCGCCGCCTGCTCGAACGCGGCTTTCTCAGCCTTTGCCTCGTTGGGTGCGGTCTCCGCTTGCGGCTGCCCCTGGCGCGGCACATCAGCGGGACCGCCCGGGCCCGGTGCCGGGTGGGTGCCCTTCTGCCCGCGCGGCTTTTCGTCGGTATCGTCGTCCGCGTCTTGATCGTCCGCCAACGGCCCCTTTCCCACCCCGTCGCCAGCCTTCGACCGGTGGTATTCGGTTACGACCGGGTCATCGCCATCTTCGGTGCGGTCCAGCACTGGGCGCTTGCCGGTGTTGATTTCCACGCTGCCGCGATCCGAGACCAGGGCGCCCTGATCGAACGCGGTATGGCCGCCGAACGGCTGTCCGGTGCCCGACGATGCATGCGACATCAGGTTGTTGGGGGAGAAATAGTCCGCCAGGCCCTTGCGCTGGTCCTCGGTGGTGGCGTTAAGCAGCCACATCAGCAGGAAGAATGCCATCATGGCGGTAACGAAATCGGCGTACGCCACCTTCCAGGCGCCGCCGTGGTGGCCGCCCTCCACAATCTCGTATTTCTTGATGATGACCCCACCCTTAGAGCCCTTCTTTCCGCCCTTGACCGCCATGTCCGCCCTCCGGTGCGGGGGCACCATGACGGAAAATAGTTAATGGAGTGCTAACGCGGCCGCCGATTTAAGCGGCGGTCAGAGCCGCGATTGGCGTGATGGCCAGGGGAAAGCGATGCCGACCGCCTTGTTCAGTTGCAGCGGGGCGAATCCTACATTGACGCGATCGATGGAGGCGATCAGCTAAACCAGCCGCGGAAACGGCATCAGCCGCCAGACCACGCGGCGCATGACCACAGTCTCTACACCCTTGTCGGCGGCCTGGGGCATGGACATCTAAATCTCCTGTTACAGCACATAGAAGCGTGCCGGCACGGCCGGGAGCGCAAAGGCAGACGGATGACGGACGAGACCAACAAGGCCCTGGCGGAACAAATCGTCGCCGACGGCGTGAAGCGCTATTTTGACGACCGGCGGCAGCGGATTATGCCTTTCGTGGACCGGAATTTTTCGCTGCGGGGATCATTGAACCTGCATCGCGAGGCCATTGGGTGGGATATCGCGAAGGCTCCGTTGAACCTGGCAATGGCGGCGCCGCAGGTTGGCCTGCTGATCGCGTCGCATGCGGCGCGGAAGCTGGGGGCGCCGCGGCTGGCGCAGGAACTTGGCAGCAAGCGGCTGACGGTTCAGACCGCCGTGGGGCGGGAACTGGCCTGGCGGATGCACGCCGATCTGCTCGAACTGCCTTATGCCACCGATGGCCGCGGCACGACAAAGGATGCGCTGGCGGAGACGATCCTGTCCGACCCCCGCGTCGTCGCCGCGCTGATGCCCGCGCTGGACGCGCTGGGCACAACCGGCGAAGACCCCGGCCTGCGCCAGCGGCTGGAAGCCGCGATGACCGAATATGGCCGCACCCGAGCGGCAGCGACCGAAATCACAACGGCGTTGTTGAGCCTGAGCGCGGGGGCGCTGGCGCTACGGAAACTCACCCCCGGCGCGCTGACGCTGGGGCCGTCGCTGGCGGCGGCGATCGTGCAGCGGGCAGCGGTGATGTCGTTCCCAATGGGCGGGGCGCTGGGGTCGATGTGGTACACACTGTTCCCGATCGCGCCCTCCGCCGTGCTTGTAGCGGGGCTGACCGGGGGGCTGTTCGCGGCCTCCACGGTGGCGTCAGCGTTCGCGGGCGTGGTGGCCGATCCGGTACAGCGGAAACTGGGGCTTCACCAGTTGCGGCTGCGGCGGATGCTGGACGCGCTGGAACGGCAGATGAAGGACCCCGCCGCGCCGGGGTTCGCGGTGCATGCCCACTACGTGGCCCGCCTGCTGGATCTGTTCGACGTGGCGGGCGCAATGGCGCGGATGGTGGTTCGGTAGCTGACAGCTTGGGCAGCACGCTGGCGGCGCCACCGAAGCCGTGCGATGGTTTCATGCTTACATCCACATTCGCGAACGCTCAACCCTTTACCCTCGCGGTGACGGTGGAAGCGGCCGCTATGGCGGCATGGGACAAGACAATGAAAGCATGGCGAGTATGCACAATCACATGGACACCAAATCATGAGGGAATCAGCCCCGGTCACCGCGGCCTTGGAACCTGATGTCGCCGCGGCCGACCTGGCTGCACGTCATTGGACCTGGACGTCGCCAGGAACGCTACCGATCGGCAGTGACGCGCATCGCAGCGCGTCGTGTCGTATGTTTCGCGAAACATTCAACCCATACCGCCCTTCGATCATCGCGTGGCCGAAGCTTTCACCGGAAGCGCTGGCTCGGCTGACCAGCCTGCCCATCTGGGACATCGCCGTGCAGACGGAGGGAAAGGCGCGTCTGCGCATGGCCGCCTATGGACGAAGCCTCAATGACCCAGAATGGCGGGAAGCGATCCAGAACAATGCCTGGGAGGAGAACCGGCATAAACTGGTGCTGTCTGATCTGGTCGAGGCCTATGGCATCCGGCTTGCGCCGGAACCGGTTTACCAGGAGCCACACGATACCGAATGGGCCTATCTGGTCACCGGCTACTCGGAATGCGTGGACAGCTTCTTCGCATTCGGTTTGTTCGAGGTCGCCAAAAGGTCAGGTTATTTTCCCCCTGAACTGGTTGACACCTTTGAGCCGGTCATCCAGGAGGAGGCGCGGCATATTTTGCTGTTCGCCAATTGGCTGGCCTGGCATAGGCGCCGCCTGCCATTCTGGCGCCGGATCTGGTTCGAAATGCGGGTTGCCGCGGTATGGGTCTTTCTCGGCTGGGAGAGGATTGGTATCGCCCGCGGCATGGATGCCAAGGATGCCACGCCGGCCGACAACAATTTTACCCTGACCGGCAGCAAAGCCGTCAGCGGCATCGATACCAGCATACCCGCCCTGATGGCCATCTGCCTGGCGGAAAACGATCGACGTTTCGCCGGCTACGACCATCGCCTGCTGCGGCCGACCACAACACCGGCAATCGCGCGCCTGGTTACCTGGTTCGCGGGCGGCAGAAATCGCGGCACCGCGGCAAGGGGCAAATGAAGGTCGAGATCGGCTTCCATGCTCACAAGGAAATGGCCTGCAAGCGGTTCTTGAATACGCGGGAACCGCTAGGCTGCCCGGATCTCGGCGACGAAGCTTCGCACCTCAGCCGTTAGCTGTTCCGCCTGCTGAGAAAGGCTGGTTGCCGCCCCTAATACCTGGCCTGCCGTCTCACCCGTGTCGTTTGCTGCCTGACTAACGCCGGCAATGTTGGTCGTGACGTCCTTGGTACTTCGTGCGGTGTGCTGCACATTGCGGGTGATCTCGGCGGTTGCGGCGCCCTGCTCCTCCACCGCGGCGGCAATGGCGGTGCCGATGACACTGACTTCCCCGATCGTAGCGCCAATCCCCTTGATCGCTTGCACGGCTTCGGCGGTGGCACTCTGGATATGGCCGATCTGGGCACCGATCTCTTGGGTGGCTTTTGCCGTCTGCAAGGCAAGACTCTTTACTTCGCTTGCAACGACCGCAAAACCCTTTCCGGCGTCACCCGCCCGCGCCGCTTCAATGGTTGCATTCAGCGCGAGAAGATTCGTTTGCCCAGCGATATTAGCGATCAAATCGACCACCTGCCCAATCTTCTCGGCACCTTCAGCCAGGGCTCTCACGATGGTGTCGGTTCTTTGGGCGTCAATAACCGCTTGCCCCGTGATCCGCGACGACTGAATGACCTGCCTTCCGATCTCACTAATGGATGCGGTGAGTTGTTCGGCGGCCGCGGCGACCGTCTCAACGCCGCTACTGGCCTCTTCGGCAGCTGACGCCACGACGGACGCCTGTTTGTTGGCGTGTGAAGCATTCGACGACATAGCCTCGGCAGTCGTCCGCAACTCAGTCGCGCCAGAAGCCAGTATCGCAATGAAGTTGCCTACCCTGGCTTCGAACGCATTCGCCGTGGTGTTGAGCGCCGCTTGCTGCGTCGCTGCCGCTTCACTGGCCATACGTTTCTGCTCGGATTCCCTCAGCCTGGTAAACTCGGCAACAGAAGCCGCTGACGCTTCAGCGTCGGACATGGCGGTTGACGCCTTGTTCACAAGCCAAGCCAAAGCGGCGCACTCGAAAATCAGGATAACCGCATGCAACACAACCCGCGAAAAATCCCCACCACCGGGAAACACCATCGCGGGCAGAACGACATTAAGCGCGAGGTGATGCAGAGCGACAACCAGCGCACCGACGACAATGGCATTGCGATCCAGCAACGCGGCGGTCACGGCCAACTCCGTGAAGAAGAGCATGTGTCCGTCGATTTGCCAGCTACTGCCCGCCAGTTCCATGACGACCAATGCGGGCATGACGCACATCGCCGCCGCCAGCGTTGCCCGGGTTCCAGCCGAACCCGGCTGTGCACGGTAAGCGGCCGTTGCCACCACCGTTGTCACCAACCACAGCAGAAGACCAAGAACAAAATTACCCCCGGTTAGCCAGCCCGTAAGGGCCAGTACAGGCCCGTGCGCCCACAGGATACTGACAATGACCCGCTCGGCGGCTTGTCGGAGTTCAGACAATTTCGTATGGTTCACCGGTGCGGTCACGGCGTTGGCGAGCATAAGGCGGTTCCTTTCCAAGGCACGGCAAGACCCACAGCCCGCCGCACCTGTGAAGCGTCTCCGTAGAGGACAACGTAACCAGGGCCTGGAATGCTGACGAGGGCGGCATCGGCAAGAGCAGCGGCGTTAAGTGCTGCCGCTACGCCTTGATGTGTTACGCGGACCAGCAAAATATTTTTGCCAAACGGAACAAGCTGGGCGACCCCTAGCGCGGTCGTAACGAAAGCGGCTATCGCCATCGCAGGGGTGAAGTCCTTGATCCCGTTTATCAGGCCGCACAGATTCATTTGCTATCTAGTTCCGAGACGATGGCGTCATCACTAGGCCGCCACACTCAACTATATAAGGGTTTTTCAATTTTCCAGGTGCCTCAATCCCATAAATAGGATCGATATCACAACACATCGACGAACGCGTCGCCGGTACCCGAAGTGCGCGGCCATGCTGGCGCCGCCATTACGATGCGTCAATCTTGGCGTCAGGGCCGGTCGGCTCGCTCAGCCATTATGAAACATGCTGGGCGGCCCGGACGACGACTGGAGCATCCCTGGATGGATGCCGGCGACCGGGGTCGATGAATCGCTAAACGCAAGTTTTGCCCGTTCGGTATCATGGAAGCTCAATACTTTCGGCCGGTGGTTGCCTGCCAGGTCAGCGGTGGCACTGATCGTCAGCACTGACAGGCCCTCCCCTTTCAGCGACTCACCGGGCGCGGACGCGGCGAATGCGATGTTCCACTGACCGGTGTTCAGGACACTGGCGGCAAATCGCGCGAGATCGAAGGTTCCGGTCTTATCCTCCCCGCTGTGGTTCTGGGTGTTGCAAGCGGTCGTCGCCGCAACCGGCGCCATCACCTGCACCGACCCGCCCGAGGCGACGGTCTCGGCTAACGCGGCACCCGCGTACCCCGTACCCGCCAAAGACATTTCAAAGCTGTCAGAGATATGCATGTGAACCGTCGCCTGGTCCGCGGCGATATAGGCGGTGACATCAATATTGAGCGTCGCGGAAAACAGGCCGCTTAAAGTCCCGTTCGCCACTGTCACCGAACCCTGACCTGACGCCGCGGACGCTACGGTTCCCGATGCTGAAGCATTGGCGAAAGCACTCAGGTTCAATACATTGCCAACGAAAACCCGAACCGATGCGTAGTCGTTCGGCGCGATGGCCTGAAGCCCGACATCCATCTCGGCAGAGGCGAAACCGCTGGCGGCCAGTACTTGTGAGGCACCTTCCTCACCAACCTGGAAGCCATCGGTGCCCAACCATCCACCGCTGTTGTTGTCATCACGGAAGGATTTATCATCGACCCCAGCCGTTTTCAACGGCTTCGCAGCCTGGACGGACATCACGTTCCCCCTGTTTGCACGATCATTCCAATCGTCGTGCAAACAAGGCCCGCGGGTTTCGGTGACGGCGATAAAATTTTACGTTTGCGGCCAGCACAACCGCGTCAGTTCAGCGTTCGGCAAGTCTTTCGTCTGCCTCGGCGGAGGCAAGAACCGGCCCCCGTGGCGAAGCTGGCAGCGAAATCGGAGCCGATAGCCGATGCTGAACTTGGGCCTCGGCAAGTTCCAGGCGCCGCTGCGCGACCAAGTGGATCAGGTTCTGCTCCAGTGCCATCAGCAACGCCGGATCCGCTCGGTAGGCGCCACTATGCGGCGCGGCCTGTACCACCGAACTGTTCGGCCTAGGCCCGGGCGTCGCCACGACAGTAGCCATCGGTTTGGCCGCCGTTGGCAGGGAAACGGCTTTTTGCGGCGATTTCGATACCCCGCTTGGACCGACCGTGGATGCAGGGGCAGTCCGGGCCGTGCAATCCGGATAGAGACCGATTTCCAGGTCCTTCACGCGGCAGAACGCAGGGGCGTCCGGACGCAACGACGCCAGCACCGGGGCGGGCGTCGGCGGCGAGGCGGCGGCGACTGGCCGAGGCCGAACGGCGGTGGGTTGGGCTGGCGCAACCGGTTCGACGGAAGAAATCTTCGGCGCCACATGATCTTGCAGACAAGGCTTCCCAACCCTGATCGCGGCTTCACGAACATCCTTGATTTCGCAGAGAATTTCCCTCCCCAATACCTCATCTTTCAGCCCGGTGATCACGACTGCCGCATTGTTGCGGGTTTCGCATTCGCGGTCGATGTCGCTCACCGCGCCGCCGATCCCGAACAGCGGCGTCGTTACCCCCACGGCAGATCCAGTCGAGCAAGGGTTCAACCCGTAAATGCTCGGCAACCCCATTGAGGGTGCCTGACGCGGAATGCCCGTGTTGTTGATATTTTCGGTCAGGATCGGATTCTGCGCCCACGCGACGCTGGTTGACAAGAACACGCCGATCCCGGCGAAAATGATGCTTCGCTGTATCATGTGGGAACTCGTCCGTTAAAGTTGATCAGAATGACGACCACACATAACTCTGCGTCATTGTCTGCCCGTTAACGGTAATGGACAGCGTGACATGGCCCGAGCCTACCAAGGTCTGGTTGATCATCGCCCCTCCCATGCTTGCTGTCGCGCTCGTACTGCCAGAGATACCACCGATCGTCCCGGTGCTGGCCGCCAGGCTGTTGCTACCAGCGAGAACACCGGCAACCGCGCTGGAAGTTCCGTTCGTAGAGACGCCGACGGAAACACTGGACCCAGATCCCGCCGCGGACGCGCCCACCACGGTCCAGCCGGTCATCAGCAACGCCGCGGCGGCAAATTTCATCTGGTGCATAATGAAACTCCTTCGTTCTTTGGACGTTTGTTTTTCTCAACGGCTCCAGGCGGACCAGCCTGACGAGGCGGCCTGCGCTTGAGATGTGCCCGCGAAGGTCGCGTTTCCCAGCGAGAATCCCCTGACCTGCGTCGACTCGAAAGACGTGGTCGTGGCGGTGCTGTTGCCGACGCTTGTCGTGGTTCCAGCGAGCCCGAAGCTGGTGGCGATCGCCGTGCCGCCAAGTGTACTGGTGGCGGTGGCCGTCGTTGCGGTACCGGCCCCAGCTGTCACGGTCGAGGTCGAGCCGCCGGCGAAAGCCGGCCCGGCCGCGAGGCTGAGCGCGGCGAAGGCGATAAGAAGTCGTTGCATGACGAACTCCGGTCGCATCAGGGTGGACGGGGGCGTCGTTGCCGCCCCCGTTAGTCAGATCGTTACGGAAGGCTTAGAGTTCCGCCGAGATTGGCATAGGACGACGCCCCGGAGATCGCGCCTTGGGAGTTGCCTGCGAGATAGCCCGCGCCGCCAAACGAGACGCCACCCGACGCGCCATGTTGGGAGGAGGAGGATGTCGCGGAGGCGCCGCCGAGCGTTGACGTGCTGCCCGATGTGCTGGTGGCACTACCGAACGAACCTGCCAGTGCCGCCGAGCTCGGGCCGCCGAGCACCGCACTGGTGCCGGACGCGGTAGAGGAAGCCGCGGAGGCGCCGCCGGCATTGCCGGAGACGGTTAGACTACCGGCAAACGCCGGGGCAGCCGCAAGGCCGAAAGCCATGACGGACGCAAGAAGCAGGCTTTTCATTGGAGATCCCCTTTCTGGAAGTCGAAACCGGTTACCCGGGACCGCAACGCCCTTCGTCTCGGTCAATCGAGACGATCTCACCCTCGGCGCGGTCCGTCAAAGTAAAACTCGGAATATAGAAAAAACTTTACTTGAATTATTCTAATATTCGAATATAGTCGAACAGTCGAAATATCGAAGGCTCATTTTGGCAAATTTGCCGACGTTACCGGATTTTCACTGGCGCGTGATAAGCACGTTGGCGTAGGTAATCTTATTGCTAAATGAAAGTTAGGCACCGCGCTGGGCTGCGTTCGGTAAGAAAGCGGACGGGCGGTGACGTTCCTGGCGATCGACGGAGACCTGGATGGGTATGAATGAACGGGAATTCCGGCATAGCGTCCCGGTGGACGTCCCACTACCCGAGATCTTCCGCGTGTTGAATGAGCAGCGCCTCGATATCGACCGTCGGCTCGCCGCTATTCCGGCCGGCAACCCTGCGCGGGAGTCGTTGTGGCTGGAACTCGACCCCATCCTTGCAAAAATCCGCGAAGTCGTGGGCGACCTGGCAAAATCCCCAGCGACTAGTCTGCCCGATGTTCAGGCGAAGGCCGCGGTGCTGGCATCCCTTATTCGCCCTGAACAAGAGAATGGCGGCCCGATCATACCAGAGTTGGATAAATTAGCCCTGACCTTATCGCTAACAGACGACATCGCCCAATTGGCCAGATTCCAGTGATCCTGGCCCGATCCTAATCACAACGCCGCGGACAAGGAAGTCGCACAGGGACACGACAACCTCGTCGTTGACGGCGTAGATGATGTGCCGGCTAGATCGCCGCTGAATAAGAACGCGTCCCTGCGTCATCTGTTGGAGATGAAACGACAGCGACGAAGGTGCCACCGTCAGACGCTCGGCGATTAAGCCCGCGGTGAGTCCCGTTGGCCCATAGGGCAACAGCATCCGCCAAACCTCCAGACGAAGGCTGTGTCCCAGCGCGGCCAGCGCGGCAACGGCGGATGAAGTGTCCATCTCGTCACCGCCATAGGAACGCGGAACGCGGCGAGCGGATTCCATCGGCCAGACGCCCTTTGGCGGCGGGTCGCCGTTCGATGATCCACATATCCCCTCCGATTGTTGCAACAACAACCATACACGCAACGAATTTGGCATCAGAAGGCAATTTTGTGACTTTTTTGCGCTTCCTCTGACCTTCCGCCTGCCATTGGAAAGTAGAAGCTAATACCTGCTCCCCTTGTCACTTTCAAAGATGTTTAGTGCCAAATGCCGGAATCTGGGATCAGATAGCCGTGAATTGGACGAAGGGGCACTATCATCGATTTCCCGGCTGAATGACATTACCTAGTCGGAATAATATATTTCGCGGCAGGCGGTAGGAAGCGGGGGCCTTCCGCCGCGGCCACGAATGACACGTTGCCGGGCGAGGCGACAAACTCGTGTGTTCGCCGGTCGGGCCTAAATTCGCCCAATCGTGTTGTGGCTGGCGGGATCATCGATCTTCAATACCACGACCTGCCCTCTCAGCAGGGTGCGATGTCCACTGGGCCGGGCGACGGTTGGCGGGCATCGATCAACGCGTTCCGCCGCCGCCTCGCGCTGACCGCCGTGGACAATTTAACTCGATACCACCAGCCCGGCCGTATCATCCCATCAGCCCCGCCGCGATATTCACCGTGAACGCAACGATAACTGTATTGAACAGAAAACTTAACAGCCCATGCAGCGTCGCGACCCGGCGGAGTTTACGGCTTGTGATCTGCACGTCCGATACCTGGAACGTCATGCCCAGCACCAGCGAGAAGTATAGAAAATCCAGGTAATCCGGCTCATTCTCTTCTGGAAAAATCAACCCGCGATCAACATCCGGGCCGCCGTTATCCCGCGCGTAGAACTCGTGCGCGTAGCGATATGCGAAGGTTACGTGCGTCACCAGCCAGGACAGAAACAACGTCAGGGCAACCAAGGCGATTTCCCAAGCCCTGCTGTCGCCGGCCCGCTTGATCGCGGCGTACTCGCCGCTGACCGCGACGAAGCTGACCAGGACCACCGCCAGGGTGATCCAGAAGATCGTCCATTCCCCTTCCTGCTCCGCCTCGGCCGCGGCGGGCATGGCGTCCGGCGCCTTGGTGGCGAACAACTGCGCGGAGGTCAGCAGAAACACCACCACCCCGGCATCCCAGGCCGTCACGCCCCGCGTCGTCAGAAGCCACGCCGACGGCAGAAACGGAAACAGCAGCAGCATGACCGCCGCCCCGGCAAACAGCCGTGGGCGGCTGGTGATTGCCCGCATCAGGACAATGCCATCAGCAGCCCGGCCATCAGTTTCCCCCGGTACGCCAGGCTGTCGATCTGGATATGCTCGTCCAGCGTGTGCGCCCCTGCCCCGGCCACGCCTAACCCGTCCAGCGTCGGCACACCCATGGCGCCGGTGAAATTGCCATCCGATCCGCCGCCGGAGCTTTGCGGATTGATCGCGAAGCCAAGCCCCTCCGCGACCCGCCGAGCGGTTTCATAAAGGGCCATGCATTTGGCGTCGGGTTCCCAAACCGGGCGGGTTACGCCGCGAGTCACCCTGAACTGAACTTCGTTCGACGACCCGCGCAATGCCAGCATGGCGGCCACGCCGCGATCAAGATCGTCCTGCCGCTTGGCCATCGACAGCGCCTCGCCGGTGCAGGTCGTGGTGACGCAGTTCACCCACTGGCCGCCGTGGATCACACCGACGCTGAAGGTGCAGCTATCGGTGGTCATGTCCTCGATGTCGATCAGCTTGCGCGCCATCTCCTTGATCGCCGACCGGCCAGCCCCCAGCGCCGCCCCCGCGTGGCTTGGTCTGCCCGTCGCTTCCAGGTTGAAGCGGGCGATCGCGTAACGCCCCGTCACCACGCCGCCATCGGGGCGGGCCGGTTCCGGCACCAGAACGTATTTATGGCGCGACGCCTCGGCCTCGATCAGGTCGCGGGTGGACGGACTGCCGATTTCCTCGTCGCTGGTGAACAGCACGGTGATCGGCAGCGCGGTGCGCAAGCCGGCGCGGTGCAGTTGGCGGATCGCCTCCAGCGACAGATAGTTGCCGCCTTTCATGTCCAGGATGCCCGGCCCCCAGGCTTTGTTTCCCTCGCGCCGGAACGG
>DAIEHR010000226.1:0-5000 GCA_027353465.1 Acetobacteraceae bacterium | reverse complement strand
AAATCGCTGGGCCGGGCTTGCGCCGCCGGATCGGCCCCAAGCCGGGCGGCAGCCTCACGCATTGCGGGTTTGGCGGCGGGCATCGGCTGCTCGATCGCGAACACCCGGGAAACGACGCGTTCCACGTTTCCGTCCACCGGCACGGCGGGGATGCCGAATGCGATCGCCCCGATCGCGGCGGCGGTATAGGCGCCGATGCCCGGCAGCGCCTGCAATCCGGCCAGATCGGCGGGAAACCCGCCTGCTTGCGCGACGACGACCGCGCAGGCGTGTAGATTGCGGGCACGGGCGTAGTAGCCAAGCCCGGCCCAGGCCGACAGCACGCTGTCCAGCGGCGCGGCGGCCAGCGCCTGAACTGTCGGGAACCGGCTTACGAACCGCTCATAGTACGGTATGACCGCGGTGACGGTCGTCTGCTGCAGCATGATCTCGCTCAGCCAGACGCGGTAAGGGTCAGGGGTCTCGCCGGGCTCCGCCCGCCACGGCAACCGTCGCCGGTGGCGGTCGTACCAGTGCAGGAGGTCAGAGGCGGCGGCAATGGCGGACGACGACGACACGCGCGAAGGTATGGCGGGACGCGACCGGTTCGTCTATGGGCCGCGCCCGATCGGCGCGTTGGTGCCGGCGGTCACGCGCCCGGTTTACAAGCGCCAGAACCCCACATCCGCGCAAATTCTGGCGGATTGGGGGGCCATCGTCGGCCCCAAGGTGGCATCGATGACCATACCACGACGCCTCGACCGGGGCGTGCTGACCATCGCCTGCGCCGGCCCGACGGCGATGGAACTGCACTATGTGGGCGTTGCGATGATCCAGCGGATCAACGCCCATCTAGGCGGCCAGCCGGTTCATTCGCTGAAGTTCACCCAGGCCGGCATGCCACGCAAAGCCGCGCCGAACTTCAAAAAGCCACCGGAGGCGGTATTGGAAGCCCAGGCCGCCGTCGCCAGCCTGCCCGACGGAGACCTGAAGGACGCACTCGCCGCGCTCGGGCGGGTCGTCATCGGACGAAGCAAACACTCGACACGCCCCCCGAAGAAGCTGTAATACCAGATATAGAGGTTTCAATGACGATTTCTCGCCGTTCTCTACTAACTGTGGTGCCAACCGGTTTCGCTCTCGCGACTCTGGCCTCGCCGGCCCTTGCGCAGGACGATCCGCGTGCTGAACGGTTCATCGGCAAACCCGACGCCAAGGTGGTGGTGGACGAGTATTTCTCGCTCACATGCCCGCATTGCGCGGCGTTCGCCCAGGAATCCCTGCCGGAAATTCAGAAGAACCTGATCGACACGGGCGTGGTGAAGTGGGTGTTCCACGATTACCCGCTGGATCAGGTCGCGCTGACCGCGTCGATGGTGGCCCGCTATCTGCCCGTGGATCGGTACGAACCCTTCATCAACGCGCTGTTCGCGACGCAGAACCGCTGGGCGTTCGCACGCGGCGCCGACACCACCGCCGAACTGTGGAAAACCGCGGGCCTGGCGGGCATGAGCCGCACGACATTCGACAAGGCGCTGGGTGACACCGGCCTGCGCGACTGGATCATCAAGACCCAGCAGGACGACACCAAGAAGCTGGGCATCGACTCGACCCCAACCTTCGTCATCAACGGCGAAAAGCACAGCGGGGAGATGTCCTACGACGCCTTCCGCAAGCTGATTCCGTCCTAGGGAGTAGCCATTGCCGGTCAGTTTTCGCCGTATCCGCATCGCCGGGTTCAAGAGTTTCGCTGAACCCACAAGCGTAGAGATCCTGCCTGGACTGACCGGAATAGTCGGACCCAACGGATGCGGTAAGTCCAATGTGGTCGAGGCATTGCGCTGGGCGATGGGCGAAAGCAGCGCCCGCAACCTGCGCGGCGGTGAGATGGAGGATGTCATCTTTGCCGGCACCTCCGGCCGGGCGTCGCGCAACATCGCGGAAGTGACCCTGTTCCTGGACGAAGCGGTCGGTCGTGCCCCGCCACCGTTCCACGAGCAGCCCGAACTGGAAATCGTCCGCCGGATCGAACGGGGCAGCGGTTCAGCCTATCGCATCAATGGCAAGGAAGCGCGCGCCCGCGACGTGCAGACGCTGTTCGCCGATCTGGCGTCCGGGTCGCGCGCCTCCGCCATGGTCAGCCAGGGCCGCGTGGGCGCGCTGGTCAGCGCCAAGGCGGAAGACCGCCGCCAGTTGCTGGAAGAAGCCGCCAACATTACCGGCCTGCACGCCCGCCGGCATGAGGCGGAACTGAAACTGCGGGCCGCCGAGGCCAATCTGTCGCGCGCCGACGACCTGCGCGCCCAGTTGGAAAGCCAACTCGCCGGCCTGAAACGTCAGGCTCGGCAGGCCAGCCGATACCGCAACATCTCCGGGTCGATCCGTGAGGCGGAGGCCGACCTGCTGTCGTTGCAACGCGCCCGGGTCGAAAAAGCCCGGGCGGCGGCAGCCGCGATCCTGCATCAAGCCCGGATCGCTGTTGCCGAGGCCACGGATGCCGCGACCGCAGCCGGTGCTTTGACCGCCGAGACGACGGCATCGCTGCAACCGCTGCGCGATATCGAGTCGAACGCCCGGACCATCCTGGAACGCCATAGGGTATCGCAAGAGCAGGTGGCGGGCGAGGAACAGGCCGCTAAAGTGGCTCTGGGAGAGGCGCAGCGCCGAGTCGGGCAAATCCGCCAGGACCTGACCTACGCCAGCCAGTTGCAGCGCGATGCGGCCGCCGCTGATCAGCGGTTGGGGACGGAAGAAACCAGCCTGACGGAAGCGGATGCCGGGCATGAGGCCCGCGCCGCCGCTGCCGAGTCCGCCACGATCGCCGCCGCCGACGCCGTCCGCATCGCGGAAGCGGAGGCAAACCGAGCGACCGAAGCCGCCGCGGAGGCGAACGCTCGGGCTCAGGCAGCGGCGCAACTGCTGTCGCAGGCCGAACACCGGGCAAACCGCTTCAACGAGCAGTTCCGATCCATTAGCCAGGACCGCGCCCGCATCGCCGCCCAGCAGGTCGATCCCGTCATCGTCGCACGCGCCGCCGAGGACGCGGCCGAGGCCGAAGCCGCCATCGCTGCGGCCAGGTCAGCGGTGGAACAGGCGGAACAGGCCCGCGCCGCCGGGGCCGTCGCGCTGGCACAGGCGCGGGAAAAGCAGGCGACCGCCGACTCGGCCCGAGCACGGCTGGCCGCGGAGTCGCAGGCTCTGGCGGAAGTGCTGGCGGTCAAGGACGGTGAGCGCTGGCCGCCGATGATCGACTCCTTGACCGTCACCGACGGGTTGGAAGCCGCGCTCGGGGCGGTGCTTGGCGAGGAACTTACCTCCGCCCTCAATCCCGGTGCCGCGCGGCATTGGCGGGAACTGCCGCCGTTCGATCCGGCCCCGCCGTTGCCCGAAGGCGCCGCGCGCCTGACCGATTTCGTGCGGGGGCCGCCTGCCCTGGCCCGCGCTCTTTCCCAGATCGGCCTGGTCGAAACCGATCAGCAGGGCGTCGATAACCAGACCCGCCTGCTTCCGGGTCAGTCGCTCGTTTCGCGTGCGGGCGCGATCTGGCGCTGGGACGGCTATACCATCCGCGCCGGCACGCCGACCCAGGCAGCCGTGCGGCTGCAGCAGCGCAACCGGCTCGCCGGGCTGCGCACGCGGTTAGCCGTCGCGGAAGCGGAAGCCGCCGCCGCCCGCACCGTCCGCACCGCTGCCGAAGCGGACTCTCAGGCGGCCGTGACCGCCGAACAGACCGCCCGCACCGCGCGCCGGGAGTGGGAGCAGAAACTGGAACGGGCGCGCTCTGGCCTATCCACGCTGCGGAACCAGGCCGCCACCGCGACCGCCCGGCTTGCCGCCGCCGACGATCAGTTGGCGCGGATCACGGTGGAGCGGGACGAGGCCAATGCCGCGCTGGCGGAGGTACGGGCGGCGAATACCACGCTGCCGGATATCGCCGAACTGCGGGCGACGGTGGACCGTGCCCGCGCCGCATTATCGGCCGCGCGGTCGCGGGAAGCGTCCGCGCGCGGGGAGCGGGACTCGCTGGCCCGCGAGCACACCGCCCGGACCAACCGCCGCCGGGTCATCGGCGCCGAACGCGCCGGCTGGGCCGAACGCGCCAAGGACGCGGCGGACCGGGTCACCGATCTGACCGCCCGCCTGGCCGAAGCCGAACATGGGCTGAAGGCTCTGGAATCCCGGCCGGCGGAGATCGCGGTACGCCGGGCACAGGCGCTGGATGTGCTGGCGGCGGCGGAAGCGGAACACCGCAGGGCGGCCGAGGCGCTGAACATCGCGGTGAGGCAGACCTCGGACGCCGACCGGACCTTGCGCGCCGCCGAAGCCGCGCTGGCCAGCCGAAGGGAAGATGCGGTTCGCGCCGAGGGCGGCGTGCAGCAGGCCAACCACGCCTGGGGCACCGTCATGGAACGCATCCTGGAACGGCTCGGCGCCAATCCGAACCTGCCCGATCCGCCCAGCGACCTGTCCGCCGAAGCCGAGGACAAGGCTCGGCGGCGCTGGGAACGGCAGTTGAAGGAACGCGAGGACATGGGGCCGGTGAACCTGCGCGCCGAACAGGAAGCCGACGATGTCGAGAAGCAGATCGAGACTATCGAAACCGACCGGGCGGAACTGACCACGGCGATTGCCAAGCTGCGCGGGTCTATCGGTCATCTGAACCGGGAGGGCCGCGAACGCCTGACCGAGGTGTTCCAGGAAGTGGACAAGAACTTCCAGCAATTGTTCACCCGCATGTTCGGCGGCGGGCGGGCGCATCTGGCGCTGGTCGGGTCGGACGATCCGCTGGAAGCCGGGCTGGAGATCTACGCCCAGCCACCCGGCAAGAAGCTGGCAACGCTGTCGCTGCTCTCGGGCGGGGAGCAGGCGCTGACCGCGCTGTCGCTGATCTTCGCGGTATTCCGCTGCAATCCCGCCCCGGTCTGTGTGCTGGATGAGGTCGATGCGCCGCTGGACGACGCCAACGTGGACCGGTTCTGCACGCTGCTTGAAGACATGGTGCGCGACACCGGCACGCGGTT
>DAIEHR010000213.1 GCA_027353465.1 Acetobacteraceae bacterium | reverse complement strand
GCGAGGTGCCGCACGTCAAACGCCCGCCATCCGAATACATCCGCGAACGCTTTTGGTACACCACGCAGCCGATCGAGGAAACCGAGGAACCCGGCCACCTGCGCGAGATCATCGACTGGATCGGCTGGGACAGGCTGCTGTTCTCCACCGACTACCCGCACTGGGATTTCGACGATCCGCGCTACACATTCCGCTTCCAGATGACCGAATCCGAGCGCCAAGCCATCTTCCGCGACAATGCTCGGAAAGTCTTCGCGTTGTAGTTATCCGCCTTGTAAGGACCATGACCGGGGAGCTTCGAGGGCAAAGCTAAAGCTCCGAGATCGCCAGGACGCGCGCCGCGACCATCGGGCGCAACCGATTGATCAACCAGTCATACAATTCCGCCCGCCGACTCTCCGACGAACTACGCTCGATGCCGCACCGGATGTCACATGTTGCGGCCCCTCTGTCCTGGCCATGCGCGGCATTTCGCTAAGACGGGCTTTTGCGTCTTGTAATGTCCAGGTCGCGGACTGGCTGGCCGACCTTCCGAACCGGCGACGAACTAAAATAGGCACCACTGCTCAGCACTTTAGTCGGTTCGATCGACTCAGGGTTCGCCTTGAAATAACCGCTTCGATGGACGCGCGGCCGGTGGAGACCGTCAAACGATTCGTTTATTTCGCCGCGTATCCTTATGTCTCTCAAGGCTGGTCTTCCAGCCTGGATCGAACCGAACCCGCGGCGCCCCCTAACCCGCCACGATCCGTATCAGCGCCGGTGCTTCCATCACCGTGTCCAGCGCCCCGATCCGGTCCAGCGCCGCCCGCATCGCGCTTTCCCGCGTTTCGTGCGTTACCAGCACCACCGGTACCGCCTCGCCCGGGCTGCGGCCGCGTTGCAGCATCGATTCCAGCGACACACCCATATCCCGCAGGATCGCCGTCACATCCGCGATCACACCCGGCCGGTCCACCACCATCAACCGCAGATAGTAGCAGCCGATATGGGCACTCATCGGCACCGAAGGCGCGCTGGACAGCGCCGCCCCGGCCGCGCCCCAAACCGGAGTCACCCGGTTGCGCGCGATATCGATCAGGTCCGCGACCACGGCGGACGCCGTCGGCCCCTCGCCCGCGCCGCGGCCTTCCAGCATCACCCGGCCGACGAAATCGCCCTCCGCCACCACGGCGTTGAACACCCCGTCCACCCGGGCGATCGGCGCCGACGCCGGCACCATGCAGGGATGTACCCGGGTCTCGATCCCCGCTTCGGTCTGCCGAGCGATACCCAACAGCTTGATGCGGTAGCCGAGTTCGGTGGCGAAGGCGATATCGACAGCCGAGATGTGGCGGATGCCCTCCACATGCACGTCCTTGAACGCCACCGGCCGGCCGAATGCCAGCGCCGCCAGGATCGACAGCTTGTGGGCGGCGTCGATGCCGTCGATGTCGAACGACGGGTCCGCCTCGGCGTAGCCCAGCTTCTGCGCATCGGCCAGGACATCGGCGAATTCGCGCCCACGCTCGCGCATCTGGGTCAGGATATAATTGCAGGTACCATTCAGGATGCCCGCCACCGCGCTGATGCGGTTGCCTGACAGACCCTCGCGCAATGCCTTGATCACGGGAATCCCGCCGGCCACGGCGGCCTCGAACGCCAGCGGCACGCCGCGTTCCTCCGCCGCACGGGCCAACGACGCGCCATGAACCGCCATCAGCGCCTTATTCGCGGTAACGAAGGGTTTCCCTGCCAGGATCGAGGCCTCGGCCAACGCCAGGGCCGGCCCTTCGGATCCGCCCATCAGTTCCACGACCACATCCACCGCCGGATCGGTGGCAAGCGCCACCGGATCATCGTACCAACGCAGCCCGCTGACCGGAAAGCCGCGATCCTTCGAGCGATCACGCGCCGACACCGCCGTGACCGCGATCGGCCGGCCAGCCCGCGCCGAGACGATGTCGGCGTTATCCCGCAGCATCTTCAACACACCGCCGCCGACGGTTCCCAGCCCGGCGACACCAACCGAAAGCGGGCGGGTCATGGCGCGTCCGCCCCGGACAGCACCGGTTCGGCGACATTCGACCCGGTCTGCAGGAACCCGCGCACATTGCGGATCGCCTGGCGCAACCGGTGGGTGTTCTCCACCAGCGCGATCCGGACGAATCCCTCGCCATGCTCGCCGAAGCCCAGGCCGGGCGCGACCGCAACCTTGGCGCGCTCCAGCAGCAGCTTAGAGAACTCGACGCTGCCCAGATGCGCGTATTTCGGCGGAATCGGCGCCCACGCGAACATCGAACCCTCCGGGCTGGGCATATCCCAGCCGGCGGACACCAAGCCCTTGATCAGCACGTCGCGCCGCTCGCGGTACAATCCGCGCATTTGCTCCACGCAATCCTGTGGGCCGCTCAATGCCGTGGCGGCCGCGACCTGGATCGGAGTGAACGCGCCATAATCCAGATACGATTTCATCCGCGTCAGCGCGTTGATCAACCGCGGGTTGCCAGCCGCGAAGCCCATCCGCCAGCCCGGCATCGAATAGGTCTTCGACAGGCTGGTGAATTCCACCGCGATGTCCTTAGCACCCGGTACTTCCAGGATCGACGGCGGCACTTTGTCGCCGAAGTAAATTTCGGCGTATGCCAGATCGGACATCACCCAGATCTCGTGCTTGCGGGCGAACGCCACGATTTCCTTATAGAAGTCCAGATCGGCCAGATACGCCGTCGGATTGGACGGGAAATTCACGATCAGCGCCGTCGGCTTCGGCACAGAATGCCGCACCGCGCGATCCAGCGCCCGCAACATATCCTCATCCGGCGTGGCGGGGATGCTCCGCACCCCGGCGCCAGCGATGATGAAACCGAACTGATGGATCGGATATGACGGATTCGGCACCAGGATCGTATCGCCCGGGCTGGTGATCGCCGAGGCCAGATTCGCCAGCCCTTCCTTCGAGCCGAGGGTCGCGACCACTTCCGTCTCCGGATTCAACAGCACGTTGAACCGCCTCTCATAATACCCCGCCAGTGCTCGGCGCAGCCCGGGGATGCCCTTGCTGACGGAGTAACGGTGCGACCGCGGATCCTGCACGGTTTCGACCAGCTTCGCCACGATATGCGGCGGCGTCGGACTGTCCGGATTACCCATGCCGAGGTCGATAATATCCTCCCCGGCGCCCCGAGCCTTTGCCTTTGCCGTGTTCACTTCGGCGAAGACATAGGGCGGAAGACGGCGGATGCGATGGAATTCGCCGGAGGTATCGGAACTCATGACAGGCCTTTCGGGGTTCAGGAAATTGCTAGTGTAGCAGCAGGCCGTGCAAATGGCACCTGCTTCTGTCCGGCGGCTTCCATGGCCGGATGATCCCAGGTCGCCATGGTCGGCGCAATGCCGCGGGGGCCCGACCAAAGCCGCCCGAACTTGGCGCCCGAACTTGGCGCCCGAACTTGGTGTGGGTACGACGGCCTATTGCACCAGGCGCAACGCGGCGCCATGGCCGGATGCCTCGGCGCTGACACGGATCGCTGTTCCCGGCACGCCGGCCTTCTTCAGTGCATCCACAATCGACTGCGCCCGCGCCAGACCCAGGGTCAATCCGGCCGACTGGGCATCCGGGTCGCTGGACGGCGCATCACCGAAGCCGATCACGCTGATCGTCGCGGAGCCACGTTTGGCGGCAAATGCCTTAACCTCATCAGCAGCCGGGGCTGACAGTGCCGACGTCGCCTCAAGGAACACGATCGTCGCCGCCGGGCCGGAGGAGGCCGTCGGCATCGGCACCGGGGCAGCCGCGGCAACTGGGGCCGGCGCCGGTCCCGCGGCGCCTGGCCGGGCGGGCGGCGCGGCGGGCA
>DAIEHR010000208.1 GCA_027353465.1 Acetobacteraceae bacterium | reverse complement strand
CCGACCGACAGGACCTGACCGGTCTCCGCGACATTGGCTTCGGTATCGAACGCGGCGATCTGCTTCTTCAAGATCTCCGAGATCTCGGCGGGGCGGATCTCCATCTTACGCGGCTCCCTTCATGGCGTACTGCAGGCGTTGCAGCCGGGATTTCAAACTGGTGTCGTAGAGGCGGGCACCGATCCGGACGACCAGGCCGCCAAGCAGGTCGGCATCGACCCGCTCGTCTATGTTGACGTTGCCATAGCCGGCCTCGATCAGGCGGGCGCGCAGCTGCTGGCGTTGCACGTCGTTAAGGGGATGTGCCGAGGCGACATGCGCGGTGACGATGCCGCGCCGTTCGGCCACCAGGGTGGCGAAGGCGCTGACCACGTCGCGCAGGATGCGCAGGCGGCGGTTGACCGAGATGACGCCGACGAAGTCGCGGACTTCCTTGCCGAAACCTTCGTTGACCAGGACGGCCTGGGCAGCGGCGGTGGCAGTTTTGACGTCGATCAGGGGCGATTCAAGCAGGCGGCGGAAGTCGCTGCTGCCATCGATCATGCGCCCGAGATTGACCATCTGGGACACGACGGTGTCGAGCACATGGTTATCGTCGGCATGCGCATACAGCGCGGCGGCATAGCGATCGGCAAGGCCGCCGCCGGAAGAGATGGTCGTAGCCTCAGAAGCCACGTGCGTTTCCATATGTTGGGCCGATCCCCCCGGATCGTCGAGGAAGAACGGGCGTGTGTCAGGACCGGCCGGCCGAACCGGCGGGGCGCGTCTAGCATGGGGTATGGGGGTGCGCAACATACCCGGACTGTGTTCGTGACGTTTTCTCCATTTATCGGCGGTTCGTGAGGTGTGGTTGCGGGGTGCTTGCCATGCCGGCGATAACGGTTCGAACTGTGTGCGGGGGGCGTCGGAATGGACAAGCGGGTCACGATTTATGGCATCAAGGCCTGCGATACGATGAAGAAGGCGCGCGCCTGGCTGGACAGCCACGGCATCGCGTATGACTTCCGCGACTACAAGACCAGCGGCATCAGCGCCGACGTCCTGGCGGGCTGGTGCCAGACGCTGGGGTGGGAGACGCTGTTGAACCGGTCCGGCACCACGTTCCGCAAACTGCCGGACTCGGACAAGGCTGATCTGGACCATGCCAAGGCGATCGCGCTGATGGTGGCGCAGCCGTCGATGATCAAACGGCCGATGCTGGATGCCGGCGGGACGCTGGTCGCGGGTTTTCGGCCGGAGGTTTACGCGGGGGTGTTCGGGCGGGGGCCGGTGTGAGGCCGGCGTCAGCGGCGCGCTAATACGGGCCAGCATATCGCTTCCATGAAACCGACCATATCAAAGTCGAGGGTCCGAACTGCCCGCTTAGGGTGGTTACCGGACGCAGTCCATTCGCACCCCCGACGACTGGTGGCGGCCACCATCTTTGTGGGCATGCTGGGGGCTGCTTGTCAGGTGTGGATGGAGCCTTAACCGCCCCTTGCGGCGGGGACGGGTCGGAAGACGAATGTCCCCTTCGTGCTGGAGTTATCAAAATCCAGACTTTCGCAGGATTTCGGAGTCCTGAGCCTCATCTGGCGCACACTAGCCATGGAAGATTGCGCCGCTTATGCGGGCATGAGACCGGCCGCGCGATAGGCTTCGATCAAGCTGTCGTAAAGCGCGATATCCGAGTGGCTCCGCGCAATGAGTTGCGCGCCAGCGACGGCGGCGAAGATGGCGCGCGCCCTTTGTTCGCTGCCCCCGGCATTGACTACGGCCGCAGCGGATAGGAGCTTTCTCAGCCACGCCACGTTGACATCGGCAAAGGCCTGGACCTCCCGCTTCACCGCTTCTGGCAGGTCATCGTATTCGGCAGCCATGAAGCTGCACAGGCACATGCGATTCCCCATCGCGAGCGCCTTGCGAAACACCTCAGGATATCGACCCAGGCAGCGGGCCGGGTCCGGGGTTTCGGCCAACATAGATTCGAGAGCAGACGCTGTGTCCTCCCAATAGCGTCTCGCCACCGCTGCGCCGAGATCGGCCTTGCTTGGGAAGTGGTAGTAAATGCTTGCAGACTTGATTCCCACCTCGTCCGAGAGATCGCGGAAATTCAAGCCGTTGTAGCCATGCGCCTGTGCCATCCGTTTGGCCGCCGCCAGGATGGCTTCCCTGGAATTCGAACTCATTTCCTACGTTACCACTTCGCCGTAAACTACCGACCAACTGCCAGGTAGGCATTGACCGCAATAATGTGAAGCCTTATCTTTGCCTACCACCTGATAGGTAGAGGTGTTTTGTGAGTTCAGACATCGGGAAATTCGACGCAACCAAGCTGGCGATGATGGAGATCTACGATTTTCCCCGAGGCCCTTATCCAGCGCGCGTGCGTATCGCTTTGGCTGAGAAAAACCTGCGATCGCGCGTCCAGTTTGAGATGGTCGATCTTTACAAAGGCGAGCACAAGAAGCCCGACTTCGTCGCCACCAAGAACTACTCTGGTACGCTGCCGGTGCTTGAACTCGATGACGGGACGCGGATTGCCGAGTGCACGGCAATTACCGAATACCTCGACACGCTGGATGGCGCTCCCATACTCACCGGGAGGACACCGCGGGAAAAGGGCTTGATCCACATGATGAACAAGCGCGCCGAGTTGGAGTTGCTCGACGCCGTTAGTGTTTATTTCCACCACGCGACACCCGGGCTGGGGCCCGATGTGGAGATTTACCAGAACGCCGAGTGGGGATTCCGTCAGCGCGACAAAGCCATAAGGGGGATGTATTACTTCGATGGCGTTCTGAAAAAACAGAAATTCGTCGCCGGTGAGCTCTTCTCGATGGCCGACATCACGGTCATCGCCGGTTTGATCTTTGCTGGAGTCGTGAAGCTGCCGGTGCCTGCGGAGTGCGAAGCACTTCAGGGTTGGTACGCACGGATGCAGGAGCGTCCCAGCGTTAAGAACCGGGTGACCATGTCAGAACCGGCCGGTTGAACAGTCGAACAGCTTGATCGGGCGCGACGGCGACAGGCCGCCGCGCCGAATGTGAGCCTATCAGGATAGTCCGATCTGGGCACCACCGCCCATGAGCGGCTTCCGGGAAATGCTGTAGTAGACTACCCCCCGAACGCGCCGCGTAGCGCGAACAGGGAGGCCACCAACCAATGTATCCAATCACCGAGCACGTCGCCAAAACCCCACGTCATACCAGCTTCTACCTGGCCAGCGGCCCCGCGACCGGCACCCCGATCATCTTCGTCCACGGCTGGCCGGAACTATCGATCAGTTGGCGCCACCAGCTACCCGTCTTCGCCGCGCTGGGGTTCCGCTGCATCGCGCCAGACATGCGCGGCTACGGCCGTTCCTCAATTTACCAGCGGCACCAGGACTACGCCCTGGAACACACCGCCCAAGACATGATCGAACTGCTGGACTCGCTGGGCCACGACAAAGCCATCTGGGTCGGCCATGACTGGGGCAGCCCGGCGGTCTGGAGCATCGCGACCCACTACCAAGATCGCTGCCACGCCGTCGCCAATCTGTGCGTCCCGTATCTGCCCAACGGTTTCACGCCAGACCAGACCCAACCGCTGATCGACCGCCGAGTCTATCCCGAAACGGAGTTCCCGACCGGACAATGGGAATACCAACTGTTCTACGAAGAACACTTCGACAAAGCCAGCAGCGCCTTCGAGGCCAGCATCCCCAACACGGTGAAAGCCCTGTTTCGCAAGGGCAGCTCGGCGGGCAGGGGCCAACCCTCCCGCACCGCCCTGGTGCGCCGCGATGGCGGCTGGTTCGGCGGCGCCGGCCAAGCGCCCGCGGTCCCAAGGGACGCGGATGTGCTGACCGAAGCCGACATGGACAGCTACGTCGCCGCGCTAACGCGCACCGGCTTCTTCGGCCCGGATTCCTGGTACATGAACCACGCCGCCAACGCCGCCTATGCGGCAAAAGCGCCGAACGGCGGCCACATCACGATGCCAGTGCTGTTTCTGCACGGGGCCTACGACTACACCTGCGAAACCATCGACTCGCGGCTGGCGGAGCCGATGCGGGCATACTGCGCCGACCTGACCGAACACATCGTCGAGTCCGGCCACTGGATGGCACAGGAAAACCCGGTCGCGGTGAACGCGGCCCTGGCGCGCTTCCTGGCGGTCAAGCTCCCGGCGGTCTGGGGCTAACCCCAAGCCGCCAGCAAACGATCAAGCCGCTTCCACGTCGAAGCCGGCATCCCGGAAAGCCTCGGCGACGGCCGCATCCGTCGCCGACGT
>DAIEHR010000200.1 GCA_027353465.1 Acetobacteraceae bacterium | reverse complement strand
AATCGGGAATGATATTATGTGTGGTGCCGCCCTGGATGGCGCCGACGGTAACGACGGCTGGGTGCATCGGGCTGACTTCGCGGCTGACCACGGTTTGCAACTGGGTGACCAGCATCGCCGCCGCGATCAGTGGATCGATCGCGGTGTGCGGATAAGCCGCATGACCCGATTTGCCGCGAACCACGATATCGAACCGGTCCGACGCCGCCAGTCCTGGCCCGCGCGTATAGCCGAAACTGCCCACCGGCATGTCGGGATGGTTGTGAAATCCCAGGCCCATATCGATGTCCGGGCCAGTCATCACCCCGTCGTCGATCATCGCCTGCATGCCGCCCAACCCCTCCTCGGCGGGTTGAAACACCAGCTTCACTGTCCCGGCCAGTTGCGGCGCCATCTGCTTCAGCACCGCCGCCACACCCAGCAGCGTGGTGGTGTGGATATCGTGGCCGCAGGCGTGCATCAGGCCCGGCAGCGTGCTGGCGAACGGCAATCCGCTGGTTTCCTGGATCGGCAGCGCGTCCATATCCGCCCGGATCGCCAGCACCTTGCCGGGGCGCCCGCCCTGGATCAGCCCAACGACTCCGGTTTTGCCGATGCCGGCTTGATACGGGATTCCTATCCGCGCCAGCTCCGAGGCAACGACGCCGGCGGTGCGGACTTCCTGAAAGCCCAGTTCCGGATGGGCATGGATATCGCGGCGCACGGCGATCAGGTGATCCTCGATGCTTTCGACGGCGTCGCGGATAGCGGCGGTGGGATCGTTGGCTCGGATGTCGGACATGGGTACGTGCCTCCTGTAATAACGCCCCTGCGTATCGCGATCCGCGCTTGCCTGCCAGCACCGCCGCCGCTATACCCCGCGCCTGTTTGCGAGTCCGGGCCTGGAAGGGCATGCCCGGCCGCGACTGTTTGCCAATTTTACCCACCCGGGTACGGCAAACGCGAACCAGAAGGAGACTAAAATGCCCAAAATGAAGACCAAGTCGTCGGTCAAGAAGCGGTTTAAGATCACCGCGACCGGCAAAGTTCTCGCCGGCCCCGGCAAAAAGCGCCACTGCCTGAGCGCCAGAAGCCAGAAGGCCAAGCGGACCAATCGCGGCAGCCAGACGCTGACCCATGCTGACGGGATTACCGTTAAGCAGTGGGCCCCCTACGGCATCGCTTAAGGGAGTAAGCACACATGGCACGCGTCAAACGGGGTACAACCACCCACGCCCGTCACAAGAAGGTCCTTGAGCAATCCAAGGGCTTTGTCGGCCGGTCCTCCACCAATTATCGCATCGCCCGGGAACGCCTGGAGAAGTCTCTTCAGTACGCTTACCGCGATCGCCGGGTGAAGAAGCGCGAATTCCGCGGTCTTTGGATCCAGCGCATCAACGCGGCGGTGCGTGAGCACGGGCTGACCTACTCGGTCTTCATCGCCGGCCTGAAGAAGGTTGGTATTGAGATGGATCGTAAGGTCCTCGCCGCGATTGCCTATGACGACCCCGCATCGTTCGCGGCGATCGTGCAGAAGATTCAGGCCGCCCTCGCCTAACGCTGGTTCCGACCGAACCGCGACCAAGGAACCGGGGCCGCCTGAACAGGGCGGCCCTTTCCGTGTACGGGACTCACCGATGAACGACGATCTTGAAGCCCTGAAGACCTCTACCGACGCAGCCCTGGCCGACGCCGCCGACCTGCGCGCCTGGGACGCGGTGCGCATCGCGGTGCTGGGCCGCAACGGAAGCCTGACCGGCATGCTGCGCGATCTGGGTAAAACCCCGCCCGAACAGCGCAAGGACCGAGGTGCCGCGCTGAACCGGCTGAAAGACGCGCTGAACGCGGCGATCGAGGCCAGGAAAACCCAGCTTGAGGACGCGGCGCTGGACGCCCGCCTGCTGTCGGAGCGCATCGATCCCACCTTGCCGCCACGCCCGCGCGATGCTGGCCTGATCCATCCGATCGCTCGCACCATGGAGGAAATCGCCGCGATTTTCGGCGCCATGGGCTGCACCGTGGTGGACGGGCCGGATGTCGAAAGTGACTGGTTCAACTTCGGTGCGCTGAATATCCCGGCGCATCACCCAGCCCGAGCGGACCATGATACGTTCTATTTGCCGCCGCGCGATGGTGCCGCGCCGCCGGTGCTGCGGACGCACACCTCCCCCGGCCAGATCCGCACCATGCTGTCGCAGGAACCGCCCATCCGGGTGATCGTCACCGGCCGCACCTATCGCGCCGACCACGATGCCACCCATTCGCCGATGTTCCATCAGTGCGAGGGGCTGGTGATCGATCGCGGGATGACGCTGGGCCACCTGAAAGGCGTGCTGATCGACTTCCTGCGCACGTTCTTCGCCATCTCCGACCTGCCGGTGCGCTTCCGGTCTTCCTACTTCCCGTTCACGGAACCCTCGATGGAGGTCGATATCGGCTGGAACCGCCGGACCGGCGAGCTTGGCCGAGGCGGCGACTGGCTGGAGATCCTGGGCAGCGGCATGGTCCATCCGCGGGTGCTGGCCAATTGCGGCATCGACCCGCGGGAGTGGCAGGGCTTCGCCTGGGGCATGGGCGTGGAACGCATCACGATGCTGAAGCACGGCATGGCTGATCTGCGACCGTTCTACGAATCCGATTTGCGCTGGCTGAAGCACTACGGGTTCAACCCGCTGTCCCCCGCCATGCTGCACGAGGGGGTTTGAAAATGGACGGATGCTTCACCGGCACCGGGCCAGCCGTTATGGCCAGCGTTTTCACCGGCACTGGGCCGATCGTCATGACCGGGCTTGTCCCGGCCATCCGCGCTTCGGCGGTTCGTGCGAAGATGGCCGGGACAGGCCCGGCCATGACGGCGGCAGCAGCGGCCCATCTATTCAGTGACTCGGGGGCTTGGTCCAACCAATGAAATTCACCCTCTCCTGGCTGAAGTCCCACCTTCAGACCGACGCCACACTGACTCAGATCACCGACACGCTGACCCAGATCGGCCTGGAGCTGGAGGGCGTCGAGAACCCCGGCGCCACGCTGGCTGCCTTCCGCGTCGCCCATGTGATCGAGGCTGTTCAACACCCCAACGCCGACCGGCTGCGGGTCTGCCAGGTCGATACCGGCGAAGGCGTCGTCTCGGTCGTCTGCGGCGCACCCAATGCCCGCACCGGCATCAAGGTGGTGTTCGCGGCGCCCGGCGCGTTCATCCCCGGCAGCAACATCACACTGAAAATCGGCGAAATCCGTGGCGTACAGAGTGCGGGCATGATGCTGTCGGCCCGCGAAATGGGCCTCGGCGACGATCATGCCGGCATCGTCGAACTGCCGGCCGACGCCCAGATCGGCATGACCTACCCCGACTGGGCCGGCCTGAACGACCCGATCATCGAAATCGGCGTGACCCCAAACCGAGGCGACTGCTTCTCGGTGCGCGGCGTCGCCCGCGATCTGGCGGCGGCGGGACTCGGCACGCTGAAGCCGTTCGCGCCACCCGTCATCCCGCCGGCCTTCGACGGCGGCCCGCGTTGGGACATCGCATTCCCGGAAGCCTGCCCCTGGATCATTGGGCGCATGATTCGCGGCGTGAAGAACTCGCCCAGCCCGAAATGGCTGCAAGACCGGCTGACCTTCATCGGCCTGCGCCCGATCAACGCGCTGGTCGATGTCACCAACTTCTTCACCTTCGACCTCGGCCGCCCGCTGCACGTCTTCGACGTCAGCAAACTGACGGGTGACACGCTTACGCTGCGGCGCGGTGCCGGGGAAACCATGCGCGCGCTGAACGGCAAGGACTACGTTGTCGATCCCGAGGACTGCGCCATCTGCGACGCCGCCGGGGTGCAATCCATCGCCGGCGTGATCGGCGGCGAGGCAACCGGCTGCGACGAAGCCACCACCAGCGTATTCGTCGAATGCGCGCTGTTCGATCCGATCCGCATCGCCCGCACCGGCCGCCGCCACCAGATCGTCTCCGACGCTCGGCAGCGATTCGAGCGCGGGTTGGACCCAGCGCTGATGCAAGACGCGATCCAGGCGGCAACCGCGCTGATCCTGGAACTGTGCGGCGGCGAACCCGGCACCGTGACGATGGCGGGCGGCGAACCGGCCTGGCAGCGCGATGCGACCATGCGATTCGCCCGCATCGCCAGCTTCGGCGGTTCCGACATTCCCGCCGATGAGGCCGTGACCTCGCTGGAACACCTGGGCTTCACCGTTCGCCAGCGCGACGCGGACAGCGTGACCGTGGCGGTGCCGTCCTGGCGCAACGACGTGGCCGCCCCGATCAGCCTGGATCAGTCGCCCGCGCTGGACCCGGTGAAGGCCGCGAAGGCGGCCGAAGGCTGTATCGCGGTCGAGGCGGAAAACGACCTGATCGAGGAAGTTCTGCGCCTGCGCGGCCTGGACGCGGTTCCGGCGGTGTCCCTGCCCCGCGAAAGCCCGGTGCCGCAGGCAACGCTGACGCCGCGCCAGCAGCGCAACGCCGTCGCCCGCCGCACATTGGCGTCGGCTGGACTGATGGAATGTGTCACCTTCAGCTTCATGGCGCGGGCCGAGGCCGAACGCTTCGGCGCCGCGCCCGACGCCCTGCGGCTGAGCAACCCGATCGCCGCCGACCTGGATCAGTTGCGCCCGACTCCGCTGGCGACGCTGGCGCTGGCGGCGAAGCGCAACGCCGCGCGCGGCTATGCCGATGTGGCACTGTTTGAGATCGGGCCGGCCTTCGCGCTGGATGCGCCGGATGGCCAGAAGCTGGTCGCCGCCGGACTGCGCTGCGGCCAGACGCCGCGCAACTGGCTGGTGCCGCAGCGTCCGGTGGATGCGATGGACGCCAAGGGCGACCTTTGGGCATTGCTGACCGCCGTTGGCGTGCCGTTGGAAGCCCTGCAGGTTACCAGCGATGCGCCGTCATTCCTGCATCCCGGACGCTCCGGCATGGTGCGGCAGGGGCCGAAGACGGTGATGGGTTATTTCGGCGAGATCCATCCCCGCCTGCTGGCCGCACTGGATCTGCCCGGGCCGATGGTGGTGTTCGAACTGAACCTGGATGCCGTTGCCGACCCGAAAAAGCGCAAGAAATCGTCACCCGACCTGCCGCAGTTCCAGCCGGTGCGGCGCGATTTCGCCTTCATCGTCGATAGCGCCGTGGCGGCCGACAGCGTGGTCAAGGCGGCAAAGGGGGCGGATCGGGCGCTGATTACCGGCGTGACGCTGTTCGACCTGTACGAAGGCGAGCGCATGACCCCGGGCAAGAAGTCGCTCGGTGTCGAAGTGACACTTCAGCCGCGCGAACGCACACTGACCGATCTGGAGATCGAGGCGGCCTGTCAGAAGATCGTGGCGGCAGTGGCGAAGGCGACCGGCGCAACGCTGCGGTAGTCTGTCACCAGGGTATCGGGGCGCCGTCCCACGCGAAGAACCCGCCGTTCGCTTCTGGCCCGAGCCCGTCCATCACGGCCAGCAGCGCGGCGGCGGCAAAGTCCGGGGTGAACAGCTTCGCCTCGGGCACCCCGGCCTGAAACGGGGCGCTCAGGCCGGTATCGACCGTTCCGGGGTGCAGCGCGACGCATACGCCCAGCTTGCGGGTCCGCCGATGCTCGATCGCCAGCGTGCGG
>DAIEHR010000182.1 GCA_027353465.1 Acetobacteraceae bacterium | reverse complement strand
CGGACCTGGAGGTCGGCCACAACGCGGCGGGCGGGTGGATGGTGCTGGCGATGCTGGCGCTGATCGCGGTGCAGTGCGGGTCGGGCCTGTTCGCCAACGACGACGGCGATGCCGAGGGGCCGCTGATGCACCTTGTCGATAAGGACCGCAGCGATTGGCTGAGTCATATCCATTCGGTCAATTTCAAGCTGATCGAGGCGGCAATTCTGCTGCACATCCTGGCGGTCGTCGCCTATGCGGTGCTGAAACGGCAGAATCTGGTGCGACCGATGCTGACCGGTAGAAAGACGATGCCGGCGGACATCCCTGCCCCAAAGCTGGTCAATCCTATCTGGTCGCTGGTTGTGCTGGCCGCAGCGGCTGGGGCGGCTAGTTGGATATGGACACGATAGTCGCGGGCACCGGCTAGGGCCTGTTGTCAGTTGAGCCAACGAGCGCGGCGATCAGATGGACCGCGGTCACGTCCCCAGGCTGGCGGCGCAGCGTAGCGCCTGCTGCCAGGACCCACCGGGCATCGGGCATTGGGCGCTAGCATCTCGACCGGGAATCTGCCGGCGCCGTGAGAGGATCGTCCGCTGGAACCGCCAGCGCGGCTGGTCATTCTGTCTTCATTTTGCTTGGAAGGGCGCGAAGGGCCGCGGAGCTGGGATGCGGCACCCTTCGCGGCCCTCCGCGGCCCTCCGCGCTCTTCCAAGCGAATCGCCCCGGCCGACAGCGGCTTTGACGTCTAACGAGGGGCATCAAGCGCCGACGCCCCTTTAGCGCTTGTCCTGATTTTGCCCGAAACTGTCGCCGAGTGGACCCGGGTTTCAGGAAAACCACCAATCTTTGTCACCCAGAAACGACGACAGGCGCTAGGGACGCCAGAGGTTCCGGTGCCCCGCCAGCGCGCTTTGCATGCGCCACAACCGATAGCGATAGACTCCGTAAGCCACCAACCCGGCGCCCACCGCGACCGGCAGGATCATCAGCGCGAACCACAGTGCCAGCGCCGCGATCGCCAACGCACCGGCCATTACGGCGACCACGATCGCCCACAGCAGAATGCGATTTGCGATCGGAGCCGACGGCGGCGTGACGAACTCGCCCTCGATCGTCATTTCCAACTCAGGCGGCGCATGGTCTTTCATGCCAGGAATGTGGCGCGCGGTTTGCGTGGGTTCAAGGCCAGTCCTAGGATGATGGTCACGCAAAGGGGATCAGCACCATGAAAGTCGGGCTTTTCATCAATACGCAATGGCCGGAAGACACCAACGTCGCGGCGCGGATACCGCTGTTGGTGGAACAGGTTCGCGTGGCGCGCGACGCCGGGTATGCCTCGCTGTGGTTCCCGCACCACTGGCTGACCTATCCGATGCAGATGCTGCAAATCATGCCGGCGATGGCCTATCTGGCCGCCGAGGCCAAGGGCATGGTGATCGGCCCCAACATCCTGATCCTGCCATTGTTGAACCCGATGCATGTGGCCGAGGAAGCCGCCACTTTGGACGTGATCACCGGCGGCAATTACGTGCTGGGCGCCGGCCTGGGCTATCGCGAACCTGAATTCACCGCGTTCGGGATCACCCACGCCGAACGCGCCGGGCGGTTCAGCGAAAGCGTGACGCTGATGCGCAAGCTGTGGGGCGGCGGGCGCATCACGCATGAGGGCAAGTTCTTCACGGTTCGCGATGCCGGTATCAGCGTGAAACCGGTTCGCGCCGGCGGCCCGCCGATTTATGTCGCCGGCCTGGTGGATTCCGCGGTCCGCCGAGCGGCGCGGATTGGCGACGCGTGGCTGATTGCGAATGCGTCGTCGATTCAGGAGATCACCCCGCGGATGACGACATATCGAGCGGCTTTGAAGGAATTCGGCCGCCCACCATTGGAGTTTCCGATCGCTCGGGAGTGCTATGTCGGCGAAAGCCGGGCATCCGCGTATGCGGAATGCAAGGCGGCACTGGAGTATAAATACGCAGCCTATGCGCAATGGGGCATGACCAGCCCGTTGGAGGGAACCAGCTTCGACGATTTCGCCAAAGACCGGTTCATCATCGGCGACAAGGAATCGGTGAAGGACGAAATCGTCCGTTACACGGAATTACTTGGCGTTGACCACTTCATCATGCGCAGCCAGTGGCCGGGTCTGGAACAGGACAAGGTGCTGGGGTCGATCAGGCGGCTGGGCGAGATTTTCGCGACGTTATAGCCGGATATGGCCCCTTGCCCGGACGAACCGGATCAAGGGGCCGAACCGCTACAGCAGATCGCCGACCGCGTCCCGGTACCGCTTCGCCGCCGCCAGATGATCCGCCACGTTCGGACTCAGGATCGCGTGGTGGTGCCGCCGGTTGAATGTGGTTGTCAGGCACAGATGGCTTGCCCCGGCCTGCTTCCAGAACAGTGCCTCCTTGCGCCAATCGGCTTCGGTGCCCTGCCCGCACGACGTCCAGACCTCGATCCCCACACTGGCCGGATCGCGGCCTTCCTTCTCCGTCAGGCGGCGGAGTTCGGCGAACACGGCCAGTGCGGATTGATCCGGCGGATAGGCGTTGGGCATCCAGCCGTCGCCCCATTTGGCGATACGCGGCAGGGTATGTTCGTGGTGACCACCATACCACAGCGGCACCTTGCCAGACGCCGGGCGCGGGTTGATGCCGGCGTCCTCGATAGTGTGGTACTTGCCCTTGAAATCGACGTACTGGTTCGCCCAAAGCGCCTGCATGACCTGGGCCTGCTCTTCCGAACGGCGGCCTCGGTTGTGAAAGTTTTCGTTCAGGCCGGTGAACTCGACCGGGTTCCAGCCGACGCCGATGCCAAGCCGGAAGCGGCTGCCCGACAGCACATCAACGCAGGCGGCTTGTTTCGCGACCAAAGCGGTCTGGCGCTGGGCGACGATCAGCACCCCCGTTGAAAAGTTCAGCTTGGTCGTGGCCGCCGCCAGAAAGCCGATCAGCACGAACGGATCATGATACAATGCATCCGCCACCGAGGCCCGGGGATCATCCGTGGCGGGCTTGCTGCCCACAACGTGGTCGGGCACTTCCAGGAAGTCGTAGCCCATACCCTCCAGGGTCAGGGCATAGTCGCGCACCGCGGCGGGGCTTCCGCCAGTCGCGTTCTGCGGTATCAGGGCACCAAGTTGCATGGTCTGTTTCCTTTGTTGAGGATAATGTTTTTTACTTCTGATCGGCGTCGAACACCGCCTTGATCTCGCCCGGCGGCACGGCGATCGGGGGGATGCCGGCGCGTTCCTGTTGCAACAAGGCCGCCACGCGGGAATC
>DAIEHR010000179.1 GCA_027353465.1 Acetobacteraceae bacterium | reverse complement strand
TGGACCTGGCGTTCGGCCTGACCCAGACCTCGCGCCTGGGCTGCCAGATCGTGATGACCAATGAACTCGACGGGCTGGTGGTGAAGCTGCCCGCCGGCACGCGAAACGCGCAGGGATAGTCATGCGGGTCGTGGTCGCCATGTCCGGTGGTGTGGACAGCAGCGCGGTTGCCGGGCTGCTGCACGAAGCCGGGCACGAGGTGATCGGTGTCACCTTGCAACTGTATGACCACGGTGTCGCTTCCCGTCGCAAGGGTGCGTGCTGCGCGGGCCAGGACATCCATGATGCCCGCCGTGTGGCGGATCGTCTGGGCATCGCGCACTACACGATCGACGCGGAGGAGCGCTTCGCCAAAGCGGTGATCGCGTCGTTCGCCGACAGCTATGCCAACGGCGAAACTCCGGTGCCGTGCATCAGTTGCAACCAGACGGTGAAGTTTGCCGACCTGTCGGTGCTGGCCCGCGACCTGGGTGCCGAACGGCTGGCCACCGGCCATTACGTTCAGCGTGTCGATGGCCCCGCCGGGGCGGAACTGCATCGCGCGGTCGATCCGGCCCGGGATCAAAGCTGGTTTCTGTACGCGACGACCCGGGAGCAACTGGATCTGTGCCTGTTCCCGCTGGGTGGGATGCGGGACAAGCGGGCGGTGCGCGACATCGCCCAGCGCCTGGGGCTGGGCGTGGCGGACAAGCCGGACAGCCAGGACATCTGTTTCGTGCCCTCGGGCAGCTATACCGACACGATCGCGAAATACCGCCCCGACGCGCTGGCAGCCGGGGAGATCGTTACCGCCGATGGGCAGGTTGTCGGGACGCATGACGGGATTGCCCGTTATACGCCCGGTCAGGGCAAGCGCCTGGGTGACGCGGCGATGCTGGACGGGCAGCGTCAGGTCGTGCTGGCGACGGAACCAGGGCGCCGCCGTGTGGTCGTGGGACCGCGTGGGACGGGGATGCGTTCCCTATCCCTTCGGGACGTGAACTGGTTGGTGCCCACGCCGTCCCAGGATGTTCGTTGCGCGGTGAAGTTGCGCGCCCGCGAGGAACCCCGCCCAGCGACCGTGCGGACCAGCGACCAGGCGGTGACGGTATTGCTGGATGAGCCCGCTTTGCCGGCGCCGGGCCAAGCCTGTGTCTTTTATCAGGGGGACCGTATCCTGGGCGGGGGTATCATCAAGCGGCCCGAGATGCCGGCGTTTTCCTAAGTGGTCGTTGAGATATAATCGAATCGTTTGACGGACGGCACCGTCCTCTACCCGTCATGGCAGGCGCATGGGCGGGCGCATGGGCGAGCGAGGTGAACCGTTGATCCGCCCCCTTGGGTTATGCCCGGGCTTGGCGCGATTACCCACGAATTGCGGTGTGGAACAGGGCATAGTCGTGGGTGGCCGGAACAAGCCCGGCCATGACGGGCTCTGTAGTCCGTGCGTCCATTGGAGAAGTTATTTCGTCTTGGCCGCTAAGCTGGTCTGAGGCTGCGCGGACGGTTGGCGAATATTCGGAACGCACCCGGGCCGGAAAGCCGCTGACATCCTTTTCGACGCCCCAAACCGCTTGACCCCACCCGGGGAACAAGCGCAAACCCCGGCTTGCCAGACAGCCGGACGACCGCTGCCGGCGGGGCAATCCCGCTGGTGGAGGAAAGTCCGGGCTCCACAGGAACACGGTGCCGGCTAACGGCCGGCGGGGGCGACCCCAGGGATAGTGCCACAGAAAACAAACCGCCCGAGCAAGACCGGTTCGCTGGTCCCTTGGGCAAGGGCGAAACGGTGCGGTAAGAGCGCACCGCGCCCCTGGCAACAGGGGCGGCACGGTAAACCCCACCGGGAGCAAGACCGAATAGGAGAGGCTGCGATGTCACGATATCGTGATAATCGCGGGGACGTTTCTGTCCCGCCGCTCGGGTTGGTCGCGTGAGGCGCATCGCGAGATGCGTCCCAGAGGAATGGTCGTCCCGTCCCGCAAGGGGCGGACAGAACCCGGCTTACAGGCTGTCTGGCAATTTCCCTTGAACCATCCTTGAAGGATGCGAATGCGGTGGCCCTTTGCGTCGCGTTCACGTGGTTCCTCGGTCACACTGTTGCGCTTCAGTTGTTGTCCCAAAACACTCCACAAAGTTGTCCACAGGAACGAAACACGAATATTGCTGTGGGGTAGAAAGGGCTTGGGGTGACTCGGGTGTGGACAGGTAAGTATCTGACGAAGCCAGGAAAATTTCGGTAAAATCCTTCAGTAGAGCGGTCAAGGTCTTTGACTTCCCATCCCCTCCCATGCTATCCCAATGACACCCATGATGGACCATCGTCCACAGGGGCGCCTGACTGGATGCGGCCCATCATCCCATTTTCCCTGACCCATCATCGTCGCATCGACGCTTTGCCTACCTGTTCAGCTCACCCCCGGTTCGAAAGGCTAACGGGTCCGAATGACCCTTTTTATCGGCACACACCACAGCAAGAGGGACGCCAAGGGGCGTGTGTCGATACCTGCGCAATTCCGTTCCGTCCTCAAACAGACCAGTCATGCCGGCGCCTCCGCCACGGTTGCGGCGATGTATCTTCGCCCGTCGCATCAGAATCCCTGCATCGAGGGCTGGACCCAGCAAGGCTTCGAAGCCCTCAGCGAGCCGATGGCGGCGGGCTACAGCCAGTTCAGTCCCGAATACGAAGATTTCGTCATGACCTTGTTTGGTGACGCCCACCCGCTGGAAACCGACACCGAGGGCCGGGTTATGATTCCGGCCCCATTGTTGGCCCATGCGGGCGTCACGCAGGAACTGATGTTCATCGGCACCCGCAATACGTTTCAGATTTGGGAACCCGAGGCCGGCGCCCGCCGTCTGGCGGAGGCGCGCGAGCGTACCAAGGCCGCCGGTTTCACCCTGCGCACCGCGGTCCAGTCATGACCGGCCATATCCCCGTGATGCTGGACGAAGTGCTGGCGACTCTGGCCCCGGCCGACGGTGGCATTTATCTGGACGGCACGTTTGGCGGCGGCGGCTACGCGACCGCAATTCTGGAAAAAGCGAGTTGCACACTCTATGCGATCGACCGTGATCCGGAAGCGATCGAGCGTGGCGCGGCCTTGGTCGCCCGCTTCCCCGGCCGTTTGCATCTGCTGCATGGTACCTTCGGCGACATGGTCGGCCTGCTGGCCGGTGTCGGAATCAGCCAACTGAACGGCGTCGTTCTCGACCTTGGCGTTTCGTCTTTCCAGATCGATGACGCCGAACGGGGGTTTTCGTTCCGGCACGATGGCCCGTTGGACATGCGGATGGGCAAGCAGGGAACCAGCGCCGCCGATCTGGTGAACACTTTGGCCGAACGCGATCTGGCCGATGTGCTTTACGAGTTGGGTGAGGAACGCGCCTCTCGTCGCGTTGCCCATGCTATCGTCGCCGCTCGGCAGGAAGCCCCGATCGAGACTACGGGCCGTCTGGCAGAGATCATCCGATCGGTCCTGCCACCCGACAAATCCGGCAATCACCCGGCGACCCGCAGCTTTCAGGCGCTACGGATCAAGGTCAACGACGAGCTCAGGCAGATCGAGGATGCGCTGGAGCAGGCGGTCAGCCTGCTGGCCCCTGGCGGCCGTCTGGTCGTCGTTGCCTTCCACAGCCTGGAAGATCGCATCGTCAAGCGCTTCATGACCCAGGCCGCCGGCCGTTCGGGATCACCGTCCCGTCACAATCCCGCCGGACTGATGACGCGTGAGACGCCTAATTTTCGTCTGGTCAACGCCAAGGCGCTACGCCCGGGTGACCATGAAACCAATCAGAACCCGCGTTCCCGCAGCGCCCGGCTGCGCGCTCTGGAACGTATCGACAGGGGCAGCGACACATGATCCGACCGCTCACCATCGCAACATTCCTCCTGGCGTGTGGATCCGGCCTGTATCTCTATCAGTCGAAGCATGAGGTGCAGGTGCTGGACCGGACGATCGAGAAGACCGTCCACGAGACCACCGCCCTGCGCGAGCAAAGCCGCTTGCTGTCGGCGGAATGGACCATGCTGAACGATCCCGAACGGCTGCGCCAATTCAGCGATACCTATCTGCACGTGAAGTCGATCAACCCGGCCCAGTTCACCAGCCTGGCCGATCTGAACACCAAGCTGCCGCCGGTCCAAATTCCCGCGCCGGTGCCGGCCGCCGAGGAGGAAGTGCCGGTCGCTTCCCAGGAGCCGCCGCAACCGGTGGCAGAACCTGAAGCCGCCCCCGCGGCCGTAGCCGACGACGTGCTGCCGGTTCCCCCGGTGCCGTCGGCGCCTGCTCAAAAGGCGTCGGCGGTTGCCTCGGTGCCGCGTCAACCCGAGGTCAAACTCGCGGTCACACGCCCGGCTGCCCCCGAGGTTCAGTCCCGGACTGTCGTAGCCGGCGAGACGCATCCGGCGGAGCAGCGTGTCGCCGCGCCAAAGATGGCCAGTATTGTAGCGCCGCAGCGGCAGACCCAGTCGCCCACTCAGGTGCCGGTCCAGGCCCAGGCTTCGGTCCCGGCACCGCGCCCGATCGTTCTGGCTGCGCCGCGCCCGGTGCCGGCGAATACGCCTGCCTATCGGCCATACGCCCATCAGGTATCGGCCAACCAGGTGCCGAGCAATCCGTCACCAGTTGCCTATCCGCGGCCGGTCAGTGCCCAACCGACGATGGCGCCCGCGCCTTATGGTGGTTCGTTGCTGGGCATGGCGCGTGGATCGATGCCGCCGGCGCCACGGCCGACTCCGGTGAACGCGACGTACAACACCAACTGAGCTGGCATCATGAGCGATCCGAACGATCCCGTTCCGCCGCCTGATTCCCCGCCGCTCAACAGCGGACGGTATGGCCGCCCCGCGCAACGTCGGGGCGCCAGCCGTTCCGATGCCGTTGTGCGCATGGAACACATTCGGGTCACCGAACCGGACCTGCAGCGCCGAGCAGCGCTGGAGAAGACCCGCTCCCGCCTGGTGATCGCCGCAGGTGGCTTCATGGTTCTGTTCCTGGCGGTGCTGGGCAAGCTGACCTTTGCCACCATCATTTCGCCGATGGCCCCGCCAGAGCGGGTAGAGCGGCAGATCCAGACCATCGTTGACAGCGCGCCGCACCGTTCCGTCGATGCCACGCTGCCCGGCCAGCGCGCGATGATCACCGATCGCAACGGCCAGCCGATGGCGATCTCGCTGAACACTGTGTCGCTGTTCGCCGACCCCCGCCAGATCGGCGATGCGGATGACACGGCGGCAAAATTGAAGCAGGTCCTGCCACGTCTCGACCTCGCGGAAACCGCCGACCGACTGAAGCGCGATAAGAAGTTTATCTATCTCGCCCGAGAAATCACCCCGCGTGAGGAACTGGCGATCAACGATCTGGGCATTCCCGGCATCGACTTTCAGCCCACGCAGCACCGGCAGTACCCGCTGGGACGCACCGCCGCTCAAGTACTGGGCGGCGTCGATGTGGACGAACGCGGCTTTGCTGGCGTCGAGAAATATTTCGACGAACGCCTGCGCACCAACACCGACCCGCTGCGCCTGTCGATCGACCTGCAGGTCCAGGCGGCGGTGCGTGAGGAGCTGGTCACCGCGATGGACACGTTCGAAGCCATCGGCGGCTGCGGCATCGTGATGGATGTCCATACCGGCGAAGTGCTCGCAATGGTCAGCCTGCCGGACTACGATGCCAACTTTGTCCGGTCCTCCCCGCCCGAGGATCGTTTCAATCGCGCGGTCGAAGGCACGTATGAACCGGGCAGCACGTTCAAACTGCAAACCGCGTCGATGGCGCTGGATAGTGGGCTGGTTCACATCTGGGACGAGTTCGACGCCTCCCACAACATTTCCGTCGGCCGCTTCACCATTACCGATTTTGAGGGCAAGCACCGCTGGCTGTATCTGCCGGAGGTGCTGGCCTATTCGTCCAACCTTGGGGCGGCGCATATCGCGCTGACCGTCGGCGGAGAACGCCAGCGCGCGTGGTTGAAAAGCATGGGCATGTTCGGCCGCACCGGAATCGAGTTGCCGGAATCCGCCCGCCCCATCGTGCAACCGGCGGCCAACTGGAAAGAACTGGTGACGATGACGGTGGGCTTCGGCCACGGCATTTCCGTTACGCCGCTGCATGTGGTGCGCGGCACCGCGGCGGTGGCCAACGGCGGCACGCTGATCCAGCCCACGATCCTGGCGCGCGAACCCAATGATCCGGTCGAGGGCGTTCGGGTGATGCAGACATCGACGTCCGATATCATGCGCAAGCTGATGCGGCTGGTGGTGACCGACGGGTTCGGCAAGTCGGCCGAAGTGCCCGGCTACTACCCTGGCGGCAAGACCGGCACGGCGGAAAAGGTCGCCGCGCATGGCGGTTATCGCAAGCACGCCAACGTGGCGGCATTCATGAGCGTGTTTCCGATGAACGCCCCGCGTTACGCGGTTTACATGATGCTGGACGAACCGCACGGCAACAAGGCCACTTACGGTTATGCCACGGCCGGCTGGGTTGTCGCTCCCGCCGCCGGCAAGGTGATTGCACGCATCGGGCCAATGCTGGGTATGCTGCCGGACATTCAGGACATGCCGCAAATCAACCAGGCGCTGGCGATCCCGCTGCAACCCGGCCACCCGCCCGGTGTGTCGGTGCGCGGCCCTGGTAGCCCGCCGGCCACCGACGCCACCGCCAAGACCATCGCCGGCACGCTGAATCGGCCTAACCTGACGGTCCCGGCGAAGATGCTTCCGCCGGCCATGACGCGCCCCGCACCGGATATCCGCCGCCAGACAAAGGCGGAGCATCCGGCCCCAGTGGTGCCTGTCCTGTCGGTCGCCCCCGTTGCGGCTCGCTGAAGTCATGCGCCAGGTCTCTACCTTCGGGGGCACCCCGCGCGGATGGGAAGCCGTGTCCCATCTCGACATTGCCGGCGTCACCGCCGACAGCCGGCAGGTCGCGCCGGGGGACCTGTTCGCGGCGCTGCCTGGCACACGTATCGACGGCCGAGCATTCATTGGTCAGGCGGTGGAGCGGGGCGCGGTGGCGATCCTGGCGCCGCCCGGCACGCCTTGGCCGCCCGGTGTGCCGCCGCGACCGATCATCACCGATCCCGAACCTCGCCAATGCCTCGCGCGCATCGCCGCCGTGCTGGCCGGCCCGCAGCCGCGCACGGTGGTCGCGATCACCGGCACCAACGGCAAGACCAGCACCGCCGAGTTCACCCGCCAGCTTTGGGCCTCCGCTGGCACGCCAGCCGCCAGCCTTGGCACGTTGGGTCTGATCGCGCCGGGCTTCGATCCCGGACCGGGCCTGACCACGCCCGATCCGGTCAGCCTGGCGGAAACCCTGGCGGGTCTGGCGCGCCACGGCGTCACCAATGCGGCGATGGAGGCTTCGTCGCACGGCCTGGATCAGTTCCGCCTGGATGGCGTGCGCCTGGCCGGCGCGGCGTTCACCAATCTGACGCGCGACCACCTGGACTATCACGGCACGATCGAGGCCTATCGGCTGGCCAAGCTGCGCCTGTTCGACGTGCTGCTGCCGGCCGGGGCGCCTGCCATCGCCCATGCCGATATGGATGCGGATACACTGGACGCGCTGCGCTACATTGCTTCGCGCCGAAAGCTGGATCTGCGGTCGGTCGGTGAGCAGGGGACCCATTTCCGCCTGATCCTGGCGCGGCCGCGCCCGGACGGCCAGGACCTGATCGTCGAGGTTGGTGGCCATCGGCGTCAGGTCCGTCTGAACCTGCCCGGCCGCTTCCACGCTGACAACGCCCTGGTCGCCGCCGCCCTGACCGAAGCGCTCGGCCTGACCGACGCGCTCGATCGGTTGCCGCGCCTGACCGGCGTTCGCGGCCGGATGGAACTGGCGGCGACGTTGCCGAACGGTGCGACCGCCTATGTTGATTACGCCCATACCCCGGACGCGCTGGAACGGCTGCTGACTGCGCTGCGACCGCACACGGCGGGCCGGCTGCACGTCGTCTTCGGTGCCGGTGGCGATCGCGACCGTGGCAAGCGCCCGCTGATGGGGGCCGCCGCGGAACGCCTTGCCGATGTGGCGTTCGTCACCGACGACAATCCAAGGTCCGAAGATCCCGCCTCCATCCGATCGGCGATCCTCGCGGCCTGCCCGCATGCCCGCGATATCGGCGATCGGGCGAAGGCTATCGAAACGGCTTTGAACGGTTTGGCACCGGGCGACGTTCTGGTTGTCGCCGGCAAGGGTCATGAGCAAGGTCAGACCGTGGGCAAAACCGTCCTGCCATTCGACGACGCCTCGGTCATCCGCCGCCTCGCTGGCATCGAGGAACCAGGCACATGAACAACGCCGTATTGTGGACCGCGGATGAACTGGTCGAGGCGACCGGTGGCTCCGCAACCGAACCGTTCGCGGTTGGCGGGCTTTCGATCGATACCCGCACCTTGCAGCCGAACGACCTGTTTATCGCGCTGGTTGGCGAAGGGCGCGACGGCCATGCCTTCGCCGCCGATGCATTGAACCAGGGCGCGGCCGGTGCGATGGTGCATGACGACGTCGTGCGCCCCGGTCCGCTGCTGCGAGTCGATGACACGCTGGCCGGTCTGACCCGGCTCGGCGGTTACGCTCGGTATCGGTTCCCCGGCAAGGTGGCTGCCGTCACCGGCAGCGTCGGCAAGACCACCACCAAGGAGATGCTGCGTTCGGCTTTGTCCGCCTTCGGCCGGACCCATGCCGCGGTCGCGTCTTACAACAACCACTGGGGCGTGCCGCTGACGTTGGCCCGTACGCCGCGCGATGCGGAATTCTGCGTCGTCGAGATCGGGATGAACCACGCCGGCGAAATCGCCCCGCTTTCCCGTCTGGCGCGTCCGCATGTGGCCATCATCACCGCCGTCGCCGCCGCCCATATCGGCTACCTTGGCACCATTGAGGCGATTGCCGACGAAAAGGCCAGCATCGTGCAGGGCCTGGAACCGGATGGGATTGCCATCCTTCCCGCCGATTCGCCCCAGTTGCCGCGCCTGCGCGCCGCCGCGTCGGGCGCCATCGTAATGACGTTTGGCGTCGATGCGTCGGCCGATGTCCGGCTGGTTCACAGCGAGCCGGACGCGGACGGATCGCTGATTCATGTGGATATCTTCGGCCACACCGCGTCCCTGCGGCTGAACGCCCCCGGCCACCACATGGCAATGAATGCGCTCGCGGCCCTGGCCGGTGTGGCGGCACTGGGTCTTGATCCATCGCGCGCCATTGCCGCGCTGGAGGATTTCGTGCCGTTGGCGGGACGCGGATCGCGCCGGCAGATCGCGGTCGGCCGTGGGTCGGCGCTGCTGTTGGATGAAAGTTACAATGGCAACGGCGCCTCGATGCGCGCCGCGTTGGACGTGCTGCGGCTGCAACCCGCCAAGCGCCGGATCGCGGTCCTGGGTGACATGCTGGAACTTGGCGAGGCCGGGGTGGCCGAACATGCCGGCCTCGCCGACGCGGTGGCGGCCTCGGTGGATTGCCTGTTCACCTGCGGACCGCTGATGCGGAATTTGTTTGACGCGGTGCCGGATGAAATTCGGGGATTTCATGCTGTGAACTCCGCCGCGCTGGCGCCGGTTGTCGCCAAGGCGCTGCGCGGCGGCGACGCGGTTCTGGTCAAAGGCAGCTTGGGCAGCGGCATGAAGCGCGTGATCGACGCCATTCAGGCGGCGGTCGATTCAACACATACGATTGCCGGAGCCGGCTGATGCTGACCGTTCTATTCCGGCCGTTCGCGGACCAGTTCATTCTGTTCAACCTGTTCCGCTACATCACCTTTCGCGCCGGTGCCGCGTGTCTGACGGCGCTGGTCGTCAGCTTCGTGCTGGGTCCGTCGGTGATCCGTTGGTTGAAATCGGTGCAGAAGCAGGGCCAGCCGATCCGCCTGGATGGGCCGGAGCGCCACCTGGTGGAGAAAAAGGGCACGCCTACGATGGGTGGCCTGCTGATCCTGGGTAGCCTGACGATTTCCACATTGCTGTGGGTTGATTTGAAGAACGGCTATGTCTGGCCGGTGTTGTTCGTCACCCTTGGCTACGGCGCGCTGGGGTTCTGGGACGACTACCTGAAGGTGACCAAGCGCAACACGCGCGGCGTGCCGGGACGGATGAAACTGATCGTGCAGACCGTGGTGGGATTCGCCGCCGCGATCTGGATCACCATGCTGGCGCGCGGGCCGCTGGGCACCGCCCTGACGGTGCCGGTGTTCAAGGAAGTCGTCATTCAATTGGGCTGGTTCTTCCCGGTGTTTGGTACGCTGGTGATGATGGGCGCGTCCAACGCCGTGAACCTGACCGATGGGCTGGACGGCTTGGCGATCGTGCCGACGATGATCGCGGCCTCGGTGTTCATGCTGATCGCTTACCTGGTGGGTAACCGCATCTTCGCCGATTACCTGCAACTGAATCCGGTGGTCGGCGCCGGCGAACTGTCGGTGTTCTGTGCCGCGCTGGTGGGTGCCGGCATGGGGTTCCTGTGGTTCAACGCCCCGCCCGCCGCCGTGTTCATGGGGGATATCGGCGCATTGGCGCTGGGTGGCGCGTTGGGTGCGGTGGCGATGGTCACCAAGCATGAGATCGTGCTGATGATCGTCGGCGGCCTGTTCGTGGTGGAGACGCTGTCGGTCGTGATCCAGGTGTTCTGGTATAAGCGCACGGGCCGGCGGGTTTTCCTTATGGCGCCGCTGCACCACCATTTCGAGAAGAAGGGCTGGGCGGAACCGACGATCGTGATCCGCTTCTGGATCATCTCGATGATCCTGGCACTCGTCGGTCTGGCGACGTTGAAGATCCGATGAGCACGTTCAGCCCCGCCCTGTTCAGAGGCAAGCGCTTCGCCGTCCTGGGCCTTGGCAAGAACGGCGCACCGGCGGCGCTGGCGCTGCACGCCATGGGTGC
>DAIEHR010000135.1 GCA_027353465.1 Acetobacteraceae bacterium | reverse complement strand
CGGCATGAAATACGTCGTGCGCGATCCCAACAACAACCCGTCGGCGATGCTGCAGGCGCTGACCGCGCTGGTGAACGACAAGCCGGATGTGCTGATCGTGCAGAATCCCAGCGTCACGCTGCTGGTCAAGGAACTGAAGCGGGCCGAACAGCAGGGCACCCACGTCATTCAGATGAACATGTCGTTCAACTACAAGTCGGATGGCTTCGTCGGCGTCGACTGGGTCGAAATCGGCCGTTTGCTGGCGCAGGACGTGGTGAAGCAGTGCGGCACCGGTTCCGGCAAATCCGGCAAGGTGCAGATCGTACAGGGTGAACTCACGGCAGCCGCCAGCGTCGATCAGATCGGCGGCATCATGGAGGTGTTCAACAAAGATCCGGCGATCAAGGTGGTATCCAATCAGGCCGCCAACTGGGATGCCAACACCGCGCTGAATATCACCGCGACCGTGATCCAGCAAAACCCCGATCTATGCGCGAGCGTCGGCTTCTGGGGCATCATGGAATCGGGGGCCGCGCAAGCCATCCGCAATGCTGGCAAGATCGATCAGGTGAAGGTCTATGCCTCGGTCGAGGGATCGCAACTCGATTGCGACCAGCTGACCCAGGGCAGCTTCTATAAAGTGCTCAGCTATACCGCTACGCTCCAGGGCCATGCGGCGATCGACGCCGCCCTGATGATGCTGGAAGCGGGCGACAAGCCAGGCACGAACCACCGGCTGCTGTTCACCCGGCCGATCTGGCTTGATAAGACAAACGCCACGGGAAGCAACTGTTTCCCGCTGCCGAAGAAATAGCGATCCGAACCGCCCCGCCGTCCCCGGCCCGGGCGGCGGCCGGCGCAAGGAAGCACCAAGGAAAAACGATGTCCTCAACCACCCTGGACTTCACGAGCTTTGGGAAGCGTCTGCGTTCCAGCTATTCGCCGCGGCTTCTGCTATCCGAACTACTGCTGAAACAGTGGTTCGAACCGATCATTCCGTTCACCGTAATGATCGCGCTCGGTGTGTATTTTTCCGCAACGATCCCCGATTACGGCACCTTTGCGAATGCGGCATCGTTGCTGCGGCTGTTCGCCGAGTTTGGCTTTGTCGCGCTGGGAATGGCGCTGTGCCTGATCAGCGGTGGTATCGATCTAAGCGTGGGTGCAATTCTCGCGGCCAGCAACTTCGCCGCGCTCTATTACTTGTACGTGCTGGAACTGCCGACCTGGGGGGTGATCCTGGCGACCCTGGCGACCGGTGGCGTGATCGGAGGCGTGAATGGCGCCCTGGTGGGCTATTTGAAAGCGCGGCCGTTCCTGACAACCCTCGTCACGCTTATTATCCTGCGCGCGTCGGTCAACCTTCTGAATGAACGCTATGCCACCGTGTTCGCAACGAATTCGGTGGACAGTGCCGCATGGGACTACATGGGCGACGGCACCGTGCTGAGAATCCCGATCAACGCGGCGGCACTCCTGGCCGTCTTGCTGGTCGGGCACGTCCTGCTAAGCCGATCACGCTACGGCTGGCATCTGACCGCCATCGGCGCAAGCCGGAAGGCGGCTCGCCATGCCGGAATCCGGGTGGAACGCATGCTGTTCGCGACGTACGTATTGTCCGGCATGCTGTGTGCCGTCGGCGGCGTGTTTTACGCGGCACGCCAAAACAGCACTGATTCGACGACCGGCATCGGCTGGGAGTTCCAGGCATTGACCGCTGTCGTGCTGGGCGGGGTTTCACTGGCGGGTGGCAAAGGCACGGTCTGGCGGGCAATGATCGGCGGCCTGATCGTCTTCATGCTGACGAACGGGCTGGTTCGCCTGGGCATCCCTGGCTACGTGACGTCCGCGGTAATCGGCGTGATTCTGCTGGCCGCCGTCGGGATCGACGTGAAATGGTCGAAGAACCGGGGCAAGGCAGCGCAGAAAATCTACGTGAACCCAGCCCGCCTGCCGCTGGCGGATGCACCGTCGATCGAGGCGGGCAGCGGCACGCCATATGCACATAACGACCGGCTGGTGAACGCCGAAGCGATCGGACTGAATCAGGTGGAGGGGCCGGAGGACGTTATCCTGGACCGCCACGACCGGCTTTACGGGTCAACCCGGGACGGCAACATCATCCGGTTTTCCGGCCCGAACCTGGAGCAGCGGGAGGTTTTCGCCCATATCGGCGGCCGGCCGCTGGGGATGCAGTTCGACGCCAGCGAGAACCTGATCGTGGCGGTTGCCGGCATGGGGGTCTATGGCGTCAAGCCGGACGGAACTGTGTTTAAGGTTACCGATGAAACCAGCCGCACCTGGTACAAATTGAACGATGATTCGCGGCTGCGGATGGCGGACGATCTGGATATCGCGCCGGACGGCAAGATTTACTTCAGCGACTGCACCACCCGCTATGAAATGACAACCAATACGCTGGATGTGATGGAGGGGCGCCCAAACGGACGGCTGGTCTGCTATGACCCCGCAACGAAGAAAACATCGACGGTGCTCAATCACTTCTACTTCCCGAACGGCATCTGCGTGTCGCATGACGGCAAGTCGGTGCTGATCGCCAGCACCTCTCTGTGCAAGATATTCCGGTACTGGGTGGCTGGCCCGGCCAAAGGCAAGCTGGAGGTGCTTATCGATGACCTGCCAGGTCTGGCCGACAACATCAACAGGGCGTCGGACGGGACATACTGGCTGGCACTGGTCGGCATCCGGTCACCGGCATTCGACTTGGCGATGCGCAATCCGGGACTGCGGTTGCGGATGGTGAAGCAGGTGCCGATCGACGAATGGCTGGCGCCGGGCATGAACCACGGCTGCGTGCTGAAATTCAACGAGTCGGGTGAGGTTCTTGGTTCCTGGTGGGATCCAAGCGGGGTGTCGCATTCGACCCTGACCTCGATGCGAGAGCACAAGGGCTATCTTTACCTCGGCGGCCTGGAAAACAACCGGATCGGGCGGATCAGGCTCGACGGGGTCGATGAAACGTGGACGGGGTATGAGGCGTATTGGGGCGACAAACGGCGGGATCGGGGTTGAGACATGGGCTTTCTGACCAATGTCGTGCGGGATATCGAGCAGATCGTCTTTCGCAACCGCGATCAGCACGCGATCCCGGCAATGGATGGGGCGATCAGTCCGAACGACCGTCTGGACGCGCTGCCGCGGATCGGGGCACCGCTTGCCGATGCCGACGACGTCGCCGAAGCGCCCGACGGCGCGCTGTATGTATCGGCCGGGCGGCGGGTTTTCCGTCTGAGTGGGCCGGATCATGCGGACCGGACGGAGTTCGCGTCGTTCGACCGCGATGTCGGCGCACTGGCCGTGCATCCCGACGGGCGCCTGCTGGTGTGCGTCGCGGGCCAGGGTCTTGCCGCGATCAACGCCGCGGGTAAGCGGGCTTGGCTGACTGAGGCCGAGGGTCAGCCGCTGCTGTGCCTGACGAGCGTGGCGGTGGCAAAGGACGGCACGATTTTCGTGACTGACGGCAGCAGCGCCTATGAACCGGGCGAGTGGTGCCGTGACCTTATGGCGAAAAACCACCTCGGGCGGCTGGTTTCCTGCGGCCCGGCGCTCGATGCCGCGCGGGTGCTGCTACGGGACATGTATTACCCGAACGGGGTGGCGATTTCCGCCGACGGAAAGGACCTGTGGTTCAGCGAAAGTTGGAACCACCGGGTCAGCCGAACCGCGATCGATGGCCAGGCGATCGGCCGTCCGCGTGTAGTGATCGACAACATGGCGGGATACCCGGGCCGCCTCGCTCCGGCGGCGGGCGGCGGTTTCTGGATCGCGGTGTTTGCGGTGCGGACGCACCTTGTCGAATTCGTGTTGCGCGAGGACGACTACCGGCAGGAGATGATCCGAACCATTCCGCCCGCGTTGTGGGTCGCCCCCGCGCTGGCAACGAGCAACCACTGCCATGAACCGATGCAGTTTGGCTCGATCAAGGCGCTGGGAATCGAGAAACCCTGGGCGCCCCCGCGATCCTATGGGCTGGTGGTGCGGATCGACGATGAGGGCGACCCGCTGGAGAGCCTGCACAGCCGTGTCGGGGGCCGCATCCACGGCGTCACGGCGGCGCGGGAGACGGCGGTTGGACTGGTCATCGTCTCCAAGGGCAGCGGCCAGATCGTTTTGTACAGCGGGGGGGCCAGGTTATGAATGTCGTGTTGACGTCGTCAAGCGACGGAGCGGCGGCGAAAGGGCCGGGAACCACACGCGAACCGGTCCTGCGCATCGTCAACGGAAGCAAGATTTATGGCGGCGTACACGCGATCGAGGATGTGAACTTCGATTTGTTCCCCGGCGAAGTGCATGCGCTGGTAGGCGAGAATGGCGCGGGCAAATCCACTTTGTGCAAAGCGATCGCCGGGGCCATCCAACTGACGTCTGGCGATTTCCAGGTGGATGGTAAGCCGGCGCGTTTCGAAAGCCCGCGCGACGCGTTGGCAGCCGGTATCTGCATGGTTTACCAGGAAACCAGTTTGGTCCCGACGATGACGGCGGCCCAGAATATCGAGCTTGGCAACGAAAAGCTGATCACGCGCTTTCGCACACTGAACATCCAGGCGCAGCAATTGCTGCAATCACTGAACTTCCATGTCGATCCCGCCACGCCGATCGGCATGTTGGGCACCGCCAAGCGCCAGATGGTGGAAATTGCCCGAGCGGTTTACAATAATGCGCGGATCATCATTTTCGATGAACCGACGGCGAGCCTGACACCGGAAGAGATCGTGCATTTCTTCAATCTGGTGCGCGATCTGCGGGCGCGCGGCGTGGCGATCATCTACATCTCTCATGCGCTTGAGGAATCGTTGCAGATTTCCGACCGGATCACGGTGCTGCGCGATGGCAAGCTGGTCATTACCGCGGTCACCGCCGACATGACGCGGGAGAAGCTGGTGCGCTTCATGATCGGGCGCGACATCAGCCAGACGCATTACTCGCACCGGGCGGGGCACGCGGAGCGGCGGCGGGAACGGCGCGGCAAGGTGCTGACGGTGGAAAATGTCACCATGGGCACGACGGTCAAGAACATGTCGTTCTCGATTTATGCCGGGGAAGTTGTCGGCATCGCCGGGCTGATCGGATCCGGACGAACCGAGATCGCTAAGATCATCTTCGGCGCGCTCAAGCGAAACCTGATCAACGGCGGCACGATCCGGCTGCACGGCCGGCCGATCCGGTACAACGTCCCGAAGCAGGCGATCAATGACGGTATCGCCTATATCACCGAGGATCGGAAGCTGAACGGCTTCTTCGAGACCATGGTGGTGGACGACAACGTCTATATCGGCAAGCTGGCGACCCGCTCTGGCTGGCGGTTCCTGCTGTCCATGGCGACGCGCGGCAAGCTGGCGAGTTACTGGGTGGACCGGCTGAAAATCGGCACACTTCAGCGCAAGGCGAAAATCGTCGAGCTGTCGGGCGGCAATCAGCAGAAGGTCGTGATCGCCAAGTCGCTGGTGCAGGATCCGCGGATCATCATCTTCGACGAACCGACGCGCGGGGTCGATGTCGGGACGATCCCGGAGATTCACGCGCAAATCCGCGCCCTGGCGGACGAAGGCAAGGCAGTGGTGGTCATTTCCTCCTACCTGCCGGAGGTGCTGAGTATCTCCGACCGTATTCTTGTCGCGCGCATGGGCCGGATCGTCGCGGAGTTCGACGCCGCCGATGCGACCGAGGACAAGATCATGTATGCGGCCATCCATTAGGGGCGATGTCGCCGGCACCGTGGGCGGCGGTTCTGGTATGCTCCGCCAGATCGGCGCCGTTCTGGCGCATCCCGGGGACGGGGCATTGCGTGTGGCGCACGTCAGCCCCGGGTTGGGGCGCATCGAACCGGCATTTGGGCACTGGAAACCACCGCGTTACTTGGGCACATTGGTGCGATGGAAGCGACTGAACACCTTCGACTGGCCGCTCTTGCCGCCCGTGACGCCGGACACCAGTTGGCCCGCGGCAGCGAGGCGGCGCGCAACGCGGCGCTGGCCGCGATGGCGCATGCGCTGCGCGACGGCATGCGCGAGATTCTGGCGGCCAACGCGCTCGATGTGGCCGCCTATCACGGTTCCGCGGCGTTCCTGGACCGGCTGACGCTGACCGAAGCCCGCGTCGAGGCGATGGCGCGCGGGCTGGAGGAAGTGGCCGCCCTGCCCGACCCGTTGCAGCGCACGCTGGCCGACTGGACGCGGCCGAACGGCCTGCGCATCCAGCGGATCGCGACGCCGATCGGGGTGATCGGCATGATCTATGAAAGCCGGCCGAATGTCGGCGCCGATGCCTCCGCTTTGTGCCTGAAGTCGGGCAACGCGGTGATCCTGCGCGGCGGATCGGACAGCGCGCACAGCGCCAAGGCGATCAACGTGGCGCTGCAGCGCGGTTTGGCGGCCTCGGGCCTGCCGCCGGCCTGCATCCAGGTCGCGCCGAATGCTGATCGGGCCTACGTGGCGGCGATGCTGGCTGGGGCGGGATTGCTCGATCTGATTATCCCCCGCGGCGGTAAATCCCTGGTGGAGCGCGTCCAACGGGACGCTCGGGTCCCCGTCCTGGCCCACGCCGAGGGCCTGAACCACACCTATGTTCACGAAGCCGCCGACCCCGCCATGGCTCGGCGGATCGTGGCGAATGCAAAGATGCGGCGCACCGGGGTATGCGGCGCGACGGAGACGCTGCTGATCGACCGCGCCGTCGCGCCTAGCCTGTTGCCGGTGCTGGTGGCGGACCTGCGGGCGCTGGGGTGCGACTTCCGAGCGGACGCGGCGGCGCGGGATATCGTGCCAGACCTGCACGCGGCGGCGGCGGCGGATTTCGATACCGAATGGCTCGACTCGATCCTGTCCGTCGCCGTGGTCGATGGCGTGGACGCGGCGCTAGCGCATATCGCCGCGCATGGCAGCGAACATACCGATGCCATCGTAACCGAGGACGCGGCGGTGGCGGAGCATTTCCTGCGCGGGGTGGACAGTGCGGTGGCGCTGTGGAACGCCTCCACCCAGTTCTGCGACGGCGGGGAATTCGGCTTCGGGGCAGAAATCGGGATCGCTACCGGACGCATCCATGCCCGTGGCCCGGTGGGGCTGGAGCAGTTGACCACCTACAGGTATCTGGTCCTGGGGACCGGGCAGATACGCCCCTGACCAAACTGGCTGAAGATCCGATTCCCCGCTTCGGCGACCGGCGGCGCATGCGGGTCGGGCTGCTGGGCGGATCGTTCAACCCGGCGCATGCTGGGCATCGGCACGTCGCGGAACTGGCAATGAAGCGGCTGCGGCTTGATCAGGTGTGGCTGCTGGTGTCGCCGGGCAATCCGCTGAAACCCGTGGCCGGCATGGCGCCGTTCGCGGTTCGGCTAGCCGGTGCGGCGCGCATCGGGGACGGCAGGCGGGTGGTGGCGTCGGGTATCGAGCATGCCGTCGGCACTCGCTATACCGTTGATACTATAAAGATTCTGCTCCGCCGGTTCCCGAATGCCCGGTTTGTCTGGATCATGGGCGCGGATATTCTGGAGCAGCTTCCCCGCTGGCGCAGGTGGGTCGAAATCGTCCGGCGCCTGCCGCTGGTGGTGCTGCCGCGCCCTCGGTATAACAATCAGGCGCTTGCGGGACAGGCGGCGCATCGGCTACGGGCTGTACGCCGGCCGGCCAGAGAGGCGATTCTGCTGCCCGGTGTGGCGCCCGGCTGGGTCTTCCTGCCGGTGCGACAGAACGCTATCTCCGCCACTGCTATCCGCCAAGCCGCCAAAGGATCCGTGTTATAACCCAGACGCCGAAGACCGCTGCCTCCCCTGCCCGGCACAAGCCGGCACCGCGCAAGACGGCCGTGAAACCGAAGTTGGCGGAGGCCAGCGGCGTGCCCGGCAGCCCGCGCAAGAAGACCATTGCCGCCGGCCCGAAGAAAGTGTCCGCCCCGCGCGCGAAGAAAGTGAAGACGGAACCGTCTGAACTGGACCGCCTGCAAGGGATCATCGTCACCAGCCTGGAAGACGACAAGGCGGAAAACGTGGTCGCGATGGACCTCGCCGGAAAGGCGATGTTCTGCGACCGAATGGTGATCGCCACCGGCCTCGCCGATCGCCAGATCAGCGCGATGGCGCAGCACCTGAGCGAGAAGCTGAAGGAAGCCGGCCTGAAACGGGTGCAGATCGAGGGCGCGGGCGGGTCCGATTGGGTGCTAATCGACGCCGGTGACATCGTCGTGCATCTGTTCAAGCCGGAAGCCCGGACACTGTACGCGCTGGAAAAGATGTGGGGCCAGGATTTGGACGAGGCGGTCTGATTCCGCCTCGCCCGGCGGGTTTCGTCCGGTTCGCTTCGGTCTTTCAGAGTGTTGGTGGTGCGTCCAGCAGGCGCTTTGCGGCGTCGATCGCGCGGCGGACCGCCGCACCCGGGCCTTCGGAGCGGGATAGTTCGGTCATCGGCACTTCCAGCGCGATGGGAATATCGGCGGGCATGTGGGCCAGGACGGACTTGATTTCGATGCCGCCTTCGCCTGGCGGCAGGCGTTCCGCCCTGGCGTGATGCAAAAGCCCTTCCAGCGTGGTTGGCCTGTCCGCAGGGGCATCGCAGACGTGGACGAAAGGCATCCTGGCGGGCGCGATCGCGCCTAGATCGGCGGGGACGTTGCCGCAGCGATCGAAGTGCAGCGTATCCACCAATATGCCGCCGTTGGCCTGCCCAGCCGCTTGCACCACCGCATTGGCGCTGGCGACACTGTTGATCCGTGTCCAGGGGAAGAATTCCAGCACCACGCCCTGTTTGTAACGGCCGGCGAGCTGACATAGCGCGCCGAAGCGATCGGCCAGTCTTGTCAGGTCCGGATCATACGGCGCCGCGACCGCCCAACCGGCGCCGAGTTCCGCGCCGATGGCGAAGAATGGCTCCAGCGCCGGGATGTCGATGTCCGGGGCGATACGGATGAATTCCATGTCGTTCACTGTGACCCCGGTTTCGGCCATGGCGGCGCGGGTTTCGCGCAGCATCGGCTTGTCGGTCATCAGCGGATAATGCGGCGATTCGGGCGTTACCTGGACCAGCCGCAGCCCCACGGAGGCATAACCGGCATCGGCCGCGGCCCGGATCAACGCCGGCGGCGCAAGCGACAGGGCAGTGAGGTGAGCGAGGGAAAACCGGGTCATCGTCGCCAGCTTAAGCCGGCTTCCGCACCGCGGTCGAGCGGGGGCAATCACATTGACGACGGCCCGGCCGGGCATGAAACGATTTCATATTTTTGCCGCTTTTTTTGCCCATATAGAACCTGGGCGAAGGCCCCGATGCGGTTTTATTTGGAGATCGTAAGATGGACAAAAGTATAGCTGGACTGATCGGCGCGGTCGGAGCGTTGGTTGCTGTCGCGCCAGCACAGGCCGCATCCGCGGTGCCGATGACGATGGAGACGGTGATGCACGCCGGATCTTATGCCGATCTTCTGAAACCGATTCCGAATGCGGCGGCGCTGCTGGCCGCGGCCCGGCCCGGGCCGGCTTCCGAGCCTCGGGGGCTGGTACAGGAGGTGCAATATCACCACCACCACCACCATCATCACCATCATCACCACCATCATCACCACGACAACTACTACGGTGGCGGGTATTATCGTTAGTCGGGCGATGATTTCTTGAGATGCCGAGCGGCACCGAAGATACGGCGATAAGTGCCGTCGAAGACGGTATTGGTCGAGGATAACCATTTGGTATCAGCTGAAAGCGTCGCTCGGCTTGCGTAGATACGCTGCGATTGCAACTCGCGTTCGGCTGCTTCCTCCTCGGTCATCGGGATGATATCGAATTTTGTTTCAGACGGAACGATAGTGATTTGGATGAACGGCTCGCCGGGGCGAAATATATGGGTCTGGCCCTCGGCCGGGGACTTGAAAACCAGGAAGAAAATCATCGGCCACCAGGGCTGGATGATGGCCGGAACGGCGATCGGCGCGGTGCCGGTGGTGTCTGTGTAGAAACGTGGGTGGGTTTCGGTCTTGAAGGCCCACCCGTCTTCCACCTTCAGATCGATCAGGCTTTGGTAGGTGTAGTATTCCCTGCCGAAGGTGCGGAAAGGCGGGCGTCGGTCTTCCGGGAATTCGCCCTCAAAGTGAAGGGTGCCGTCCCGAGCGGTGACGCGGAGTTCGTGATCGTAAGGATAGGAAAGCTCGATCCCCGCGCGGGCGGCTTCCGAGAACGGGATGCAGTGCCAGGGGTATTCGTGCGACCCATCCGCCCGTGGTTCCGATTGGCCTGCCCAGCCGGGAACCTCCAGCCGGGTCCGGCGGGGGATAAGGTTAGGGTGGACGGTGCGATATTTCACGGTTGGCATGGTGGGTGCCTTTTAACCGATGACCGGTCGGGACGGTAGTGCCGTGCGGGCCGGCTGGGGTCGCGAAACGCGGCTTGTGCAAAGACCCTCAGTTAAAAAAATGTTAGGCCGTGGTCGCCTCAACTTTCAAACGGTGGGTCCCGTTGCGGATTGCGCGGCAAGTCACAGTGCTGAAAAGCATCCGTGCCTGCGTAGTCACTTACCCGCGCAGCGCGGTGCAGAGGAATAGGCAGCAGTCGCGCCTTCAACCGTGGCGATAGCCAAACTTCTTGCCACCGCCGCGGCTGAGCGCATAAGCCCCCTACCCCTCCGCCAAAAACGCCATCGCCGCATCGACACCACCCCGCCCGTGCGGAATCCCCTCGATCCGCAGCCCCATCTCCACCGCCGCCAGAGCGCCCAGCAGCATCGGTTCGTTCAGATCGCCCAGGTGCCCAATGCGGAAAATCTTGCCGCCCAGCTTGCCCAACCCGCCACCCAGCGACACATTGAACCGCTCGCGGACTGTCTTACGCAGGGCGTCGCCGTTGAAGCCCTCAGGCATCATCACCGCCGTTACCGAGTTCGAAAGGCGGTCGCGCGACAGGCAGAACAGCGTCGGGCCGTCATTCCCCGCCCAAACCCGCACCGCTCGGCGGGCGGCTTCGCCCAGGCGCGTGTGGCGGGCAATGACGTTGTCCAGGCCTTCTTCCTCCAGGATCAGGCGGGTTGATTCGCGCAGGCCGTAGAACACGTTGACCGGAATGGTGCCGATAAAGCTCTTGTGGGGCCGGTTCATCATCAACGTCCAGTCGAAGTAAAACCGCGGCAACTTC
>DAIEHR010000134.1 GCA_027353465.1 Acetobacteraceae bacterium | reverse complement strand
AGGACGAGTCCGTGGATGCAACCGCCGTCAGGGCAGCCGTTCAGGCACAGCACGGGCCTATGCAGGCCCTGTTCGACCAGTTGCGCCTGGACGGCCTGGACGAACCGGGCGTATCGCGCGATCCGTACGGCGCCGGGGAGCAGCGCGCCCACGCCACTGTCGCCAACGCCGCCGCGGCCATGGGCCTGGAAATAACCCGCGACGACGCCGCCAACCTGTACATGACCCTGCCCGGCCGCGACCGTTCGGCGCCGTTGCTGGTCATCGGGTCGCATCTGGACTCGGTTCCGCACGGCGGCAACTTCGACGGCGCGGCGGGCGTGCTGGCGGGTCTGGCCGTCGTGGCCGGATTTCAGCAACTGGGTGTAACGCCGGAATGCGACATCGTGGTCATGGGCATCCGAGCGGAGGAAAGCGTCTGGTTCCAGGTATCGTATATTGGCAGCCGGGGCAGCCTGGGCACGCTGCCCGATGGCGCTCTGGACGTCCGCCGGGTCGATACCGGCCGCACCCTGGCGGATCACATGACGGAATGCGGCGGCAACCCGGACGCGCTGCTGGCGGGCAGCCGGCATTTTCCCGACCCGGCGAAGATCCGTGCCTATCTGGAACTGCATATCGAGCAGGCGCCAAGCCTGATCGAGGCCGGCCGTTCGGTGGCGATCTGCACCGGAATTCCGGGCAATTTCCGCTTTGCCAACGTCCGGATCGAGGGCCAGCACGACCATGTCGGGCTGCCGCGCCGGTTTCGCCGTGACGCCGCCATGGCAGGTGCGGAATTCGCGATCGCACTGGATACGCTGTGGGCGGACTACGATGAACGCGGCATCCCGATAGCTTGCACCCTGGGCCGCTTCCATACCGACCCCACCGCCCACGGCCTGACCATCGTGCCCGGTAAATTTCAGTTCAGCCTGGATGTGCGGGCCTACGACGAAGCGGTTCTGGCCGGGCTGGAGGAGACGGTCCATCGAATCATCGCGGGAATCGAGCAACGCCGCGGCGTGCGGTTCCATCTGGGCGCCAAGGCAAGGGCGGCGGTTGGAATGGTCGATCCAGCCATCAGGGCGGGGCTGGAAGCGGCGGCTTCAGCCCTGAAACTGCCGGTACTGCATATCGGCAGCCCGGCTTCGCACGATGCGGCGGCGTTCGCCGCGGCCGGGGTGCCCATGGGGATGGTTTTCGTGCGCAACGCCAACGGCAGCCATAATCCCGATGAGGCCATGACGATAGCCGATTTCCTTGACGGAACCTCGGTCTTGATACAATGGGCCTTGGACCAGGCTTGAAATGTAATGGTAACTAATTACTTGGAATCATTGATGCCGTATTCGGGGCTTTCTAACCCAAGGGGCATGACCCTTCCGGAAATCGGACGAAGCCAGCGCATTCGTTGGTTGGTGCTGATCATCTACGTTATGTCGGCGTTGGCGTTCCTGCTGGACCTGCAGCGCGACAACACGCTGGCTTACGGCATCATCTATTCGCCGCTGGTCGCAACCGCCGTGTTTCACAAGGGCCGGGCGGGGCTTTGGGTATTGACGGTGCTTACAAGCCTGTTGGTGGTTATCGGCGCGTTCGTGCCCGCGTTAGGCTCGGACCTGGAGGATCTGATCGGCAACCGGGTGCTGTCGATTTTCGCGATCGGCGCGACCGCCGCGGTTGTCCGCCACGCCCGTGATACCCAGGATCGGCTCGCCGCCGCGACCCGCAGGGCGGAGGCGGCTGAACAGATCAAGACCGACCTGCTGGAAACCCTCAGCGAGGAAATCCATAATCCGCTGCATTCACTGCTTGGCGTTCTGACCCTGACCATGGCAGGCAGCCCTCCCGGTCAACGGGAGTCCTTGACGCGCGTGCGAAGCGATGCTCGGCAGTTGCTGGGGACAATCGATTCCCTGATCGACCTGTCCGACTTAACGGAACGAGGTCTGCGGCTGGACCCGGTCGATCTAGCCGCGATCGCAACCGAGGCCGTAGCCGGTGCGACAACAATCGCTAAAGAGCGTCAAATCAATGTGACCCAATCTACCGGCAGCGCTCCGGGCGACACCGCGGCTATCGGCGATCCGGTTGCGATCCGAAGCATCCTGGACAATTTCCTGGTTGCCGCGATGCGGGCGGCCAAGCCGGGGGAAACGGTTTCTGTCACGGTCGCTCGCAGCGGCAACAGCGTCACCGCATCGGTCAGCGATCTGGGGCATCGGTTGCCTGTCTATACCGGCAGCCTGCCGACCGAAGGAACGGCGGGCGGTGATGACAGCACCGGCCTGACACTCAGCCGCCGCCTGGCCCAGGCAATGGGAGGTTCAATCACCGCTGAACCGAGGGCGAGCGCCGAGGAGACAACCATCAGCTTACGTTTGCGCGCGGCTTAACTGTCCACGCGGAGGAAAAGACAGAAAAAAACCCCGTCAAACGGCGGGGTTTCTGATCGATCCTGTAACGCGGCCAGCCTATGATTTGAGAAGAACCCCAGCCCCCTTAAACGAGGACTTTATTTTGCCTTCCCAGGCCTGTCGCGTCCGGTGACCAATACCTGACTACTACTGGCGGGTAGCATTCGTGTCAATCCCCTGTTCCATGGAGCAATTGCGTTGCCGGGGCGGGCCGGCCACTATCAACGGGGCAGCAACATTTCCAGAAAAAGCAGAATGACCGGATCCACTGGCCTGACCGCCTTCGATGGCAAAAAATACCTTAGCCTGGAAACCTTCCGCCAAAGCGGCCAAGCCGTTCGCACGCCGGTCTGGTTCGCGACCGCGGATTCCGTAACCCTTTATGCCTATACCACGGCCGACTCTGGCAAAGCCAAACGCATCCGGCGCAACGGCAGCGTTCGCATCGCCCCGTGCGATGCCAAGGGGAAGATCACGGGTGATTGGATCACCGCCCGAGCCGCACTCGTCACAGGCCAGGAGTTCGATCGCGGTATGGTGTTGTTGAACCGAAAATACTGGCCGCTGAAGCAATTGATGGATGTGGCGGTGCGTCTGTTCGGCCGGCATCAGCGGGCGATGATCGCGATCTCGCTCTGACCTGGCGGAGGCTTCCTTACGGGCGCCGGTAGAAGGACGTTTCCCCTCTTGCACATCTTGCTCCCCCGATCTTGAATGGGTGCCAATAGGGAAATAAGGAAACATCCATGGGGACGATCCGCGCCCGACTTTCGCATGTCGGTATCCACGCCCGGGACCAACCGCTGCTGGAGCGATTTTACACCACGGTGCTGGGCCTGATGGTAACCGACCGCGGCAAGGCACGCAGCGGGATGGAACTGACGTTCATGAGTGCCGACCCCGCCAACCACCACCAG
>DAIEHR010000101.1 GCA_027353465.1 Acetobacteraceae bacterium | reverse complement strand
AACTGGTATGCGTCACTCCGGGCTGGAACAGGTTGAATAGCACCACGAGCAGCAGGGCGATGATCACCCACAGCGCGAGGTTCCGGCCAAAATTGCTCATATGACTTTGCTCACGTTCACAGTCCGGTTGGCACGCCGGGGGTTGGATGCCGATGACCGGCCCGGCGAAACAGCATTAACATAGTGTGCGGTTCTGGTTCCTACATCCCCACTTAGGCAAGATGGTTGACCAAGTTTGCGCCAATAACAACCCATAAGACATTTTGGGTCAGGCGGTTGGGACGAAACATGGGCCGGCTGCCGGTCGGCTTGGGCTGAACAGAACAGTCGTTACACCGTGATTTTGACCCTGATCATACCCTAAATGCGGCACGGAAGCCAGCATTTCGCCGATCCGGACCGCGGGCAGGGTCCGCAATACGGACGATGGCAAGTTACGAGCGCGCCGGAACAGAACCGCGTCCTTGCCCAATTTACCGATTACAGCACCGGGGGAACCGTCGCCGACCGAGCGGAACCGCCCATCCCAGATGGCGCCATTAGTCGCCGGTACCGGGGCGCCGATCGCCGCTTCCTCGCGGATCAGCAGCCATCCGTCGCCGAAACGCCCCGCTGGAAGCAGGCGAACCCCCGCGACCGTTGCTGGTTTGGGCTGTGCGGCGAGATCGGTCACGGCGGCCAGATTGGGCCTATAGGCTGCGCCCGATACGGTTTGGATCAACGCCGCCAGAGCGGCCGTCCCAATCCGCCCGGGCGAAAGCAACGCGAAACCCTCTGGCCGGATCGTCGCGCGTTCGGCGAGTTCGGCGGCGGTCGCTGCCTCCTCCCGTTCGCGGAGCTGGCCTGCCCTGGTTAGCGCCTGCCGGATGCCTGTTTCGGTCAGACGGAAGCTGGCGAGGCCTTGCCGCATCCGCGCCCGCATCGTTTGCAGATTCTGGTTCGATGGGTCTTCCACCCAGGCGATGCCGTGTTCGGTCAGGACCCGCCGGAGTTCGTGCGGATCGGTGGCGAGCAACGGGCGCAGCAAGCGCAACCGGGGCGTTTCCCGCAGCGCGGCCATGCCCGCCAGACCGTGGTTCTGGCTGCCGCGCAGCACCCGCATTGCCAAGGTTTCGGCCTGGTCGGCCAGGTGATGGCCCAGCAGCAGATGCAGGATCCCGGCCTCGGCACAAGCCTCGGTCAGTACTTGGTATCGGCTGATCCGGGCGCGTTCGGCCAAGGCGGTGCCGTGGGCCAAGTTGGAAATTGTCAGCAAGCGGGCCGGGATACCAAGCTGGTGCAGCCGATCGACGGTCAATACAGCCTCGTTGCCGGAGGCAGGACGCAGGCCGTGATCGACGACAAGGGCGACCAACGATCCGCCACGGGCACGAACCCAGTCGCGCGCCAGGACGGCGAGCGCCATGCTGTCCGCGCCGCCCGATACGGCGGCCGCCAAGGCCGGGTTGGGTTCGAATGGACCAAGCCGGTCCATCGCGGCGGCGAACTCCCTTAGCGCCGCCGGTCGAAGGGGTGCGGTCTTATCCGCGGCACCCGGCCCTTGCCGAAGTGGCCGCCACGCCGGCGGTTACGTCCGGACGCATACGCGGGAACTCCGACTGCATGCGGCTGAGCACATCACATGCGGCCTTCTTTTCGTTGATCGCGGTCAGCGAGGATGCCAGCCCAAGGCGTGCATCCTGCGCATGCGCCCCGGTGCGGGCGCGGTTGTAAACATCGTCATACGCGACCGCGGCCTGCGGAAATTGCTTCTGGCCGGACAACGCCTGGGCCAGCAGGAACTGCGCGTCGTAGGCGCGCGGGGAGGTGCGGTTGGCCAGAATCTCGCGCGCGGCCGCTTCCGCGGCCGGGAAATCGCGGCGGGCCAGGGCGGCGTTGCCCTCCTGCAAAATAGCTTCGGCCGTTCTTGAGCCGGCCGGCCGGGTCGCGGCTGACTGGCTCAGGTTGGTCGGGGCAGGGCCGGGCCCGGGCGCCCCGCCGGGTTTGCCGGGGGTTTGCATCTGAAACGCCAGATCATCGATCTTCTTGTTCAGGTCGTCGCTTAGCCGATGCTGCTGGTTGTTCGTCTCGTCGATCTGGCCGCGAAGCTGACGCACCTGCTCTTCCAGCGCGTCCACCCGGGTCAGCAACTGGGTGACCAGTTCATTCGGTCCCGACTGCTGGGCAGGGGCGTATGCCGGCGCTCGGCTGCTCGATCCGCCGCCCCGAGCCAGTTGGTCCTCGACCGACTTCAACTCCTGCCGGAGCTGATACAACTGGTTCTGCAGCGCAATGCCCTCGCGGCTGTCCACCTGGGCGCGGGCAGAGGATAGCGGCGCCGTCAGAACCAGGGCCGCTATCAGGGAGGAGGCAACGACGAACCGCATGCGGGCATCCTTAGAGATGATCGAGTGGCGTTAGACTATCCGCTCCAGCCTGGGCCGCCTACCGTTCTGATCGGCGATCAAGCCTCGGGCAGGTGGCGGGCGATATACGGCGGCAGGTTGAACGCGCCAACGTGAATCTCCGGCGTCCAGTAGTTCGTCGCGCCGATGATCCCGGCCGCGGCGGCGCGCGCGCGGATGGTATCCAACGGGGTTGCCGTCAGCGAGGCGTCCTTAGCCGCCCAGCCCAGGGTCATGAACCCGCCGACATAGGTCGGAACGGCGGCGATATAGGCGGTGACGTGCGGGAAGAAATTCCGCCGGCGCAGACTGGTTTCGCGCAGTTCGTCGGCCTGCATGAACGGCACGCCGCACTGGTTCACGATCAGGCCGCGATCGGTAAGAATCCGAGCGCAGTTATGGTAGAATTCGTCGGTGAACAGAACCTCTCCGACGCCGATCGGGTCGGTGGAATCGACGATGATGACGTCGAACGACGCATCCGGGGCGCGCTTCACGTAGTCGATTCCGTCGCCGACGATCACGTTTGCGCGCGGGTCCGTCCAGGCGTCGCCGGCGATCCGGGGCAGAAACTGCTTCGACAGGCGGATGACCTCGCCGTCGATTTCCACCATGACCGCGCGTTCGACGTTGCCGTGTTGCAGCACCCGCCGCAGCACGCCGCCGTCGCCGGCACCGATGATCAGCACATTCCGGGCCGATCCGTGTGCCAGCAGGGGCACATGGGTTAGCATTTCCTGATATACGAACTCATCGCCCTCGGTGATCTGGATCACCCCGTCCAGCACCATGACGCGGCCATGGGACGCGCTTTCGAAGATCGCGATGTCCTGGAAATCGCTTTGGACCCGCGCCAGTTCGCGCGTTACCCGGAAGCGCTGGCCCCAGTCGGGATACAGCGTTTCGTTGATCCAGCTATCGGTGGGCATGGTTTACTCCGCACACAGGTGGCTTGAACCGAACGCGACGATCGACCGCTATCGTCATGGCGCGCCCATCCAGCCTGATACCAGTACTTTTCTGGAACAGGCCGGACGGACACGCCATGACGGTAATTGTGCTAAATCAGCGTCGGTGGGCCGGTTATCTTAGGCGATCAGGCCGCGCCGTTGTTCGCCGAGGTTGATCGATTCAGGTTTGAACGCGGCCTTCAGCGCCGGAATCCCATGATACGGATTGCAGGCCCCGCACATGAAGATGTCGATGGCGGCGAAATCCCGCTCCGGCCATGTGTGGATGGAGATATGACTCTCCGCCAGCACTAGCACGCCACTGACCCCGCCATTGGGCGAGAAGTGGTGAAAATGGCCATGCAGGATCGTGGCGCCCGCGGCCTCGGCGGCCTCGCGCAGTGCACGATCGATATGATCGGGATCGCCAAGATTGGACGCGCCCCAAAGATCGACCAGCAAATGTGTGCCGGCGAACTTCACGCCATCCTTTTCGACGAAGTAGTCCTTTTGGACCTCCGTGCCCGAGTCATCGGAAATTGCCCGCTCAGCGTCGGACTGCATCTGGTTGCTGCTCGGAAGTTCCGAGACCATCCCCAGTGGGCTGAGTGCGTTCATCGCGTACCCCTTCCTACCAGTAGACGGCCTGTTGGACTGTACACGCGAAAACGCGCCCACGGTCCCCTGGGGCCAAGGCGGCGGAACATGATCGTAAGGGGGGGGCGGCGCAAGCCTCTTTTTGGCAATGTTCGCATAAAAATCGCATATCCCCCCTGCGGTAATATCACCGTGGCGCGGTTGACGGCTGTAACGCTTTCAAATCAGCGGGGATCGACGCGGCAAGGTTCATTTCCATCTGCGAGCGTTTTATATCCCCGGACGTTTGCACGGGTGCGGCCGCCAGCAGGCGGAACATGTCGGCCAGCGGACCCGAACCCATGCGGGCGCCGAACTGGTCTCGCAGCCCGGCAAGCCCGGTTTCATCCCCGGCGCGGGCGGTGGCGGTGGTCAGGCGCAGCACCATTTTTGCTTGGGGTTCATCCAACGCGCCGTCCGCCGGCAGCACGCGGGCGACGCAGTCCGCCCATGCCTGCTCCGCCGCCGCCCAGTTCCCAACGGTTTCCAGGATTTGTGCCCTGGCCTGGATGGCGGTTGGGCTGGCCGCCGACGACAGCAGCGCCGCGCCCGCGGCTGGATCGCCCTGGTGCGCGATCGTATCGGCGCGCAGGATCAGGCGTTGTTCGGCCAGATCTTCGGGAAGGTCCGGCGAGTCCGATGCATCCAGGATCTTTAGCGCGCCGGCGTCATCTCCCTCATGCGCGTCCAGCGTTGCCAGGGTGACGCCATAGCGGGCCTTCGCTACCGCCGATTTTGCCTGCTTGACTAGTTTGGCCAGCACCGGCTTCGCTCGGTCGGGCAAGTCCAGCGCCAGCAGACGGTCCGCCAGCGGCGCGTCCACCGCCTGATTGCCGCTGTCGCTTAGCAGGTCGGCATTGTCCTCGGCGACGGCGATGAATTCCAGCGGAGGAAGCTTTTCGGTCGCCGGATCGTGGATCATAGCGGCGAGCATGTCCCGCAACCGGGTGTGAATGGCGGCGGCCTGGTCGGGGAAGTCGGCTTCGGCCTGGCGGAGT
>DAIEHR010000287.1 GCA_027353465.1 Acetobacteraceae bacterium | reverse complement strand
CTTTATATCATGTCCTCCCGGCAATCGCCGTTACGGGCCCTGCTATCCAGTGTGGTGCATGAGGTGACTCTGACCGCGCCGGCCGCACCGACTCCCACCGGAGCGTCGCGGTTGCAGGGGCTGCTTGGTCCAGCCGTCGCGGCAACGAGCACGGCGAACACCCAAGCGGGGGATAGCGTCGCCGAACATCTCAGGCCGCTGCGCGACCTGCTGGGTGATGGCGGGGTCAGCCAGCTCGATCCCGCGCTGCAATCGCTTTATGATTTGCAGCAGCAATTGGCGAAACTCGCTGCCGCCCCGATCGGCAGCACCGCGCCGCCACTGCCGTCCGGCAATGATCCCGCCGTGCTGTTGCGTGCCCAGGCTGCACGGCTGCCGCAACCGCTATCCCGCTGGATGACGGCGATGGCGGCCAGTGGAACGGCGCTGCGCAGCGGCAATGCGCGTCAGCAGATCAGCACCGCCTGGAACGCGGCCGGCGGACCAGCGTCGTTCTGCGCGCAATCGGTCAAGGGGCATTTTCCCTTTGATCGCACGGCCACGGCGGATCTGCCGCTTGACGATTTCAGCCGGCTGATGGCGTCCGGCGGCGTGCTGGATGGGTTCTTCAACACGCAACTGGCGCCATTTGCCGATACCACCGGCAAGGTCTGGAAGCCGAAGTCACCCGATGGCGCTACCCCGCCGGTGTCGGCCGACGACATCGCCCAGTTTCAGCGCGCCGCCAGCTTGCGCGATCTGTTCTTTCCCGACGGTGCCACCACCCCGGTCATCCGGTTCGACATCACGCCGGTGTCGCTGGACCCGGTCTCGACCGCGGTGACGCTGGATTTGGACGGCACCGAGGTTCGGTTCGCTCATGGGCTGTCGCAGGCTTCGCAAATCAGCTGGCCAGGCGCCAATCACATGAGAAATGCTCGGATTCTGTTCGATCCACCGATCGCGGATGGCGGGTTGCCGGCCGAAAGCGGACCCTGGGCCTTGTTCCGGCTGATGGCGCGCGCGCGCCTGCAACCGGACGCCAAGGGGGAGCACATTATTGCCACATTTCAGCAAGGGGATCGGCGCGCGGCTTTCGATGTCCACCCGATCGGCGGTGGCAATCCGTTCGGCACGGGTTTGACAGAGGCGTTCCGCTGCCCGGCGGTGCCATGACCAGACCGTCATCATCCCGGGTGCCAACGCTGATTTTCGGAATGACGATGCGCGCGATTATCCTGGAATCGATTCTGTGTTGCCTTGCCGTATCGGTTGGCTGCTAAATATCTACTAACGCCGAGAGACCTGATAACCCAAGGGGACGACGAACGTGGCCAAAGCACCTGCATCAGCCGCTGAAAGCATAATGGCGGCTGGTAAAATGAAGCCGCTTCTTGCCAGGCATAAACCGGTTGGGGCCGCGATCGGTCTGACCGCCGAGGGCGAAGGCGTGATCCTTCTGCATAAGAAAGCGAAGCCGAAGAAGGTCTTTGCGATGCTGAAGGCCGCGGCGGGCAAGGAGAAACTGAAGCTGGACAATGCCAGCCTGCGGTTTGGACGTGCCGTCGTGGACCCGACCTACGACGCTGGAATGGTCCGCTTCTTCATCAATAAGGCTGCCGCCGGCAGCATGCGCATGAAGCTGTTACCGGTGGTAAAGGAAGTTCCTTACCAGAAGGTCGAACTCAACATTGATGAGGGGCTGGAGCTGGAGCCAGATGATACCGCCGAGTCGCTGTCCCAGCAGTTGGCGGAACTGGTCAAGCGGATGGAGCAGGTCCCGGATACCGATGCGGACCTGAAGGCGCGGCTGGCGAAACTCGCGACTGACGCCAGCGCCCAAATCAAGGCCAACGATCTTAACTCTGCCGCCGATTTCATCGAGCAGCTAGGCGAAGCCCTGGACGAGGTGCTGGGCGAAGAGCCCGAGGCTCCGGCCGGACCGCCGAGTGAGGAACGCGTGGAGGCCGTGCAACCGGCCCCAGAGGTGCCGGCGCCGCCTGGACCGCCCGCACAGTCCGCTTCGCCGGCGCCGCCCGCGCCGCCCGCGCCACCCAAGCCGCCTGAGATGAAGCCACAGCTGGACGCCGATGCCTTGAAGAAGGAACTGGCGGGGCTCATGCAGCGGATTCCGCAAATTCCCCCCAGCGATCCCGACCTGAAGGCGCGTGCTGTAAAGCTCGCGACCGACGCCAATGTTCAGATCAAGACTAACAACCTGAACGCTGCCACCGGTTTCATTGGGCAACTGCGGGAAGTGCTCGCCGGTGCCGGCCAGCCGGCCCCGGCACAGGCCCAGGTCGCCGAGGTCAAAGCTGAGGCCGAAGCAACGCCGGCCGCGTCCACCCTGACGCCCCGGTTGACGGCGGCGGCGCAACGGATCGCGCAGGTGTTGGGCCAGGATCCGTCACGCAGGGGCACCCTTGTGGCCCTGGCCGCGGACGGTCAGAAAAAGATCGCGGCGAACGATTTCACGGGTGCGCTGCACGCGATCGAGGAACTGGAAATCGCGCTCGACGCGCCGGTGGTTGCGAAGGAGACGATCAGCGCCAACACGGGCGCCGTGGCCTATGCTAAGTCGCGCCTGGCGTGGCTGGCCGTGCGTAAGCAGATGCAGGGCGACGTCAACAAGCTGCGCGATACGTTGACGGAAAAATATCAGGGTACGCCGATCCTGAATCAGATTCAGGCCAGCTATGATAATCGAGTTAGCAAGAAGCTTGATGTCCTGGATGAGTCACTGGCTGATCTGCTGGATGACGCCAGCAATGCCGCTGATCCAGAGGTGCGTGCGACCAAAGTGCAGGCGGCGCGTGACAAGATCGCGGAGTACCAGGGCTATGTGGCTTCGGAGTCGAAGTTGTTTGACGACCTCGATTCCAATCCGTTCGTCCCGCTTGCCATCAAGGCGACACTGACCAAGACCCTGTCGACACTCTCGGCGGCGGTGCGCTAACCGCGGACTCGTGCGGCGGTTTACCATGTCGGTAGGCCGCCGCGCGTTTCGCCAGCGGTCCTAGCCGTTGCGATATTGCGAATAGCCAATCCGTCAGGCGCTTAAACTCTGACGGCGCAGGGCGACCAGATGAGTCTGGTAGTTCACCGCGCTTCGTGCGTGCAGCCTGGTGTGCCAGGCGAAGTTCGATTGCTGAGCGAGGATTTCCACGCCGGGAATGGCGTGGTCTGGCGGCCCGGCCAGCAGCGCCTGAAGAAACGCCTCGCCCGAACCGCCATGGCTGGCGCGTTGCGAGTGGCCGCCCAGCCAGGCCGTGACCGGTGTCGCCCGTGTGGACCAGTCGTATGGGGTGGCCAGTAGGATCCGGCCGTTATCGCTTGTGGCCTGGACCAGACTCTCCAGCAGTTGGCGGGGGTTACTGACACAATCGAGCAGGTTGAGCGCGAGGCACAGATCGGACGCGCCGGTAGGGAGGGGGAGGCAGGTGGCGTCGCAAGCCCAGAAATCAGTTCGATCCGCGCCGTCGATCGCCACGTCGAAGCGCCGGCGGTCATAGACAAGGCCGATGCGCCGGCGCGGGTACGATACGTGCCCAAGACCGGCGTTGCGCGCCAGGCGCAGCAGACCGAGGTGGATATCCGCCCCCAGCACCAGCGCCTGGGGAAACGCCTGGGCCAACGCGAAGCTGGTGCGCCCGGCGGCGCATCCGACATCCAGCACGCGGCGTGGCGTCGCTTCGGACGGGCCGGCCAATGCCAGCAGGCGGGCCAGACACCGCCGAGCGGAACCCGGGACAGGGTCTTCGGCGCGGC
>DAIEHR010000079.1 GCA_027353465.1 Acetobacteraceae bacterium | reverse complement strand
TCCTTGGTGGCATCGAGGCCCATCTTGGCCAGCACGATCGCGGTTTCCGTCGCGTGCGGCAGGTAGTTCAGGGTGGCGACGATGTTCCAGCGGTCCATCTGGCCTTGGTTGATCTGCTGCGTGCCGTGATACAGGCCAGTGGTGTCGCCCAGGCCCACCGTGTTGGCCGTGGCGAACAGGCGGAACGACGGGTGCGGGCGGATCACGCGGTTCTGGTCCAGCAGGGTCAGCTTGCCCTCGACCTCCAGCACGCGCTGGATCACGAACATCACGTCCGGGCGACCGGCATCATACTCGTCGAACACCAGCGCGCAGGCGTGCTGCAACGCCCATGGCAGGATGCCCTCGCGGAATTCGGTGATCTGCTTGCCATCCTTCAGGACGATCGCATCCTTGCCGACCAGGTCGATACGGCTGATGTGGCTGTCCAGGTTGACGCGGATGCAGGGCCAGTTCAGGCGCGCGGCCACTTGCTCGATATGCGTGGATTTACCGGTGCCGTGATAACCCTGGATCATGACGCGACGGTTGTAGGTAAACCCGGCCAGGATCGCGAGCGTGGTTTCCCGGTCGAATTTATACGACGTGTCGATGTCCGGAACATGTTCGGTGCGGACCGAGAACGCCGGAACCTCCATGTCGATATCGATGTCAAAGGCCTCCCTGGCCGAGACCTTGGTGTCCGGAAGGTTGATCTCGGAGGTCGGGCGGGGCGAAGCGATGTTGACAGCCGTGTTCATAGTCCAGCGTTTCCTGTTGCAATTCCTGGAAAGTCTAGCGTTGGCGGCGCGCGGCGCAAGGGCAGCAGGCCGTTTTCCTATTCGGCCGCCGCCACCCGAACCTCGGGGCCGAGGCGGGAGCGGACCGCGGCATAGGCAAGATTGATGGTCTTCAGCCGTTCCTCGGCATCGCGGCTGCCGCCGTTGGCGTCGGGGTGATGGCGCTTTGCCAGTTCCTTATAGCGCGATTTCACCGCATCCAGTGTCGTCGGCCAAGCCAGGCCCAAAGTGGCAAGCGGTTCCCGCAGATCGGCCGGCGGCTTCTGCGGATCCGGCCGCTTGTTGTTTTTCATCCGAGCGGCGGCAAGGATGTTCAGCGGATCGTTCAGCACGTCCTCATCCCAGGCGGTGTGGCCCAGGCTGCCGATTGGCCATGTCGGGCGCTGCCAGGAGGTATCGGCCCGGAGTTGCGCCTCCACCTCGGCGGGCGACATGCCTTTGTAGAAATCCCAGCCGGCGTTGTACGCCCGGACATGTTCCAGGCAGAACCAATGGTAGTCGTTCAGCGTGGTCCTGGATTTAGGCGCACGGTATTCGCCGGCCGCGGTGCAACCGGGCATGTCGCACGGCCGGCCCGCGGGCGCGGCCGGGTCGGGTGCATAGGCCCGGGGGCGCCCGGGGGGCCGTTGAGGACGTCCGTTCATAATAGGTCTTTATGTGCGTTGAAGCGTGCGGTTGGCAATGGCGTTCGACGTGGTTTTCAAATGCCGGAGCGATCGAAAAGCCGGCCGAACCCGGGGACGGTTTGCGGCGATCCCAGCGTCCGCAGGGCATACCAGGCCAGAACCTGGTTGCTGGTGATCACCGGCATGCCCAGTTCGGCTTCCAAATCCTTGATCAGGCCGGCCGACCGGATCGCGGTGCAACTGATGAAGCAGGCATCCGCCGCGATCCCGTGGGCCGCCTGCCGCGCCTGGGCGGCGATAGAGGAAGGGTCCAAGCGCGCCATTTCAGTGTTCAGGTCGATCCCCATATACCCGCCGCCGGTAACGCTCAGCCCGTTTGCCGTCAGATAATCGATCTCTCGCAGATGCACCGGCTGTATATACGGGGTGACCAGCAGCACGCGCCGCGTCCCCAGCACCTGGAAGGCGGCCAGGATCGCGTCCGCCGTCGCGATTGCTGGCCGTCCGGTCGAAGCCGTTATTCGGGCGCGGATTTCGGCCGCCAGATGCGGCGCGAAGGTGGATACGGCCGTGCAATGGAAGGCGATGACATCGGGTTCCGCGTGCCCTACCAGCGTGGCGGCGCGGTCCAGATCGGTCAGCATGGCCAGTAATTCGGCTTCCGAGCTGCCGCACAGCGCCAGCCGGGTGGTCAGCATCGTCATCGCGGGCGGCAGCATGGCCCGCAGTTCCGTCTCCGCCACGCTGTTGCCGGACGGCACGATCAAACCCAATCGTTTTGTGCCGTAAACGATCATGCTCATACCGCGAACGCTGGGCCGATCGCGCCCAGCGCGTTCAACGCCGGGGGAAATCCGGTCAGCGGCGCGGTCTGGATGATCGCTTCTAAGACCTCCGTTTTGGTCAGTCCGATATTCAGCGCGGACTGACCGAACTTAGCCACCTGCTCCGGCAACCGCAGCGCGGTGAAAGCGGCGATCGCGACCAGCGCGCGCTGGCGGTGCTCCAGCCCGGGCCGCGACCAAATCTCTCCATAGCCGTAACGGATCGCCGTCGGATACAACTGCCCCGTCACCGGATTATCCGGCGATGCGTACCCCTGCGTCGCTCGGTTACCATGCAGCGACGCCATCAATGCGGCGCCGCGCGTGTCGAGTTCCTCCAGCGACGCGGTTTCCGGCGGATCGGCCGGGAACTGTATTCCGCGTTCGGCGAAGACCTGCCCGGCCAGTTCCAGCGTTTCCTCGGCCGCGGAAAATCCAGAATACAAGGAAGCCTGCACCAGAACCTCCCGGATGGCCTCGGCGGAAATGCCATGGTCCAGCGCGGCCCCCAAATGCCGGCGCAACGCCTTTAATCGGGGGCCAACCCCCAGGGCCGCCATCGCGCAAATCAGCCGGTCCGGGATCGACAGCCCCGGCCGGGACCAGACGCCGCCATAGGCCGCTTCGGTCAGCAGATGCGCCAGGCCGGCGGGCTGTGCCGTGGAACCGAACAGCGTTCGCAACATCGCTTCGCCCTGGTGGCGCAGTGCCTGGCGGGTCATGGGTATCCTCCAAAGGGTTGGAGGCATAGTTTCCCCGAACCCGCGCGGGAGTCCATGCGGCCGGCGAAAGTCTCGCCGCGTCTTCAGTCCATTACGGGAACGTGCAGCGTGCAGGCGGCGCTCGGTCGGCCATAAATGTAGAAGTCGGCGAACGACGTATCGTCCGGATGGTTCGGGTCATACGGACAGGGATTGGGCAGATGCGCCAGTAACCGCCAGTCCGGCTGGGTTTCCGCGACGTAGCTGGTAAAATTCCTGTGCCGCACATGCGGGTCGGGCCAATCCGCTTCCCCATTGCTGGCATAGATCGCGACGAACCGCGTCGCCAGCGCGAACAGCGACCGCGTTGTGTCGGTAAACACCGCGTCCTCGACCAGATGATAGATCACATCCAGCGACAACGTCAGTTCGGCGGTCGGCAAACACCCGATCATCCCGTACGGGACGAACAGCCGCTTAGGAAACCGCGCGGAACATCGCGCCAGCGCCGCGGGCGATACATCCACGCCGACATAGTCGCGCGGCAGGTCCAGCAACGCCAGTTGACTGCCGTCACCGCAGCCCAGATCGATCACGCTGCCAATATGGTTGTCCTGGACGAAACGGTTGAGCACCCCGGCCTTGAAGCGGGCGAGCCGGCCAAGCGATCCGGCCCCGGAGGCGCCGCCCGCGCGATAGCGGCCCTCCCAATAGGTGCTGGAGGAAAACAGCGGCGAGGCGGACATGTCTGAAATCCTTGCGAACGCGGTCAGGCCGTCACATGCGCACGAATTAGTTAACCGATCGTTACCGCCTCGCCAATCGCTCAGGTTTTTTCGAACAGACGTTGACCGATGTATTCCCCTGATTGAATACCGCACGGACAGGCGAACAGCCCGCTGCCGGTGTGCGTCGTGAACTGGTTCAGCATGTCGAACTTCGCCATTTTCCCGAACAGTTTGACAAAGGCCGTTCGCGGATCGGCCTGGAAGCAGATGAACAGCAGCCCGGCGTCGTATTCCATACCCTGGCGCCAGGGCGGCCAGCGCTCCGCGACGAAGTTGGCGCCGTCGTTATAGGAATAGCCACGGCGCAGCATGTCCGCGCTGCCATTCTCCGCCGCGTTGCCCAGACGCACATGTGCATTTTCGGCGATGACCGGGTTTTCGTCCTTATCGGTTCGATCCAGGCCCAGCGGCTCGAACTCCCCCTTCAGTCCTAGCGGCGCGCCCGAGTATTTGTGGCGCCCCATGGTTTCTTCCTGGAATGACACCTTGGTGCGGTCCCAATGTTCCAGCGCCATGCGAATGCGGCGAACCACCATATAGCTGCCGCCGCGCATCCAGGCCGGGCCGTCAGCGCCGACCCAGACTGACTTTTCGATATCCGCGGGGCGTTGGGTCCCGTCTTTGAACCCCATCAGGTTACGCGGCGTCGATCCGTCCGGAGGGTTGGATGTGAAGCCAGTTTGCGCCCAGCGCAATTCGGCTGAGTCGTAAGACAATCGTGCCAACTCGCGGACGGCGTGAAAGGCGACCTGGGGGTCGTCCGCGCAGGCCTGGATGCAGAGATCGCCGCCGGTCTTCGCCGCGATGAGCTGATCGCCGTTGAATCGAGGCAGATCGGCCAGCTCCGGCGGCCGGGCGGTGGCCAGGCCATATCGATCCTTGCCGTCCTTGATGAACAATCCTGGCCCAAAGCCGAATGTCACGGTCAGCCGAGCGGGCGGCAATCCCATGACGTCGGCGGCATCGGGTGCGGGAACCTGTAGATCGGTACCCAGTGGCAGGGCGGTTCGGCCTTCGCTCAGGCGGTTGGCGGCGTCGGTCCAGGCCACGAGCAGGTTGATGACGTCGTCGCGTTTCTCGGTCGTCAGGTCAAATGCAGCGAGATAACAATGCGACTGTTGCGGTGTGACGATCCCGGCCTGATGCGGGCCGAAGAAAGCCTCGGTTCCAGCGACGGCCTGCTTCGATGCCGCATGGGCGCCGATGCTGGTGCCGGCGGCGGCGAACAGCCCGCCAGCGGCACCCAGAAAACTCCGGCGGGAGGTCATCGTGACTCCATAACGGTATTCATGTCGTCGGCGACATAATAGAACGCCTTTCCATCCGGCCTGATGGCCATTCCGAACAGGTTACCGTTGCCGGGCGGCGACTGCGCCTGATTGGTGTTGATCCACTGCGCATAGACCTGTTTGCGGGCGACGGGATCGGTTTCCACTACTTGGCCGTTCAGCCCATTGCACGACAGCAGGTGCCCATTGGGCGCGATAATCAGCGAGAGCGGCCGGTTGAGCAGACCGGCTTTGGTGATTTCCTCGCCCGTCCCGGCGCTGGTTGGGCGCGTGGCGGCATCTGAAATCGCGACGATTCGGTTCTCAAGCGCATCGGAAACATACAACGTGCCGTCCGGAGCGATTGCGAGCCCGGTGGGTCCGATCAGGTAGCTGCTTTTATCGGCCCGGTGGGCGAACCCGTCGCCGATCACTGTCTTGCTTTTAATGGCGGGCGGTTTGCCGGGTGGGACGGTCAGTTCGATCCGCAGCACCGTCGCCTTATGCAACGTGACAGGAAATCCCGTGTCTGGATCGCGGACTGACGGAGCGGGTATGCCGAAGCCCACCATGCTGACGAACAACGTGGCGCTGGCACCGTTGTCGATGACGGCCATGTTGCCCCAGGGATCGCTGATGTCGGGGCCGGTCCAGGTGTCCACAAGCTGGCCGTTCGGGTCCAGCAGCAGCAGGCAGCCATCCCCTCTGGTGCGGGTTGTGCCGTCGCTGCTGGGCGCGCTGCCGACGATGACCCAGCCGCTTTTCAGCATCGTCATCGCCGTGGTCAGCCCGACGCCCCCCGGGCATTGCGGAAGTTGCCGTGGCAGGGCAGCGAAAAGGCTCGTCTGCCTGGTCGCCGGGTTGTAGTTGACGATCGTTGTGCCAAGACCTTGCAGGTTAGAGATGTCGTTGAAGTTATCGATCAGCACATCGTCCTTCTGAATCCTCCCGGCTGAAACGGGCGCCACGACGATGGCATAGGGGTTCTGATCGCCATTCTCCGGCACGGTTGAGGTCAATGTCTCATGTTTCTTGACCGTTTCCAGAAATCCGCGTGGCTGGTCAGCCTTTGCCGGTATCGCCACGGCCATGAGCAGCGACGCGACACAAGCGGTCACTCGCGCTCGGAATCCCGTGTTGACGGGCAACACTCGCCCGGAGCGAGGAGCTGGCTCGTTGCTGTATCGATCGTTGAATTTCATTGTTGAAGCCTCAGAACAGGATGTTGGTGCGGACACCCGTAATCAACTCGTTGCCGATCCGCTTCGTGGGGTCGTTCGGGTTGGCCAGGCCGCCACCGGGCGTGAACACGTACTGGACGTCGGGCTGGATCTGCCACCAGGGTGTCGCCTGATATTGGTAGGTGGCTTCGATGTATGTTTCGCTGCCGCGCACCGGGACGTAGGCCCCTGTGTAGTAAGCAGCGGACTTGTCCAATGCTGCCGCGCTGCCGCTGACCTTCGCGAAACCCATGGCGATACCGAATGTATCGCTATCGCGGTGGGTGAAAGGTTCGTGGACGGTTACCCCGGCATTGACCCCCACGGTGATCAGGTTGCGGTCCGCCTGCGGGGCAGCCGTTACGCGGCTGAACACGTTGACTGTCCGGTCGCCATCATGCGGATCCACCCACACAAGTTGGTCGGCGACGGCATAGAGGCTGAAATCGCCGTGGCGATTCAGGGGCACGCCGTTGCTGGACGGATTGGCAAGCGACAGCCCCGTATTGTCGTAGAGCTGATCTGCGAAATTCTCCGAATTGTACCAAAAACCGAGCTTATAGGTTCTGGCGAGGGGTTCCGGGGCGTCGGCGGAGATCATGGAGCCGAGGGAAGGGAAGCCGTATTGAATTTCCCCGATCACCATGACACCACGGTTGACCGGAAAGCTGACGCCCGACGGGTTTATCATTTGTGGATCGCCGTTGGCGCTGGACGCCGGGCTGCCGCTGAACACGCCCAGCAGCAAGGTGACCGGATCGATCGGACGCCACCTGATCCGCGCACCCAGGGCGGATAAGGGGTAAGCGGGGCCACCGCCCGGCAGGTCATAGGACGGCACCACCGGCCAGCCGAACATCGTGTTGACGAAGTAACTGGCGTTTTGACTGTTCATGAATTCCTGGTCCAGGCTTTGCTGGCCGATCCGGATATCCAGCCGGTCTTCCTCCAGGAATTTCTGCTGGTACCAGACCTCCCACAGCCGAAGGGAGCGATCGGCCTCGATTCCGCTGGCGGTCTGGATGGTTTGCAGATTGGTGGCGCTGACGTTGGTGCCGTGGATCCACAACGCGCTGACGTTCATAAGGCCGCCGTGCAGCCCGAATGCCCGGGCAGTGTCCAGTTGCAACAGCATTTGCGTCAGGCCGTCATAGGCCGCACCGGTCTTGGTGCCGCCGGTGAGGTTCCCGATCACCTCACTTGTTTCCGCGAACGCCAGCGACATGCCGTATTTACTGAGTTCAGTGCGCAGGCCGCCCATGTTGCCCAACAGGACGTTGGTCTTGGTGATCCCGCCGAGGAACGTCCCGGGCATCCCGTTGGCGTCGGATTGAAAATCCTCGTCTGTGGGCGCCGGTAAGATGGGGGGAGCCGCGACGGCGGTTCGGATGGGTCCGACGGACAATGCCACTGCGATGGCGACCGCGGCGATGCCCGTCCATGCCGTGGGGCTGGTCGCCCGAATCTCTCTGGTCGGCTTCGGTTTGGTCTTCACTCGCCCTGACTCCCGCTTGCTGTCCTGGCGGGTATGGCAAATATGCGAATGATTCGCAATAGCATTTGCGAGTGATAATCATTATCGTCATATGCGCGTCCCAACCGTCAGATCGGAGAACCCATGACCGTCTTCTCATTCCGCCCAATGAATCCTGGAGCTCTGTTCGTCCTTCTCGCCGGCCTGTGCCTGCCTGGCGCCGCCGGCGCCGAGGAGCCGGGTCAGATCGCGATCAGCCTGAAGAACCACCGTTTTGACCCATCGGAAATTCATGTTCCGGCTGGGAAACCCGTGATCCTGATCGTGACAAACCATGATTCGACGGCGGAGGAATTCGAATCCGCCGCCCTGAAGGTCGAAAAGATCGTTGCCGCCGGCCACTACGCCACGATCAGGCTCCGTCCACTCAGCCCCGGTCGCTACCCCTTTGTCGGTGAATTCAATTCCGGGACCGCGAACGGTGTCGTGGTTGCTGAGTAACCCGTGCGCGCCGCGGCCTCGCTTGCAGGCCGCGGGCAAACCCGACACGATCCCTTCCAACAGGGAGGGTATGAATGGCTGCGCGTCCCCTAAAGATTGCTATCATCGGTGCCGGCATCGGCGGTCTGACCGCCGCCGCCTGCTTGCGCCGCGTTGGCATCGACGTTGACATTTACGAACAGGCTCGGGGTTTCACCCGCCTGGGCGCGGGTATCCAGCAGGCGCCGAACTCCATCCGGGTGTTGTACGCGCTGGGCCTGAAGGATAAGCTTCTGGCCAGCGCGTTTCAGCCGGAAACGAACGATTCCCGCGACTTCGACACCGGCAAACTGACCAACTCCCAGCCATACGGACAGTCGGTGCTGGATCGCCACGGCGTGCCATACTTCCTGATGCATCGCGGCGATCTGCACGCGATGCTGGCGGAGGCAGTGCCGTCCGACATGATCCGCCTGAACCACAAGCTGGCCGGGATCGAGAACGCCGCCGACGGTTCGGTGAAGATGACCTTCACCAATGGCGAGACCGAGCAGGCGGACGCGGCGATCGGCGCCGATGGGGTGCATTCGGTGGTGCGCACCTTCATGCATGGGCAGGAGGCGCCACGCTTCACCGGCCGCGTTGCCTATCGCACGGTCTTCCCGGTGTCCCTGCTGGGCGGCCTCACGCCTTATGGTTGCGTCAAATGGTGGGGGCCGGATCGCCACATCGTCAGCTACTTCGTCAATCCGCGCCGCGATGAACTGTATTTCGTCACCAGCACGCCAGAGCCGGAGTTCGACGTGGAATCCTGGTCGGCGAAAGGCGACCTCGCGACATTGCGGGCCGCCTACGACACGTTCCATCCCCAGGTGCGCGCGATCCTGGCGGCCTGCCCGGATGTCCACAAATGGGCGCTGGTCGAGCGCGATCCTTTATCCCATTGGGTCGAGGGCAATGTCGCCCTGCTGGGCGATGCCTGCCATCCAATGACCCCATACATGGCGCAAGGAGCCTCCACATCCATCGAGGATGGGGCGATCCTGTCGCGGTGCCTTGCCGGCGTGGACCGTGACGGGTTGCACGATGCCCTGCTGCGGTATGAGGCGAC
>DAIEHR010000067.1 GCA_027353465.1 Acetobacteraceae bacterium | reverse complement strand
AGTTTTCCACCAGCATGCAGACGAAAATGCCGGCGATCAGAAACGCCACCGCGACGAAAGTATAGCTATGCGGGTTGGTGAACTGCAGGAACGCGATCGGATTGTCCCGGTGCATTGGCAGGGACATTTCCTGAAAACCGAGATATTGCAGGAAATACAGGATCGCCAGCGGGTAAGCCAACATCGACAGGGCAAAGTAATGCCCCTTCAGCCGAAAGGTCGGCAGCCCGATCAGCACGGCGGCAACGGCCGCTGTGACCATGCCAAGCGGAATCCCAAGCCAGGGCGTCAGGTTCCAGTAAACCAGCGACAGCGTAACGACATAAGCGCCGATGCCGAAGAACGACGCATGGCCGAACGAAAGCTGCCCGCCGTAGCCGGACAGGATGTTCCACGACACGCCGAACATCGCCCAGACCGGCACCAGCGTCATGATCAACTGGTAGTAGCTGTTGGACACCAGAGTGGACAGCGCCAGATACGCCGCCGAAACGACGGCCAGCGCGATCAGATCCCGTTTCAGTCGTGGGGCGGAGCCATAGCGCATCTCAGGCACGCTCCGCCGAACGGCCGAACAGACCTTGCGGCCGCAACAGCACGATCATCAGGAAGACGACGAAAATCGCGGCGTTCTGCAACTGCGGCGGCAGGACAAGGGCGGAGCATTGCTGCACGAAGCCGACCGTCAACCCGCCCCAGAACGCGCCCAGGATGCTGCCCATGCCGCCCAGCACAACGCCGGAATACATGATGATGACGTAGTCCAGGCCAACAAAGGGGCCGAACGACAGGTACACCGCCATCAGCCCGCCCGCGACGGCGGTGATGCCGCTGCCCAGGGCAAAGGCGAAGCGATAGGTCTTGTCGGTGTCGATACCCATGTAAGTCGCGGCGGTCGGGTTGTCCGCCGCCGCGCGTAACGCCTTGCCCATACGGGTGTATTCGAGCAGCAGATACAGCGCCACGGCGACGATAATGGCGATCGCACAGGCGATCAGCCGAGCCTTATTCAGGAACACGGTGGCGTCGCCGTAGATCGGGCCGACCTCGATGGCGCTGGACGCCAGCGGCGTGCGGACCGTCTGTGGGGTGGATCCGAACAGGATCAGGCCCCCGTTCTGCAGGATCAGCGAAATCCCCAGGGTGACGACAAGCTGGCCGAAATGGCCCTCGTCCAGCGAGCCCGTGGTGCGCAGGCCCGAAACACGCGCAATCAGTAGCTTATGGACCAGCGCGCCGCCAGCAAAAACCATGGGTCCGGCCAGCAGGGCACCGACGAACGGGCCAATATAGGGGCCGAGGAAAGCCAGAATGCCACCGCCGGTAACCAGATACAGGCTGGAAAACATCCCCAGCATCAGGAACTCGCCCTGGGCGAAGTTGACGATACGCATGATGCCGAAAATCAGGCCAAGCCCGATGCACATCAGTCCATAAATGCAACCAATCGTGATGCCCGCGGCCAGCGCGTTCAGCACGTTTTCAATAAGAACCTCAAGGTCCACTTGGTTTCCGATCCCCCTGGGCCGGCGGCCCGTTTGGGCGGCTTCTATTTATCGGCTAGTCATATCCGGTGTTGGACCCGGGCTCAAGCCGCGCCGGTTCCGCCTGGCGCTGGCGGTCCCGAACTGGGATGGTTTCAGCCGGGAGTAGCCATTCCGGCATTTTCGCGACATAAAGCCGGACGAGGAGAATGTTTATGCCGACCACGACCCCTGCCAGCGCTGCATCCCCGCGTCAGTGGAACCCTAATTCCTGGCGTGATTGCCCCGTTCGTCAGCTTCCCACCTATCCGGACGAAGCAAAGCTTCAGGATATGGAAGCCCGCCTGGGCAAGTATCCGCCGCTGGTATTTGCCGGAGAAGCGCGACGGTTGAAGGCACATCTGGCGCTGGCATCCGAAGGCAAGGCGTTTGTCCTGCAGGGCGGCGATTGCGCCGAAAGCTTCTCGGACTTCACCGCGAACATTATTCGCGACACGTTCCGCGTGCTGTTGCAGATGTCGGTCGTGCTGACGTTCGGCGCTTCCTTGCCCGTGGTGAAGATGGGCCGCATGGCGGGACAGTTCGCCAAGCCGCGTTCGTCGGACAACGAAACACAGGGTGAAGTGACGCTGCCAAGCTACCGCGGCGACATCATCAACGGACCGGAATTCACCCCGTCCGCGCGCATCCCGGACCCGGCGAGGATGGAATTCGGCTACTTTCAGTCCGCCGCCACGCTGAACCTGCTGCGTGCATTCTCCTCGGGCGGCTATGCCGACCTGCACGAAGTGCATCGCTGGAACCTGGATTTCGCCAAGCGTTCGCCGCTGGCCGCGCGGTATCAGGATCTGGCCGGCCGCATCGACGAAACACTGTCATTCATGGCCGCGTGCGGCATGACAAGCGCCACCACGCGCGACCTGCGGGAAACAGACTTCTACATCAGCCATGAGGCACTGTTGCTGCCGTATGAGCAGGCACTGGCCCGCGTCGATTCCACCACCGGGCACTGGTACGGCTGCTCCGCCCACTTCCTGTGGATCGGCGACCGGACCCGCCAGGCCGACGGCGCCCATGTCGAGTTCCTGCGCGGCCTGCAAAACCCCTTGGGCATGAAGGTCGGTCCGTCACAGGACCCCGACGATCTGCTGAAGCTGCTGGATATCCTGAACCCGCGCAACGAGGCCGGCCGGATCACGCTCATCAGCCGTATGGGGGCTGACAAGGTAGCGTCCAAGCTGTCGCCGCTGGTGCGCGCGGTGGAACGGTCAGGCCACAAGGTGGTATGGCTGTGCGACCCGATGCACGGCAACACCATCAGCACCCAGGCCAAGGTGAAGACCCGCAATTTCGACTCGATCCTGGGCGAGGTGCGTGGCTTCTTCGACGTGCATGCGGCCGAAGGCACCTGGGCCGGCGGCGTGCATGTGGAAATGACCGGGCAGGACGTGACCGAATGCATCGGCGGCGCCCATCGCCTGTCGGAAGCCGACCTTGGGGAACGGTATGAAACGTTCTGCGACCCGCGCCTGAATGCCGAACAGTCTCTGGAACTGGCGTTTTTGGTGGCAGAGGAACTCAAGCGTCGGCGCCAACTGATCGTCGCCCCCGCCTTAGCGGCGCAATAGGCCGGCGGCGGTGGATCAGGATCGTCAAGCCCTGGCGGCGGAAATAACCGCCAGGACCGACAGCTACTTCAACCGTACTAAGCAGATCGTCGCCAAATTCGGCGATAAGCGGGTAACCTACGCGCTGTTCCTGCGGCGTCCGGTCATCAGTGCGCCACGCCTGATGCTGGACTGGCTCGCCACCGCGGCGGCCGCTCGGGAAACCGAGATCGATGTCGATCTGATCTATCAGGAAGGCGACTGGGTCGGCGCCGGCGAACCGATCGTCTATCTGACCGGCAGTATGGTACATCTATCCGATCTTGAAACGATCCTGCTGCAGAAGATCGGCCCGGCCTGCGTGGCCGCCCATAACGCCTATCAGATGGCACTGTCGCTGCCGGATGTCGGATTTCTGGCCATGGAAGCGCGGCACTGTGCCGGGGCCGAAATGGCGGACATGATGTCCTACGCAGCCTCCGTCGGCAGCACCGCCGCTCGGCGGGAGGGCGCGAAGGGCTTTATCGGCAATGCCAATGATGGCACCGCCCACTGGTTCGGTGCCTCGGCCGGCTTCGGCACGATGCCGCATTCGTTGATCGGCTATGCCGGATCGACCGTGCGAGCAGCGGAAATGTTCCGCGAGACCTACCCGGACGAACCAGTCACTGTGCTGGTGGATTATTTCGGCCGCGAGGTGACCGACGCCTTGGCCGTGTGCGCGCGGTTTCCAAACGTCGCGGCGGCCGGCGAGTTGTCGTTTCGGCTGGATACCCATGGCGGGCGGTTCCTGGAGGGGCTGGACCCGGCCGAGAGTTATGCGGTACTGGAACGATATGCCCCCGGCGCGATCCGGCGCTACCGCAGCGACTCCGAACTGCGATCGCTGGTGGGAACGGGCGTATCAGCCGCCGCCATTTGGCGGATGCGAGAGGTTCTGGACCAGGCAGGATTTCCGAAGGTAAGAATCGTTGTTTCATCTGGATTTGGCGTTGAAAAATGCCGCGTGATGGCGGACGCTAAGGCGCCGATCGATGTGGTGGGGACAGGCAGTTTCATTCCGGACTCGTGGCATGAAACATATGCGACGGCCGACATCGTGGCATATGATGGCGTGCCAATGGTCAAGATCGGCCGTGAATTCCTGTTGCGAAAGAACGGAGCGAGGAAGCGGAACGCCGGCTGATTGTTCTGGTGCCTGGCCGGCTTGCGGCGAAGCGGCGTCGGACGTCGCCCCGTTCCACATGAAACAATATCACTCTCACCAGAACCGCAAAGCGATCCAGGACCGGTGAATTTGCTCGCGAAACAGGAACGACATCATCCTCGCTTTGGGTGAACGCTCAAATCACAACTGAAACCAGTTGCACGAGCGTTTTCCCATGATCCGCGCATTCGACCATGAAGTTCACTAACGCCAGAATTGCGACGCCTTTGCCGGTCAGGCCCCCGGCGGTTTCCAGCTTTGCCACCCAGCTGTCCTCATCCTTCAGCTTCTTGATAGCCTTCATCACGTTCTCCGCGAACTTGATGCACCGTTTGACCTTCGCGTGCAGCTCCTGAATTTCCTTGAACAGGCCTTCCAGGGCCTTGCCTGCCCGCCGACCCAGGTTGATCTGGGCGGTGTCCAGGAAGCGATTGGGCAAGCTGGTCAGGTTCTTCGAGATGACCTCGATCTTGCCCGACAACGTGTTTTCCGAACTTTCCAACTTGGAAATAAGGCCGTTGAACTGCTTGCAGCGGGCTTCCATCGCGCTGGTCGCCTTGACCATGTCCTTGGCGAACGGCAACGCGGCCGCTGCCACCTCCTTGCCCATCTGCTTCGCCTTCGAAGCCTTTTGGCCGCCACCTTCCGCTCGTTTGGCGTTCAGCTTGGTGATCTCATCAGCGTCGTCCAGCAGCTTTGCATAGACCTCGTCGATATCCTCGGCCCAGGTCTTGATGGCCTTGCCGACATCCATGATGCCCTTGCACGCAGCGACAATATTCATCCATGCCGTGCCAAAGCTAAGCACTACCGAGGCGACCGCCACAGCCACCCCGACCGTTCCCAGCACGACCTTCACGCCGCTTTTTATGCGGAAACTGGACAGGTCCTTCTTGCGCGACAGATACTTGTCCCATTCCGCCTGGACCGCTCTGACAACATTGTCGTTCACGATCTTGCCGTAGTGCTGCAGGACCTCGTTTGCTTCCTTGGTCTTTGCATCCAGTTGCGTGAGGTCTTTGGCGATCGTTGCATCGACCGCCATGATCGTCGCTTTGAATGCATCCTTCAGGGTGCCCAGTTCCTTCAGTGCCGCTTCGCCGAGATCATCGACGCGCAGCCCCGCTTCACCGGCGTCAATCAGCTTCTTGAATTCGCTGTCAACCTCGATGTCCGCCGTGACGATGATGGGGTCCACCTTCAGGTAAACCGGCTTGACCCCGGCGGAGAGATCGAATTGCCGCAACACATAACCTGACACCATCCTGCCGCTCGGTCGCGGCGGCTGTGCAAGGTCATTCACCCGGATGTAAAGCTCGTCGATATTCTTCATGAGCGCCTGAAGGCCTTTTTGCGCGAGCTTTGACGGCGTGGTCTTCAGTGCATCCTGAATCTCCCGCTCATAGCCGTTCTTTGCCTTCAGCACTGCTGGCAAGGCCTTCATGCGCTTCTCAAATGTGGTTGCGCCGTCGAACGACTTCAGCGCTGGGCCGAAATCATGGCCCTGACTGACCATCATGCTGACTTCCGGCGGCATATCCCGAGCGTTTTTGATAAAGGAGCTCTTTATTACATTCCACTCCGCCTGAAAGGTGGTGGCAGGCATGCACGTCACTCCCGAAATATTACCATATCGTAGCGCGCACCGTATCAGCCGTAAAGAATTGTGAAATCTGACGCCGAATCGGGGATCTAACCCTTCCGGCGACCGTAATGGCCAAACTGTCCCACCGTTTCCCCTCTCCCGGAAACCGCTCTACACTCAAAGCCATCGACCAAACTGGGCAGGAAACCACTATGCAACACGGGACTTACGAACATATCGCCGTCTCCACGGCGGGGAACGTCGCCACGATCGAGGTGCGGCGCGGACCGAACAACTTCATCGACACCGACATGGTGGCGGAGATCGCCGACGCGCTGGAGGTGTATGACCGCACGCCGGATGTCCGCGCCATCGTCCTGTGCGCCGAGGGCAAGCATTTCTGTGCCGGCGCCGATTTCGGCAGCCGGGGACCGGACGGCGTGGCCCGCGGCGCCAAGCGCGGCAAACATCTGTACAAGGAAGCCCAGCGGCTGTGGCGTACCGGAAAGCCCATCGTTGCCGCCGTTCACGGCGCGGCCATCGGCGCCGGCGTCGGCCTCGCGGTCATGGCGGATTTCCGCGTCGCCTGTCCCGAGGCCAGATTTTCCACCAACTTCACCCGGCTCGGCTTCCATCCAGGGTTCGGTCTGACCTGCACGCTGCCCCGCCTGATCGGCTCGCAGAACGCGGCGATGATGATGTACACCGGCCGCCGCCTGACGGGCGAGGAAGCGCTGGCCATCGGGTTGGTGGATTATTGCGTCGCTCAGGCTCAGGTGCGCGCCAAGGCCATCGAGATCGCCACCGAAATCGCGGGATCGGCGCCATTGGCGATCGTCGCGACGCGGGAAACGCTGCGGCGCGGCTTGGCTGACGCTGTCGCCTCCGCCACCGAACGCGAGTACGAGGAACAGGATTGGCTGCGCAACACCGCCGATTTCAAGGAAGGCACCAAGGCGATGGGGGAACGCCGTCCGCCAGATTTTCAGGCTCGATAATCTCCCGGCGTTCTTAACACCTCGTTAATACTTCGACCTTAAGACAGGGGTTTCCTGAACGGAGGCCCCTGTGAGTTATTCGATAGGCGTTTCTGCGTTTGACGCCACGCTGTGGCGGGCGCTGTCGTGGGTCCGGTCATTGAACGTCCGCTCGCCCAGGACCGCGCGCCATCTTAGGCGCGTTGTGCTGCTGGTATGGTGGACAGTCACGCTGCAGCTTCACACTCATGCCCGGTATTGGCTGCGGGCACGGCGCCTGCGCCGCATGACTCCGGCGTCGGTGGTGTCCCCGATCCAGGGCGATGTCGATCCAGACAGCCTGGTCGTGCCGATGGCGGAGCAGCCGGTGGTTTCGGTGATTGTTCCCACCTTCGGTCAAGTGCCGTTCACCCTGCGCTGCCTGGCCGCGCTGTCCCAGAACACCGGCACCGTGCCGATTGAAACCATCGTCATCGACGATGCCGGCAACGCGGCGCAGCTTGAGCGCGTGGCGGGAATTCGATTGGTTCAAAACGAAACCAACCTGGGGTTCTTGCATAGCTGCAACAAGGCGGCGGCATTGGCGAAGGGCCGTTATCTGTGCTTCCTCAATAACGATACGCAGGTTCTGGAGGACTGGCTGGCGCCCATGGTGGCGCTGTTCCAGGATCGCCCGGATACCGGCGCCGTCGGGGCCAAGCTGCTATACCCGGATGGACGATTGCAAGAAGCCGGCGGCATCATCTGGCAGGACGCCTCAGGCTGGAATTTCGGGCGTTTGGGCGACCCCGCCGACCCCGCTTACAATTACGTGCGGGAGGTCGATTATTGTTCCGGCGCCGCGCTATTAGTCGATCGCCGGACCTTTGCCGATCTCGGCGGCTTCGACACAAGATATGCCCCCGCATATTACGAGGATACCGACCTTTGCTTCCGGCTGCGTCAGGTCGGGCTTAAGACCCTCTACCAGCCCGCCGCTCGGGTGGTTCACCACGAGGGTCAGTCGCACGGGCGCGATACCGCTGTTGGGATCAAATCATATCAAAAACGGAATAAAATGCTGTTCGCGGATGTCTGGGCCGACGTGCTGATGCGCGATCACGCCCGGAACGGGGAAAACGTCTTCCGAGCGAGGGAGCGGGCACGGGGACGCCGGGTGGTGCTGGTGGTGGATCACTACGTTCCGACACCGGATAGGGATGCAGGTTCCCGCACCATCCTGTCGTGCCTGGAAATCCTTCAAAAGGCTGGGTACATCGTAAAATTCTGGCCGCATAACCTGGCCTACAGCCCTGGCTACACAGAGAAGTTGCAGGCCCTGGGAATCGAGGTGTTCCAGGGGCCAGGCCATCCGCGGTTCGAGACCTGGATCAAGCAAAACGGTATGGAACTGGACATGGTTCTGGTCAGCCGGCCCGATGTCGCGGAGGATGTAATCCCCCTGGTCAGACATTACTCCGCCGCAAGGGTGATCTATTACGGGCACGATCTGCATTTTCGCCGCATGGGTTTGCAGGCGGACGTGACCGGCAATCAGTCGCTGCGCCGAGCGTCGGATCTGATGCGGCTTCGGGAATGCGCGATCTGGTCGCAGGCCGATCTGTCATTGTACCTGTCCGAGGAGGAAGCGCGAATGGCGTCGGCGCTACGACCCGGGGCCAAAATCGGCTACGTCACCCCCTATTGTTTCGATGACTTCGCCGATATCCGAAAGGCCCCGAACACCAGCGAGATCGTGTTCGTCGCCGGCTTCGGCCACACACCCAACGAAGATGCCGCGGTCTGGTTCGTCACCCATGTCCTGCCTGCGATCCGGCGGCAAGATCCCAGTGTTCTCCTGTCGATCGTCGGTTCCTGCCCAACGCAGGCGGTTCGCGCCCTGGCGCGGGACGGCGTGGCGATCTACGCCGATGTGACCGAGGAGGAACTAACCGCCGCCTACTCCCGCGCTCGGGTCGCGATCGTGCCGTTGCGAAGCGGGGCAGGGGTGAAGCTGAAGGTCGTCGAGGCGTTGCGCGCCGGGTTGCCCTTGGTCACGACTCCGATCGGCGCTCAGGGCCTTCCCGGGCTCGCCGACGTCGCGTCGGTTTGCGGGGATGCTCCGTCGTTCGCGGCGGCGGTCCTGGCTTTGTTGCGGGACGATCTGGAATGGGAGAAGCGCAGCCTTCAACAGACCGCATACGCCCGGAGCCAGTTTTCCCGACGTGCGATGACACAATCGTTACTGGACGCGATCGAGCTCCATGTGGCGCAACCACGGCATTGCCACGCCGAAGTGTCCATGACTGGATAACAGCTGAAGCTAAGGAGCAGTAGCGATGGCCAGCCAGATGCCTGAACGCCAGCCATTTCATCATCCGCGGGTTCGGCCCGAGTGGCTGGCGAAATTGACGGAGGAGATTCTGGATCCCGGCCAACCGATCGTCGATCCGCACCACCATTTATGGAAGGCTCGGCCCGACCGGTATCTGCTGGGGGACTTGGTCGCTGACCTGCGCACCGGCCATAACGTGCTGGCGACCGTGTTTATCCAATGCCGATCCGAGTACCGCACGGACGGTCCGGAAGCGATGCAGCCCGTTGGCGAAACCGAATTCGTGGCTGCGGCGGCCAAGGCATGTGAAAGTGGCGAATACGGCCCCTTGCGCACGTGTGCAGGCATAGTCGGACACGCCGATTGCCTGCTGGGCGACGGCATCGATGCGGTGCTTGAAGCCCACATCGAAGCCGGCGGCGGCCGGTTCAAGGGCATTCGCCACAGCGGCACATATGACCCGGGGATCGAGCCGACAGCGCCGCCGGGGGCACCCCCGGGCCTGTATCGCGATCCTGTATTCAGATCGGGCTTTGCGCGTCTGCGGAAGCTTGGGATGACGTTCGAGGCATGGCTGTACCACCCGCAACTGGCTGACCTTTTGGATCTGCTATGGGCATTTCCTGAACAGAAGGTCGTGCTCAACCATTTCGGCGGACCCCTTGGTGTCGGGCCGTATGAAGGGCGGCGTCCGGAAGTATTCGCGCAGTGGCGGGCATACATTAAGGAACTGGCCACCTGTGAAAACCTGTGTCTGAAGCTAGGTGGCCTCGCCATGAACGTGAATGGGTTCGGCTTTCATAACCAGCCGCTGCCGCCGTCGTCCGGGGAAATGGCGACCGCCTGGCGACCTTATGTGGAAACCGCGATCGAGGCGTTCGGCGCTGATCGGTGCATGTTCGAGAGCAATTTCCCGGTGGACAAGGGTATGTGCAGCTACCCGGTATTATGGAATGCTTTCAAACGTCTGGCGGCGGATTGTTCCGCGGATGAGAAGGCAGCCCTGTTCCATCGCACTGCCACGCGGTTCTATACTTTGCCACCAGTAGGATGACACGGGCCAAGCCGCCCCCATCGTGGCACGGAGCCCGCCACGCTATCCAACGCGGCGGGAACGATTGGTGATGTCGTCGCGATAACGGGCGCCTGGCTGGTGGCGGCGTATTCCTCCCAGCCACCACCCAGCGCGCTATACAGCGCCACGACATCGTTTGTCAGCGCAACATCGGCCTGGGTCAGTTGTTGGCGGAGTCAACAAGCGTTCGTTCGGAGGCTAGCACCTGGATGAAACCCGCCGGCGGCCGAATTGGCCCCCACTTGTCGGTAAATGCCCTGTGACAGCAGCAAACCACGCAGACCCAGTTGATCGCGCATATAGCTGCCATTGCCATTGATGGTCGGAAGGCCAGCGGCCCGCGCGGAGAGCGGGATGCAGGTTCCGATCGAGGGTTACGGGCCGCGCAGATCGGCCTCGAAACGATCCCGCCATTGCTCCAGGCTGTTGGTACGCATGATTTTCAGCATGGATTGATGGCGCTCCTGCCGCTCTTCGACTGGCATCGACAGCGCGCGGTCCATGGCGCGCGCCATGCCCGCCTCGTCGTAGGGATTGACCAGCAGCGCGGCGTCCAGCTCGCGGGCCGCGCCGGCGAACTCGGACAGGATCAGCACGCCGGGTTCCTCGGGGTCTTGCGCGGCAACGTATTCCTTAGCGACCAGGTTCATGCCGTCCCGCAGAGGGGTCACCAGGCAGGCTTGCGCCTCCGCATACAAGGGCATCAGCACGTTGCGTGGAAAGCTGCGGTTCAGATAGCGCAGCGGCACCCAGTCAACCTCGGCGAAGCGGCCGTTGATGCGCCCGGCTTCGCCTTCCAGTTCGCGGCGTATCCGCTGGTAGGTTTCGATATCGGATCGCGATGGCGGGGCGATCTGCATGAACGTGACCAAGCCGTGCTGGGCTGGATATTCGGCCAGGAAGCGCTCGAACGCCGCGAACCGCTGGCGCAAACCCTTGGAGTAATCCAGCCGGTCCACTGACAGGATCAGCCGCTCCAGCAGGTTGGCGCGCATACGGGTGGCCTGCCGCCGGTTGATCGGGGTTTCGGCCTGGGCGCGGACTTCCTCCACATGAACGCCGATCGGATAGACGCCGGTGCGTATGGTCCGGCCGAAGACCGAAACAGCGCGCGTGCCGACTTCATCGGTTGCGACCGGCAAGCCGCCAGCATGGCGCAACACATAGTCGAGGAACGCGGAACGATCGATTTCAGTCTGAAACCCCAACAGATCATAGGCGCACATCGCTTTGATCAGTTCGGCGTGCGACGGGATCGTCATGAACACGCCCGGCGCGGGAAACGGGGTATGCAGGAAAAGCCCGATGCGGTTGGTCAGCCCTTGAGCGCGCAGGGCGTCCGCCAGACACAGTAGATGATAATCATGCACCCAGATCAGGTCGTCCGGTCGGACCAGGGGTATCAGCGCGGAGGCGAACAGGTCGTTGACGCGGCGGTAGCCCTCGAACTCCGGCCATTCGAAATGACCCAGGCCGATCTGGTAGTGCAGCACCGGCCACAGCGTATCATTGGCGAAGCCTCGGTAATACTGATCGTAGTCCTTGCGAGACAGGTCGATGGTGAACAGCGTGATCGGCCCCACCGTTCGTTCGGGCTTGGGCTCGCTGAACTCTTTCACATCCCCGCTCCAGCCGAACCACAGCCCGCCCTTCTGCTTCAGCGCATCCATCACCCCGGCCGCGAGACCGCCGGCGGTGGCCTCACCTTCCTGGATCGGGGCGACGCGGTTGGATACGACGACAAGGCGGGACATGGGCGGATCGGTTTCCCCGTTCATTCGGCGGGTCAGGCCCCGCGTTCGGTGGCGATAGCTTAGGGCCAATAGGATGGCGGTGCCACCCGGGGAGGTTAGTGCTGTTTCGCGGGGGGCGGGTAGAATGCTGGTCTCTCCCGAGTCGGAACCAAGCGGATGCAATCCCAATGACGCTAGCCCAGGCTGAATCGCTGCTGACCGACCGAGACACGATCCCCCAAGCTGAACCGCTAGCGCGCCGAGCCATCCATGTCTCGGGGTATGAGCGGGAGGGCAGGGACTTCTATGCGACGCCGGCCTGGGTGACCGAAGCGTTGCTGAAACACGTCATGTTTCGTGGGCCGATCTGGGAGCCATGCTGTGGCGATGGCGCGATGTCGTCCGTGCTGGCCGATAAGGGCTACGACGTGGTCTCGACCGATCTGGTCGATCGCGGATTTGGCACGGCGGGTGTGGATTTTCTGGCCTGCCGGGCGGTGCCTGGCGGTTGCCGCAGCATCGTAACGAATCCGCCCTATGGTGATACTGGTTCGCAGAAGGGGCAGTCACGGTCACCTATGGCGATGCTTGGGTTTCTACGGCACGCGATGGCTCTGACGGACTCGGTGCAAGGCCAGCTTGCGCTGTTGGTGAGGCTTCAGTGGATTGCCGGGAAGCGGGCAGCGGATACGCTGTCAGCGGGGCCGTTCTCCGCGGTGATCGTGCTTACCCATCGGATACGGTGGTTCGACATGGCGGAGCGGACCAACGCGGCGCAACACCACCATGCCTGGGTGGTGTTCGACCATAGGCACCCGAAGGGGCAGCCGCCAGCGCTGCTGTATGTCTGACACCGACGCTCAGGGCGTTTCTCCGCCGGATTCTGTTGGCTAATCGGGACGGCCGTACTGTCGACCGTAGGGGCGAGGATTGGGCATGGTCTGAAAACTGGGCTGGCCGGTCTGCGCCCCATTTGGATTGGCTTGCGTCGCATTTGGATTGGCCTGTGGGGCATAGGTGAAGCCAGGCGGCAGGCCCCCCTGGTTTCCGCCGGGCAGGTCGGCCGGCGCTGGATCGGCGTCGCAGCCGAGCAGGATGTCGCTTTTCCAGCGCCAGCCGGTCCGACGGTCCATCGAGTCGGGGCTTATGTATTCGCACTCGTAGATGACCCCGAAACGACACATCGTCTGCCCATCGAGCGCCGGGCCGCATCGCGGCATGGGGGCATTGGCGTTTGGCGAGAGGGGCGACAGATTCTGGGCCAAGGCCGGGCCGATGGTCAAAAGCAGGGCAAGCAAAACTAGGCGCATCGAACTCTCACCTCCGGACCAATGAGCATGGCTCACACGGCATGTGTGCGAGGCGCAGTTCAATCTCGCGGCCTCACCTATCTTATAGGTCCAACTGTGAAAAACGGGCGGATTGTTCCTATGCTGCCACGGCTGTCGCTGCCGGTTCCATCCGCTGCTTTCTGAGCAAGTCCCGATACGGCCCGGGTCTTGCCGCCAGCATGGTCGGCGAGCCGTCATCGACGATCCGGCCTTTATCCATGACGATGATGCGGTCGAAACTTTGCAGCGTGCTCAACCGATGCGCGATGGCGATGACCGTCCGGCCGGTCATCAACCGGTCCAGAGCCTGCTGGATCGCCTGTTCGGATTCGGTGTCCAGCGCGCTGGTGGCTTCGTCCAGCAACAGGATCGGCGCGTTCTTCAGCAGCGCCCGGGCGATGGCCAGACGCTGGCGTTGGCCGCCGGACAGCTTGACGCCGCGATCGCCGACCATGGTTTCAAACCCCTCGGGCATCGCCTCGATAAAATCGCGGCAGTGCGCCATGTCGGCCGCCGCCAGCACGTCTTCCTCGGACGCGTCGGGCCGAGCGTAACGGATGTTCTCCATGACGGAACGGTGGAACAACGAGATATCTTGCGGCACCACCGCCATGACGTTGCGCAGGCTTTCCTGCGACACGTCGCGGATGTCGTGCCCGTCGATGGAAATCCGGCCGCCGCTGACATCGTAGAACCGCTGGAGCAAGGCCAGAACGGTGGATTTTCCGGCGCCGGAAAAACCCACCAGCCCTACGCGCTGGCCAGGGGCGATCGTCAGGTCGAAGTCTTTCAGCACGGCGGGGCGGCCAGGGTAGGCGAAGCGAACCTGTTCGAACGATACTTCCCCAGGGCCGGTGGGCAGCTGCCGCGCGTCCGGCAAGTCGTTTAGCTCGTGCGGCGTCAGCAGGGCCGAGATCGCTTCCTCCAGACGGGCGACGTGCTGCGTCAGATCGACCAGGGCCACCGCAAGATCCCGCGTGCCGTGCAGGATGCCGAATGCCAGCGATGTGATCAGCACCAGATCGCCGACCTTTGCCTGACCATTTTGCCAGAGGATGATGCCCCAGGCGACGACGCCGGCCGTCAGGAACGCGGTCAGGATCGCGTGTATCAGCCTGATGTGTTCAAGATAGTACAGGCTGTGCCGGCGGGAGGCCATTTCGGTCTTCATCCGGTCGCCGATGCGCGCCTGCTCCCGGAACGTGGCGCCAAATGCCCGCACCACGTTGAAGTTGCCGATGATGTCCACCAGTTCCCCATCCACCGCGGCGGCCTTGGTGGCATAGTCGCGATGCCGCTCCGCCCCCTTGCGGGCGAGGGCAAATACGAGGGCACCCAGCACCAGGGCGATGCCCATCAGCGTGCCGGCCAGCGCGAGATTGACCGATCCGATGAAGCAGATCGACAGCACCACCGCGACGGTGGGGGGCAACACGTTCCATGCGCCGGTATTCTCCAGCGTGAAGGCGGCGTTGGCGGTGGAGGTGATGCGGCTGGCCAGAGCGCCGGGCAGGCGTTCGGCGAAATAGGTCGGCGCATGTCCCGCCAGATGACGGAACAGGTCGCGGCGGATGTCGCCGGTCACGGCGACGAACGTGCGATGCGCGGCATAGCCGCCGACCCGCCAGGACAGATTATCAGCCGCGACCAGGCCGCATAGCAGCACGAAGGCGCCCCAAACCTTGTCGCCGGCGGCTTGCTGACCGGTGGCGACGATGTCGATCAGGTGCTTCATGCCGTATTGGGTGGACACGCTGCATGTTACCGCGACCAGCACCGAAACCAGCACCGTCAGATGCCCGGCAGGGTGGCGGCGCATGTAAGAATACAGGAAAGCCAGCGGCCGGCCCTGAAGGGACGGCAGGTGTTCAGCGCGTGGAACCTTGGTTCCGACCTTATGCCGCATGACGACAGAGGACTCCTGACCGGGATAAGGACATGGACCCGGACCACGCGCGGTTTGGTTTCGCCATGTTCTGTTGTCGGTGCGATTGCCCCGATCCTGCATTGAACACGCCGACTTTTCGCCACATTCGAAATCTATAACCCACAATTAATAGGCGCCACTAGATTGTGAAGTCAAGCCGAAGTTTTCGGCAATGATCACAAGAAAAAAAGTGCCTGGGTCCACTATTCCAACAGTCCAATCCGGGGCACCCTACTTATGCGTATTGCTCAAATATCGCCTCTGTTCGAGGCGGTCCCGCCGAAACTATACGGCGGAACCGAGCGGGTGGTGTATTCGCTGACCGAGGAATTGGTCGCGATGGGCCATGATGTCACCCTGTTCGCCAGTGGTGATTCGGAAACCTCCGCCACGCTCGCCCCCATGCGGGACCGGGCATTGCGCCTTGATCCCACCGTCAAGGATTGGGTTGCCACTTACTATCGTATGGTGGAACTGGTTTACCGCCGTAAGGATGAGTTCGACGTCATCCACTTCCATATCGACTATTTTCCGCTGTCGCTGTTCAGCCGGCAAAAGGTGCCCTACCTGACCACGATCCACGGCCGCCTGGATATTCCCGAGTTCGTGGAGACTTACGGCACCTATCTGGAATCTCCGTTCGTATCGATCTCCAACAGCCAGCGCCGGCCGATCCCGAACCTGAACTGGGTGCGGACCGTGCTGCACGGCATGCCGGCCAATTTGTTGACGCCGCAGCCCCTCAAGCAGGAATACGCTGCGTTCCTGGGCCGGATCTCGCCGGAAAAGGGCGTCGATCGGGCTATCAAAATCGCCATGAAGGCGGGCATGAAGCTCAAGATCGCCGCCAAGGTCGATAATGCCGACAAGGAATACTACGACACCAAGATCAGGCCGCTGATCCAGGGCAACCCGGACGTCGAATTCATCGGCGAGATCAACGACGCACAGAAGCCGGCTTTCCTGTCCGGCGCCCACGCCCTGATCTTCCCGATCGACTGGCCAGAGCCGTTCGGCCTGGTGATGATCGAGGCGATGGCCTGCGGCACCCCGGTGATCGCGTTCAACAGCGGTTCGGTGCCGGAAGTGATGGATGACGGCGTCACCGGCTTCATCGTCAACAACATCGACGAGGCAGTGGCGGCTGTTGGCAAGATTCACACCCTGGACCGCGCCAAGGTCCGCGCTACGTTTGATCGTCGGTGGACGGCTCGCCGGATGGCCGAGGATTACGTGGACGTTTACAAAAGCCTGATGCAGCCGGTTCGGGTGCGCGAAGCCGCACTGGTCTGACGCCGCGCAAGCTCGGGTATGACGGCGGCCCGGATATGATCTAAGCAGAAACGCCGAGCACCTGGCTGCTCGGCGTTTTTTTGTTGGGATTGTTTGATGCGCAGCCAGTTTGGCTTGAATGGCCTGACTTTCTTCACCGCTTCCGTCCAGGCCGGGTTCGGCCCCTTCATTGCCGTCTGGCTCACCCAGCAGGGTTGGAGCGTGACCGCACTTGGAATCGCCCTGTCGGTCGGTACGTTCGCCGCTCTGGTCGGCCAGTTGCCGGGTGGAATGTTGGTGGATCAGGTACATGCGAAGCGCTTGGCCGCTGGTGGCGCGTTGCTGGTGATGGCGGCCGCCGCCGTTGCGCTGTGTGTCTCGCCGCTGGCTCCGGTGGTCTGGGGTGCTGAAATCGCCCACGCCTTGGCCAGTTCCGTTATGACCCCGGCGATCGCCGCGCTGACACTGACGGTCTGCGGCCATGACTCGTTCAGCGAACGGCTTGGCCTGAACACCCGATACGCAGCCCTCGGCAACGCCGCGGCCGCCGCCGTGCTTGGCGCGGCGGCCTCATACATCTCCCAGCGGTCGGTCTTCATCGTGGCCGCGGCGCTGGTGGTGCCGGCAATGGTGTCACTGTTCATGATCCGCGGCGACCGGGCGATCGACAAGGTGGACGACCATTCGGCGCTGAAGCATCCCAAGGATCGTGAGCATTCGCCCTGGCAGATCTTCACCGAACCCTCGCTGCACATCTTCGCCCTGGCCGCGGTGTTGTTCCAGTTGGCGAACGCGTCGCTGCTGCCGTTTGCGTTGAATGAGCTGACCCGCCGGCAGGGCGCGCCCGGATTTTTGGTCTCCGCGACGATTATTGTTCCGCAAATGATTACCGCGATTTTTGCGCCATGGGCGGGACGGTTGGCACAAAGCCTGGGTCGGCGTCCGGTGCTGATGGTTGGCTTTGCCGCGGTTCCGGTCCGGGCATTGCTGTTCGCGTTCCTGCCCGGGGCACTGCCGCTGGCGGTATTCCAGGCGTTGGACGGTGTCAGCGCGGCGGTCTTCGGGCTGATGCTGCCGCTGATCGCCGCTGACGTGACGAAGCGCACGGGATACCTGAATCTGGCCATCGGCTCACTCGGGCTCGCCGCTGGCCTGGGGGCGACATTCAGCACATTGATCGCGGGTTTGATCGCGCAGCACTTCGGCGTCCAGCCCATGTTCCTGTTCCTGGGCGCTGTCGGCGCGGCCTCGGTCGCCTTGCTGTGGTTGGCGATGCCGGAAACCCGTCCGGCGCGGGTCCCGAATGCACGCAAAGCAATGCAGCCAGCCTGATCCGCCCTTGCGCGTTCAGGCGCCCCAAGGCCAGATGAGCGCCGAAATTCCGCTAGGGGGAAACCATGGACCAGGCAGAAGCCAAGCATCTCTTTGAACCGACGGGCGATTTTCAGTGCCTGCATGAATTCATTCCGGCTGCCCGGGGCAAACTGTCCGATCACATCTGGGGCTATCTGGTTGGTGCCACGGAAACCGAGACGACGCTGCGGCGCAACCGTCTGGCGCTCGACTCGCTGGCGCTGCGGCCGCGGGTTTGTGTTGACGTGTCGAAGATCGACGTCACCACCACCTTGTTCGGCCAGAAGCTGCGGATGCCGGTGATGCTGGCGCCGGTCGGCTCGCTGGAATCGTTTCATCCGGGCGGGGCGGCAACGGCCGGGCGGGCGGCCTCGGCGTTCGGGGTGCCGATCATGGTCAGTTCGGTGACCCATCCCGGTCTGGAGGAAGCCGCGGCCGCAGCGCCGGGACCGAAGATTTTCCAGTTGTATGTCCGTGGCGACAACGCCTGGATGGATGACATCGTGAAGCGGGCGGTGGATGCCGGGTACGATGCGTTCGCCATCACGGTCGATACGGCGGCATATTCGCGGCGGGAGCGCGATATTGCCGGGCGTTTCGTCAAACCGTGGCGCGCGGTCGCGACCGGCCAAAGCTATCAGGCCGGATTTACCTGGGACAACGTCAAGCACTTCAAGGACAAGCACGCGATCCCGCTGATCTTGAAGGGGATCGCGACCGGCGAGGATGCGGCGCTGTGCTGCGAGCACGGGGTGGACGGGGTTTACGTCTCCAACCACGGCGGGCGGCAGTTGGATCATGGGCGGGGCTCCATGGATGTGCTGCCGGAGGTTACGGCGGCGGTGCGCGGCCGAGCGAAGGTGATTGTCGATGGCAGTATTTGCCGGGGAACGGATATCGTGAAGGCCATCGCGCTGGGGGCCGACGCGGTGGCGATGGGGCGGATGTATTGCTACGCGCTGGCGGCCGATGGTGATTCCGGTGTGCATAAAATGCTGGAACTGCTGGAGCATGAGCTGGGTGTCGCGATGGCGCTTGCCGGTGCGCGGAGTCTGAACGAGCTGCACCCGGGGTATGTGTTCCGCGATGCCCCGCAGGTAGCGCAGCCGCACGCCCATAGCGCGTTTCCGCTGCTGCAGACGACCCCGGAGTATCACGGCTAGGATACCCGGCCAGGCGGCGAGAGATCGCCGCCGCCTGGCTTTCCCGTTGCTGGCGGGGCGATCGCGGTTTGCGGTTTGCGGCGTGTGCCGCCTCACCGACGCGTGTTCAATTATCGCGTGACCCAAACCATGTTGCGGCGCATCATCGAACCGCGGCCATGGCGGATGCAACGGTGTGCCGAACCGTTCGTTATGGGCCGGCTTGAGTATCATCGAGAGGCCCCATGGCACGCAAAAAGCCCCATAATCCCCTGGAAATTGATCCGCACCGCGAGCACCGTATTCGCGAACGCGCCTACCTGATGTGGGAAGCGGACGGTAAACCGCATGGCCGCGATGTCGAATACTGGGAATGCGCCCGTGAGCTGGTGGGCATGGAGGAAAGCGCGGGTAGCGGCCTGCTGCCCAATCCGCAGAGCGAGCCGGACTCGCCTCGCCAAACCGGAATCGAGGAAGCCGATATCCAGGAGAACCTTGGTGAGTTCCCAGGTCTCTTGACCGACCAGGGGGAGGACGCGCCCACCCCGGCGCCCAAGCGCAAAACCCGCGCCAGGACGAAGAAGGCGCCGTAGCCGGGGCTTATACGGCCACGGGCGCCTGCCATTGCGGTGGGGCCTGGGCCATACTGGCGCTTGTCCGTGGATCGTCGTGCTGGCATCGGCGGGCGAGGGGTCCGCCATCCGGATCGTCTGGCCAGCCGGGATTGGATGCGGGCGGCGGTCTCGTGGGCGTCTCGCTTCCCGCCGCGTGGGATTCTGGTTCCGATTCTGGTTCTGACGGCATTTCCCGCAGCATGGTGCTGGCGGCGATGTGACGGGTCCATTCGTCGGTGTCGGCGTCGTGCTGATTTTCTTCGCGTTTGCGCCGCCGTTGCTGGTCCCGGAGCAGGCGGTTCTGGGCGGCGAGCGAGATGCGGACCATTGCGGCGTATTGAGCATTCAGTTTGACGACGAGCGCGATGTCATCGGCGTGAACGCGGATCAGCCGCATGATGTCCTCGGCCTGTGCCCGTGCGACGACGCATTGCGCGGCCAGTTCGGCTTCGTTGGCATTGACCGGGTCCAGGTCGGCGATCCTGGCGACGGCGGCCCGGTTGCGTGTTTGCCTGCCTTCTGGAGTGTTGGTTAGGGGCGGCGGGAGCAGGTGGAATATTGTGTGGACCAGGTGGCGCCAGGATTCGGTCTGGAGGTCGATTGGCGGATTTGGCGGGTCGGTCTGGGTTTCCATTCCGGAGTACTAGTCTGAAATAGGAAATAAGTCAATATTCTGGCGGCTGGGGCTTTCGCGGTAAAGCAAGGGCCTTACGCAGATCAGAAAGGCAATGCCGCGGATTGCGCGGATGGAGCGGATCGCCTGCTATTGGCCACATGTTTGATTTTCAGACGTTTCATGCCGAAATTGAGTAACAAACTTGGCCTCGGACCGGAGGCCCCGAGGTGGTTGATATACCGGGCTTGATGCATCTTCTTCAGTGCATTGACGGGCTTTGGCTCTGGCGGGAGTGACTGATCTACAATCGGGTCCGCCACTTATTCGCCGGCGGTCATGTCGTCGTCGAATATCGGCAATCCACGCTGCTGCTCAACGGCCAGCGCGGCTTTGCTCAGTTGGTGGGCCAGGGCGTTCTCGTTGGCCGCTTCGAGAAATCCGGGTCCCAGGGTATTGAGGATGGTAAATGCGTCCGCGGACCGACGAGCCGCGAAAGATCGTGCAGGCCGCTTTCATCTGCGTGCATCGGCGGTATCGCCTTTCTGATTTGCGTTGGACTCTTCCTTTGCGATGCCGCCACGCGAAGGTTGCCGATGGGTTAACGCTCGGCGGCGATTGCCGGCTGAATTGAATGATGAGGGGTGTCGCCGCGGGGGCGCCCCGCTGACGGGCTGGTCAAGGCGTGGATGGCGGGCCTTCGCCCGCCAGACGGGTAGAATGCCTTCGCCAGCCAGGACAGCAGAGGTGGACCTCCCGGGCTCGGGAGGGGTGGTTGGCGGCTTATTCCGCCGTGACCAGAGCGGTTGTTTCCTGGCGATGACGTAGCCAGCCCAGTGTCCCCATGCCGATCGCCACACAGGCGGCCGGGATTGATGCCGCGAGAAAGATATCGCGCGACGCCCAGCCCAGGCCCAGAAGCGTGCCGCCAACCAGCGGGCCGCCGATTTGGCCGATGCGCCCGAAGCCCAGCGCCCAACCTGTCCCAGTGGATCGGATGGCGGGGGGATACAGCGCGCCCGACACCGAATTGATGCCGTGCTGACAGCCGCCGATCCCGATACCGGCACCAGCGATCACCACGCACAGGGCCAGGAATGGAAGCTCGAACAGTCCCACCGCCAGCACGCAGGCGGCGCCCAGGCACAGGATGGCGGCGATGATCCGCTCCACGCCGAAGCGGTCCACGATCGGGGCGGTGATCAAGGCTCCGACGATCGAACCCAGCGCGTACATGGTGGTAGCCAGGACCGCCGCCGATGGCGTCAGGCCCTTCGCGTGCAGGATGGCGGGAAGCCAGAACAGAATGAAGTAGTTGCCGACCAGATTGAACAGGTTGACCATCCACAGGATCGACGTGCGCAATGCCAGTCCGTTGCGAAACAGATCGGCCGGTGTCGTCTTTCGCGCCGCTGCGTCAACCGAGCGCAGGGCATGGGATTCGGGCATGAAGAACGCCAGCAGCGGGATGACGAGAAGTGGCAACAGGCCGCCGACGACGAAGATCGACTCCCATCCGGCTGTTTTCACGATTTGGGAGGCGATAAAGCCGCCGGCGGTGTTGCCGACGGAGATTCCGGCACTCATCAGGATCACCAGCCGGCGGGGGCTTTTCAGCGGCGCGTAATCCGTGGCCAGGGCGATGGCGATGGGGATTCCCCCGCCCAGGCCCAGCCCGGTGAAGAAGCGCATTGCCGCCAGGGATTGCAGTCCGGTGGCGAACGCGGTCAACAGGGAGAACAGGCCGAACACGGCGGTGCAGCCGATCAGCACTGGCTTGCGACCGAGCCGATCGCCCAGAAGTCCGGCGGACAGCGCGCCGAACAGCAGGCCGAAACTGCCCGCCGTCAGGGCAATGGTGAATTGGGGCGGTTTGACATGCCAGACGTCGATCAGCGACGGGATGGCATAGCTCATGGAGGTGATGTCGTAGCCCTCCAGGAACAGTACCATGAAACATAACGACGCAACACGGATGTGCAGGCGTCCCTGATGCGACGTGTTCATGCTTTGCGTTGCCTCCCGTAATGACATGTTCATTACCGGGAAGCGGGCCGAGGGAGAAGTAGCCGAGCGGCGAGAGGTCTTGTATTCGGGCGATGAATTGGCACAAAGCCAAGGTCGGGAATCGACAGGGAGGTTGAAAGATGCCAGCACGCACTGGGGCACAATTCCTGAAGGGGCTGCGCGACACCCGCCAGGTCTGGTTGGGCGGGCAACGGGTCAGCGACCCGCTGGAACATCCGGCGCTGCGTGGCGCGGCGGAGGCCATCGCCGCGACGTTCGACCTGCATCACCAGCATCCGGACGACTGCCTGATGCCGGACCCTGAAACAGGGGAGGCCATCGCTGTCAGCCATATGATCCCACGCTCGAAGGACGATCTGCGGCGCCGCCACAAGGCGCTGCGCCGGGTCGCCGAGTTCTCGGTCGGGCTGATGGGCCGCACGCCGGACTATATGAATGTCACTTATGCGGGGTTTGCCGGCCGGGCGGACGAGTGGGCGGTGAATGGCAATGCGGAAGGGGCGGAGAATCTGGTTGCCTTCCAGAAGGTGCTGCGGCGCGACGATCTGAGCCTGACCCACACGCTGATCCATGCGATGTCGGACAAGTCCAAGGGCCATGTGCCGGCGGGGCTGGACGAGACCCAGTTGCACAAGGTCGAGGATACCGAACATGGCATCCTGGTCCGTGGTGCCCGGGTGCTGGCCACGCTGGCGCCGTTTTCGGATGAGATCGCGGTGTATCCCAGCCAGCCGATGCCGGACGCCAGCCATCGCCATGCGCTGTCGTTTTGTATCCGGATGGACACGCCGGGGCTGAAGTTTATCTGCCGCGACAGTGTGTCGTTGCCCGACAACCGGTTCGATCACCCGATGTCGGGGCGGTTCGACGAGCAGGATGCGTTCGTGATTTTCGACAACGTCGAAGTGCCACGCAACCGGGTGTTCTGCGACGGAAATCTGAAGGTTTACAACTCGGTGATGTCGGCGAGCTGGCGTGCCAACGCGATGCACCAGACGATGATCCGGGCCTGGACCAAGCTGGAATTCGCCTGGGGGCTGGCGTGCCGGATGGCGGAGGCGATCGGGGCATCGGACCCTGTTACCCTGCAGATGCTCGGGGAAATCTGGAGTTTCGCGGAACTCGCCCGGTCGGCCGTGTTGGCGGGCGAGGAGGGGGCGTACCACCATGGCAACGGGGCGTGGTTCCTGGACGGGCGGCCGATGGATGCGCTGCGGACCTCACTGCCGTACTGGTTCCCGCGGGTGAACGAGATCATCCGGCTGATCGGGTCGCATAACGTGCTGGCGACCCCGGCGGCGGAGGCGTTCGACGATCCGTATCTACGGCCGCTGATCGACAAATACCTGCGCGGGGCGGGGGATACGACAGCGCTGGAGCGGGCGCGGATTTTCCGGCTGGGGTGGGATTTCGCCGGCAGCGCGCTGGCGAGCCGGAATGAGCAGTATGAGCGGTTCTACCTGACCTCTGGCGCGCGCAACCGGCAGAACGTGCAGATGCGGGCGGATCGGACCGAGGCGGATCGGCTGGTGGACCGGTTCCTGTCGGAGAGGGTGTGAGTGGGTCGGTTGCCATTCATTCTGGCTGTGCTGTGGCACGCGGATAAGGCAGGCGATATCGCGGATTACGCGGATGGAACGATATCTCGTGGCCTGGCATCGGCGGCGCATTCACCGTTCTTGGGGGTTTTGGCGCAATGACTGATCCAATGGACGCACGGATTACGGAGCCCGTCATGACGGGTTGAGGATGGTGTCTTCCGTCAAACGATCCGGTTATATCTCAACGACCACGCAAGCGGCTGGAAAGAAAAATATGGTTCATGACGATTAAACCGCTCCATCCGTGCAATTCGCGGCATCGCCTTGTCTTATCTGCGTTAGGTCCTTGCTTTCTTTCACCCGCTAAATCGCCGACCAGCGCGCTCCTGAATGTTACTATATCGTATCTAACTGCGGCGCGACGACGAAAAAGGTCCCCAATACCGAGGGTCGGTGTTATCGCGCGTCGGCGGGGCATGGCATGCGGCGGAGGCTGTGGGTGAAGCGATTTGGGTTTTTGTCTCAGGCTTCGGACCGAGCGCGTATTCCGGTCGTGCTACTCAGCGGTTTCCTGGGCAGCGGTAAGACGACCCTGATCAACGTCTTGTTAAAGGATCCACGCATGGCGGGCACCGCCGTTGCGGTGAATGAGTTCGGGGCGGTGCCGCTGGATCGGGATCTGATCGACCACGGCGACGACAAGACGGTGGTCATGGCCAATGGCTGCCTGTGCTGCAATCTGGCCGGCGACATGGAAGACGCCGTTATGCGCCTGTTCAGCCGGCGGGAGGGCGGCGAGGTGCCTCGGTTCGATCGGCTGATCATCGAGCCGTCGGGACTGTCTGACCCGGCCCCGATCGCGCAGGCCATTTTGCGGAATCCGGTGATGTCGGGGGTGTTCCGGCTGGAAGCGATCGTCACGACGGTCGATGCGCTGTTCGGCGCCACGCAGTTGGCGCGGCATCCTGAAACTCGCAAACAGGTGGCCCTGGCGGACCGGCTGGTGCTGACGAAGGGGGATGTTGCCGACGCCGACGCTGACGCGGTTGGCCGAGCGGTGCGGGACCATAATCCAGCGGCGCCGATGCTCAGGGCGGATCATGGGGCGGTGGATGCCGCCGCGCTGTTCCCACCGTCGTTCTTTGATCCAGACGCGCCGGCGGTGTCGCGGTCGGTGTTGTTCGCCGACGATGGCGATCCGGATCATGTTGGGCGGTTCGCCTCGGTTTCGCTGACCGCCGACGGCGCGCTGCTGTGGCGGCCGTTTGAGGCTTGGCTGCGTGGGGTCCGACTCGGTCATGCGGAACAATTGCTGCGGGTGAAGGGGATGCTGGCAATCGACGGGTGCGCCGGTCCCGTCGTCGTGCAGGGCGTCCATCATGTGCTGAACGCGCCGGTCGAACTGGATGCCTGGCCCGCGGGGGGACGTAAATCGCGGCTTGTCCTGATCGCGGATCGTGCCACCATCGACGCCGCGCGCCAAAGTTGGATAGAAGCGCTGCCGGCAATGACCGCGCCATAACAGGAGGAACCCGCCGTGCGTGCCATCGACGTCCACGTCCATCCGATGAACCCGGCCTATGTGGAGGCCAGCGCGCCGTTCATGCCCGCCGCCCAACGCATGTTCAAAGGCAAGTTCTCGGCCCGTCCGGACAGCCAGATCGCCGAGGATTTCCGCCGCGATGATGCGTTGGCCATCCCGATCGCGTGGGATGCCGAACATGGTGCCGCGGGGGGTCGTTACTCCAATGAAGACCTGGCCGCGCTGACCCGCGACTATCCGGATGTGTTCCTGCCCGGCTGGGCGATGGTCGATCCCTGGCGCGGCCGCAAGGGGCTGGAGGAAATCGAGCACGCCATCAGGCATCTGGGCCTGATGGGGGTGAAGTATCAGCCGCCGGTGCAGGGGTTCTCGCCGAACGACAAGCAGTTCTATCCAATCTGGGATCTGCTGCAGTCGCTGGGCGCGCCGGTGCTGATCCATTGCGGCACCACCGCCATCGGGGCCGGCGAGCCGGGCGGCCTGGGCTACAAGCTGGGGCACGCCCGCCCGATCCCGAACATCGACGACGTGGCGGCGGATTTTCCCCGGCTGAACATTGTCGCCGCGCATCCGGGCTGGCCGTGGACCGAGGAACTGATCGCGGTCGCCATCCATAAGGGCAACGTGTCGATCGATATCTCTGGCTGGGGGCCGAAATACATTCCCGCCGCGTTGAAGCACGACATGCAGCGGCGGCTGCAGGACAAGGTGCTGTTCGGGTCGGATTATCCGGGCTGGAGCGCCGGCCAGTGCTGCGACGAATGGGAGATGGAGGGCTTCAAGCCGGGTATCGTGGACAAGCTGTTTCACCAGAACGCCATCCGCATCCTGAAGCTGGAAAGCGCGGTCGCGCGGGCGACCGGGGCGAAGGTGTAGCCATGCGCACTCAGGTTGGCATCGTCGGCGCTGGCCCCGCCGGACTGTTTCTGTCGCTGCTGCTGCATCGCGCCGGGATCGAATCGATCATCATCGAATCGCGCAGCCGCAGGGACGTGGAGGAGACCGTCCGAGCGGGGGTGCTGGAACACTGGGTCGTGGAGTTGATGCAGGAACTGGGGCTGGGCGAGCGGATGCTGCGGGAGGGACATTTCCACTCCGGCATCACGCTGCAATGGAACCGGGAACGCCACCACGTCGATATCCAGGGCCTGACCGGCGGCAAGGGCGTGACCGTCTATCCGCAGCATGAGGTGCTGAAGGACCTGATCGCCGCCCGGCTGGCGCAGGGCGGGGAGATTCTGTTCGGGGTCAGCGGCGCGGCGTTCCGGGATGTCGATACCGACCATCCGTCGATCGCCTTCAGCCGCGACGGCGCGCCGGAGGTCATCGCGTGCGACTACGTGGTTGGCGCCGATGGGTTCCACGGTCCGGGTCGGCAGGCGATACCGGCTTCGCTGCGGACGGAATACCAGAAAATCTACCCGTTCGGCTGGCTGGGCATCCTGACCAACGCCAAGCTGTCTTGGCCCGAACTGATCTACACCAACCAGCAGGACGGTTTCGCGCTGCTGAGCACTCGGTCGCCGGAAGTGCAGCGGATGTATATCCAGTGCGACCCGGCCGACGACATCGCCAACTGGTCCGACGCCAGGATCTGGGATCAGTTGCAGATCCGGCTGGGCACCGACGACGGCTGGACCCTGACCGAGGGGCCGATCTTCCAGAAGGGCATCATCCCGCTGCGGTCCTTCGTCTGCGAGCCGATGCAGTACGGGCGGCTGTTCCTGGCTGGCGATTCCGCCCATATCGTGCCGCCCACCGGGGCGAAGGGCCTGAATCTGGCGGTGGCCGACGTGCTGGTGCTGTCGCGGGCGATGGAGGCTCAATTCCGGCACAACCGGCGGGATTTGCTGGATCGTTACAGCGCGGCCTGCCTGCGCCGGGTTTGGAAGGCCGAACGGTTTTCCTGGTACATGACCACGATGCTGCACAAGAACCTGCACGAGACGGATTTCGAGCAGCGGATTCACTTCGCCGACCTGGATCTGGTCCGGACGTCGGAAGCGTCGGCCCGCTCGCTGGCGGAAAACTACGTCGGCCTGCCGTTCGACTGACCCAGCGCGAAGTCCAGCACGGTGCTGACATGCGGCTCCCACCGGGTCGGGTGCCAGTGCGGCATCCGCGCAAGCTGGGCTGTGCGGCGGACGGATGGGTCGGCCGTGTAGTCCATGATGGCGGCTTCCCAGGCGGGGGTATCCAGCGGGTCCAGGTAATCCGGCACGTCGCCGCCGGCCTCACGCAGGGCCGGCAGGTCGCTGCACAGGACGGGGGTCTGGCAGGCCAGGGCCTCGGCCACCGGCAGGCCGAAGCCTTCGGCGAAACTGGGCATCAGCAGCGCTCGGGCGCTGGACATCAGGCGCGCCATGGTGTCGTCGTGGACGGCACCGCACTCGGTCACATGGCCGCGCAGGGCTTCGCAGCGATCCAGCAGGTCCAGGACGTTTTCGTTCTCCCATCCGCGGCGGCCGATGATCATTAAGCGCGGTGCGCGATCCCCGTGGCGTTCGATTAGCCGCCGCCACAAATGCAGCAGCAGCAGGTGGTTCTTGCGCGGTTCGATCGTGCCGACGACCAGGAAATACGGGCGGGCATTGTCCGGTACTTCGGCCGGCGCGGGATCTGGCATTGCCTCGACGCCGAGCGGTGCCACCAGAAGCGGGCGGCCGGAGGGCAGATAGGGGGCGAGCGCGGCCCCGGTCGCCGCCGAGTTGACCACGACGGCGTTCGCCAGTTGGCGAACCGTGGCGATGCGGCGGCGATGGCGCTCGGCCTCGCCCGGCCGGCCATATTCGGGGAATTCCAGCGGGATCAGGTCGTGGATCAGCGGCACGAACGCGGCACCCGACCGGCGCAGCGCCGATTCCAGCGCCGCCTGACGATGTAAATGGCGATGGGATACCAGCAGATACACCGCTTTCAGATCGCGGGGCGGCAGCGAGAACACCGCGCCGCCCATCAGTCGCAGCGCCTTGGCTTGGCAGGGGCGGATATCGCCGTCGCTCCATGCCTGCCGCACCGCTGCCAGGAAATGTCGCACCGGGCGGTTTGGCAAGGTTGAAAACCGGCTGGACCAGCGGTTCAGCGTCACGAATTTGGTCCGGTCCGGCGCGAGCGTCAGCAGGTTCTCGGCATAGGCCAGTTCGACGCGGTCGATGCCGGTGAATGACCCGACAACCGCACGTTCAAGTAGCCGCGCGATATCGAGCCAGAGCGCGGTCATGCGCGGGCGGCCTGCCGCGTGATGACATCATTGATCCGGGTCATGGCATCGCGCGCGGCTTCGATCCGCCCGACCGCGCCGGCGACGCCGCTCGCAATGCCGCCGGTGGTGAAGAAATCGCCTTCCAGCAGGCAGGCATGGGCCAGGACACGCCGGAATGCGTCGAGCAGGCCGGCATCCGGCGGTGTTGGCGCGGTCCAGAAGGTTTCCAATGGGCCTTGATGGGTCAGGCCCGGCAGATCGTAAACCGAACGGCCCAAGGCGATGACGGGAACACCGCCAGACAGAGCGAAAGTGGCGGATGTGCTGTTGACGGTAACCATGCCCAGGGTGTCGTCCAGCAGCGGTTGCAGGTCGCATTCCTCGGCCAGCACAACCCGGCCGGGCACACCGGCATCGCGCGCGGCGGCGCTTGTAACCGCCCGCCAGTTTATCACGCCGTTGTCCAGCGGATGCTCTTTGACCACCAGCACGGTATCGGGCGGGGCATGGTGGGCGAACGACGCCACCACCAGGCGGATAGCGCGCATCATGCCGCCGATTTCGGAATGGCAGAGGATTTGGGAGTCGTTATCCATCTGTATCGGCAGGATATAGAATCCGCCCGTGGCCGCCGCCGCCGTCCGGAGCGCCGCCTTGCCGCGCCAACGAGCGAACGGCGCGCGCAGGGAGCGCTTCAGCCAACCGGCGGCCTCATGCGGCAGGGACCAGCCGCGATGGGTCGCGTAGCGTGGAAACAGCGGACGCAGCGCCATGCAGGCCGCGCCATAGGCTATGCAATCGCGCGCCCGGGTGCGGACCGAAGGGGCGACGTGCGGCCGGACTGGCCGGGGCGGCAGCACCCGGGCCGCGAGACGGTACGCGTCGATGCCGCGCGGCAGGCGGGAGTAGCCGTTGACACCGCCAACCTCCAGCGTGATCCAGTCGGGCCGCAGATAGCCTTCCTCGAACACATGCACGGCGAGGCCGCGGCGGTTCGCCAGTTCGATGGCCACGCGGTGCACGGGGCGGCAGTCGCCGTGCAGTATGATATCGGTCGGATCGGCATCCAGCATCAGCCGTTGCAGGAAGGGCGGCCACTCCGCCGGGCGGCCGCGAAAATCGGTGAATGGCAGGCTGGGCCAGTTCAGCCGGTCGCCGCCGTTGAAATTCACCCGCAGGACGCCGTGGCCGCGATCCCTGAGTGCCTGGCCGAGCGTATGCATGAAAGCGCCGGGGACGCCTTGTAGGAAGAGGAAGCGCCGCCGCGGAAATGCCCGGACGACTGAATGAGCCGATCTGTTAAGTTCGGCCGAAGCAGCTTTCATGAGGTCATGTTCCAGATATTGCCTCGGATGCCAGCCGGGCGGATGCCCGTCCGGCGCCAATTCCGGAAAGATAGAAGAAACAAGTTAACAAAACCTTTTTATCGGCCGGTAACCCAACCAAAGCAGCCGGATATTTTTTCTGCCTCGACTGTCGCGCGTTAACCGTTCGTAAAGGATTGGGCCCGTACAAACGCAGTCACCGCATCGCCCGGTATGTCCGTCGGTGGACAGCCTGGGCGCTCGCAAGGGACAGGAGGTCTCGTTTGTTCGATGGAGCCACGCCGCCGCGATCAGGCGCGCTTCGCCTGGCGATTGTCAGCACGTACGACGAAATGTGCGGTATCGCCGGTTATACCCGCGCGCTGGAGCAGCAGCTTCGCCCGCATGCCGAGGTGACGGTGTTCGACCTGGACCAGTATCTGTTGCGCAGCCCGCACGCCCGGGTCCAGCGGCTGGCGGACCTGCACATCAAAAGCATCGCGGCCAGTCTGCGGAATTTCGACAGCGTGAATATTCAGCTTGAGTACGGCACGCTGGGAAGGACCGCGAATCAGATCAA
>DAIEHR010000060.1 GCA_027353465.1 Acetobacteraceae bacterium | reverse complement strand
CTCCTGTTCATAGACATCGACGGCGGCGAAGCCCGGCCGCCCCGCCCGCAACCCAGCCAGCAACGCCCCAGGCTGGATCAGTTCCGCCCGCGATGTGTTCACCAGCAGGGCGGTGGGCTTCATCCGAATCAGATCGTCCGGCCCGACGATCCCGCGCGTATCGGGACGCAGCCGGACGTGCAACGACACCACGTCCGCGCGCTCAAACAGGTCTGCCTTGCTGGCCGCGAAATCATACCCCGCCGCATTGGCTTTCGCCGCCGAGGCCGCCTGCCCCCAAACCAGCACGTTCATCCCCATTCCCGCCCCGGCCCTGGCGACCAGGGAACCGATCGCGCCCAGGCCGAAGATGCCCAGGGTACTGCCCGCCAGGCGATGCGACAACGTGCATGGCCAGTTGCCGCGCCGCATCCGCTCCGCCTCCAGCGCGATGTTGCGCCGCGAAGCGACGATCAGTGCAACCGTCAGTTCGGCCGGTGAGACGGGCGAATTGCTGATCCCGGCTGACACCAGAACCCCGTGATCCCTACAGGCATCGTAATCGATCGTCGTCGCCGCCCGCCCCACCAGGGCGATCAGCTTCAGGTTGGGCAGCCGCTCGATCAGCCGCCGGGAGAAATCAACCCGTTCGCGAATCGCCACGATCGCCTCGGCAGGGTGCAGACGTTCCACCAGAGATTCGAAATCGGCCGCCGGCTGGCGGTAGCGGACCACGTCGTGTCCCGCCAGGATCGAGAAACAGGCAAGCTGATCGACGATGTCCTGGTAGTCGTCGGGAATAACGATTTTCATTACGATTCCATGTCGTTCTATCCAGGACGTTCAATCGACGACCTGCCGGCCCCCCGGCTCCACGGTCCACATCTCCCAAACGGGCCAGTCGGAGTCAAACCGGCCTTCCCATCCCCCGCGGTTCCGTTAGCATCGGCCGGAATGAGAGACACGCCGGATCCAGACCCCAACCAGGGCTCTCCATCGCTTCGCCCAATCGACACGGGTTGGCAGCGGAACCTGTGGGCGATGGTCGGTATCCAGTTTGTCATGACCGGCGCCATCAACTTCCTCAGCCCGATTATCCCGCTCATGCTGCCCGACCTGGGGGTCACCAGCACCCGCGGCGTGGACATTTGGGCTGGAGTCATCACCGGCGCCACATCGTTCGTGGCCGCGTTCGCCTCGCCGGTCTGGGGGCGCGTGGCCGATAAGCACGGGCGTAAACTTGCCCTGCTCCGCTCCAGCTTCGCCATCGCGCTGTTCACGGCGCTGATGGGCCTGTCCACCAATGTCTGGCAGTTCTTCGGCGCCAGGGCGATCATGGGCGTGTTCGCGGGATTTTCCTCCGCCGCCATCGCTCTCGTGGCCAGCTCGGTGCCGGAGCGGCGGCTGGGCTACGCGCTGGGCTGGTTGTCATCCGGGCAGTTGGTCGGCTCCTTGGTCGGGCCAGTTATCGGCGGTTTTTTGGCAGACCTGACCGGCAGCTACCGAACACCGTTCTTTTGGTGCGCGGGAATTACCTGCGTCGGCCTGGTCGCGGTCTGGGTCGTGGTCAGGGAGGATTTCCGTCCCGTCGTCTCGACCGGCAGGCGGCCGTCGGTGTTCGCCGGTTTCGCGCTGATCGCCGGATCGTCCGGGTTGGGTGCGCTGTTCCTGGTGCTGCTGATGGCGCAGTTGAGCACGCGGACCATCGCGCCCGTGGTCACCATCTTCGTGCAGACGCTCATCGGTTCCCCGCCCGAGATCGCCACCCTGTCGGGCATCGCGTTTTCGATCACCGGCTTGGCGAATTTGGTCGCGGCACCGTTCTTGGGCAATCGCAGCGACGTCATCGGCTACCGCAAGGTGCTGCTAATCTGCCTGCTGGGCGCCACCCTAACCAGCATTCCACAGATTTTCGTCGGCAGCTACTGGGGATTTCTCGCGGAACGGTTCGCGGTCGGGCTGTTCATAGGCGGCATCCTGCCCACCGCGAACGCCCTGATCGGGCGCAGCGTATCGCGGGAAAACCGGGGCACGGTCTATGGCATGACGTCGTCGGCGACATTCCTGGGGAACTCGCTAGGGCCGCTGATGGGGGGCGGCATCGCGGCCGGCTTCGGGATACGGTGGGTATTCGTGGTGACGGCCCTGCTGCTGGCCGGCAATCTGGCCTGGGTGTGGTTCACGGTGCCGGAGTTGCAGGACGACATCTAACCCCCGGATTGCCGCCCCCGGTCCAGCACCGCGAACACCGCCGCCGTATCCTGATCCCCCAGCCCCGCGTCCATGGCTTGTGTGTAGATCGGCGCGCTCGCCTCGAACAGCGGCAGCGAAACCCCTAGTTCGCGCGCATAGGTGCCGATAATGTCCATATCCTTCTGCCACATCGACACCCGCATCGTCGCTGGCAGGTAGGATCGCGCCGCCATCATCGGCGCCCGCATGTCGAACATCCGGGAGGCGCCCGCGCCGGACCCGGCGATCTTCACCACCAGATCGGGGTCCAGCCCGGCGGCGTTGGCCAGCACCATCGCCTCGGCCGCCGCGACGTTATGAACCGCCACCAGCAGGTTCGCCACCAGTTTCATCCGCGTGCCGTTGCCGAACGCCCCGATATCGTGCGCCGCCCGGGCGAAATCGCCGAACATTGGCATCTGCGCCGCGATGACGGCCGTATCCCCGCTGGCATAGATCACCAGGTCGCGGTTTACCGCCTGCGCCCCGGTGCCGCTGAGAGTGCAGTCCAGTGCGATATGCCCGGCTTGCGACAGCACCGCCTCCGCCGCCAGCTTGTCGGCCAGCGCCATGGTGCTGGTTTCCACCACGACGCGCGGTGCGGGCGTTGCGGCGATGGCGGCGGCCACGGCGGCCAGCGCAACCGGCGACGGCAGACTGGTCAGAATCACCGGCGCCGCGGCGCAAACGGCGGCAATATCGGCACACGCGGTGCCCCCGGCGCGGGTCAACGCATCCTGCTTTGCCGGATTGATATCGGTGCCGAATACCGTCCACCCACGCTCGATCAGGTTGTTCGCGATTGCCCCGCCCATGATGCCCAGACCGATGATGCCCACTGTTCCAGCCATCGAGAGACACTCCGATTGTTATTTCCCCGCCGCTCACGTACTCAACACCAGCGAACCGGGCAACCCGAGGAGACCGAACTGGAATGAAAGCGCCGGCATTCGATTACGTCAGGGCGGACAGCGCCACCGACGCCTGCGCGCTGCTCGGCCAGTACGGTCCGGACGCCCGCTTGCTGGCCGGCGGCCAAAGCCTGCTGCCGGCGATGAACCTGCGGCTGGCCTCACCGTCGGTGCTGATCGACATCGGCCGCATAACCGGCCTGGACGGTATCGAAGTCCGCGGCAACGCGCTGCATATCGGCGCGCTGGTGCGGCACGAGACCCTGCTGCGCAGCGCCACCGTCGCGTCACACGTCCCGCTGCTGACCGAAGCCATGCGCCACGTCGCCCATCCGGCCATCAGGGCACGCGGCACGATCGGCGGCAATCTGGCGCATGCCGACCCCGCCTCGGAACTGCCCGCTTGCATGCTGGCCCTGAATGCGGCGTTCCATGCAACCTCGGCCACCGGCGCCCGCACCATCGCCGCCGGGGATTTCTTCACTGGACTGTTCCAGACCGCCCTGGAACCGGACGAAATACTGACCGCCATCCACATCCCCCTCCCCGTCCCCAACTTCTTCTTCCAGGAGATCGCCCGGCGTAGCGGCGATTATGCGATCGTCGGGCTGGCGGCCTCGGGCGAGCGCTTGGCATTCTTCTCAGTATCCGACCGGCCCGTGCTGTTCCATGCCTCGGCGCCGCTGGACCTGAACCCGCAAACCGACCTGCAGGCGACCGCGGCGATGCGACTGCATCTGGCGGGCGTATTGCGCCAACGGGCAATGACGGCGTTAGGACTACAGCCATGAACATCAGCTTGACCGTCAACGGTGAGATTATCGGCGCCGAAGTGGAACCACGTTTGCATTTGGGCGACTTTCTGCGTGAGCACCTGTCGCTGACCGGAACCCATCTGGGCTGCGAACACGGCGTCTGCGGCGCCTGCACGGTGCGGATAGACGGTGCTCTGGCCCGAGCCTGCCTGGTGTTGGCCGTGCAGGCTGACGGGTGCGTCGTCGAAACAATCGAGGGTCTGTCGGACAGCGGCGAGATCGCCGACCTGCAACAGGCGTTCCATGACCGCAACGCCTTGCAGTGCGGCTACTGTACGCCCGGGATGCTGATCGCCGCACAGGATTTGCTGGTGCGCGACGCGGCGCCGGATCGCGAAACCGTCCGCGAGCATCTATCCGGCAATTACTGCCGCTGCACCGGCTATCATGCGATCGTCGATGCAATCGTCACCACAGCCGAAGCTCGCCGCCATAACGCCGCGGTCTCCGGCAACCCTGGGATCGAGCCCGGCCACCATTGAGTTCGACTTCGAACGACTTCCCAGACCTGAAGCGGTTGTTGCATGCCCCAGCGTGGCGTCTGGTCGGCTGTAACGGCTTTCTGCCAAACCTCATCACGCGAAGGGCAGCGACCCGACCGGTCGCTGCCCTGTTCTAGCGCCCGAGGGGAGCAGCCCTTACTTGTTCCAGGCAACCTTGACCGGTTCGGTGCCTGTTACCGGCGCGGTCGCATTAACCTCAAGCGTATGCGGGACCGCTGACGGGGCTGGAACCGTCACGCCGGATGGCATCCCGGGTCCCCGATCCGAGCCGCAATCGCCGGAGGTGGTGGATACCACTGTGGGCTTTGCCTCGCCGGGCTGGAACGTAATCCGCGTGCTGTGGCTGCAAAAACCGCTGCCCGGAGCGGCGGAAACCGCGCCTTGCCGCATCATCGCGTCAACCTGCTGATTCATCATCGCCGAAATCCGAACCAACGCGGCAAACGGATCGGCGGCGACCATCGGGACAGCGACCATTGTTGGCGCGGGCATAAGGACCACGCGCGGCGGCACGTCGCCGACATACTGAATGTGCTCGATAGCGCCGCCCGGCAGTTGGACTGCCATGACGTGTACCTGACTGTCCTGCGCCATCGCGGGCGCAACCGCCCCGGCGGCCGCCACGAACGCGCCGATGGCTAAAATCGAGGGTAGGGAAACACGCATTGTCACCTCCTGCTCCGATAAGAACACGAACCTTTAATACCGCGCCGGACAGTACCGCTTCAAGCGGCGGCGGCATTACTTCGCATTCATCGTTACACCCGGGGTTCAGGCCAGGCGGCCGTCCCGCAGGGTTACGGTGCGGTCCATCCTGGCGGCCAGATCCGGATTATGGGTTGCGATCAAGGCGGCCAGGCCGTGCTCCCGGACGATGGAGAGCAATTCGGCAAACACCGCTTCGGCGGTCGCGACATCCAGATTGCCGGTCGGCTCATCCGCCAGCAGCAATTTCGGCCCGTTCGCCAATGCGCGGGCGATCGCGACGCGCTGCTGCTCCCCGCCCGACAGTTTGCCCGGCAGGTGTCCGAGCCGCGATGCCAGCCCGAAGGTCGTCAGCAGGGTCCGGGCACGTTCCTCAGCTAGCCGACGCGGCTTTCCGGCGATCATCTGTGGCAGGACGACGTTCTCTAGCGCGGTGAATTCGGGCAAGAGGTGATGGAACTGATAGACGAAGCCGATGGTGTCGCGGCGGATCGCGGTGCGTTCGGCATCCGGCAAGCCGCCGGCGTCACGGCCCTCGATCAGCACCGAACCTCCGTCCGGCCGATCCAGCAAGCCGGCTACATGCAGCAGCGTGGATTTCCCCGCCCCGGAGGGTGCCACCAGCGCGACGATCTCCCCAGCGCGCACCGACAGATCGGCACCACGCAGCACCGGCAGATCGCCGGCATCGCCGCGATAAACCCGGGTGACGGCGCGCAGAACCAGGGGGTTATTCATGCCGCAGCGCCTCCACCGGGTCGGTTCGAGCAGCGCGCCAGCTTGGATAGAGCGTGGCCAGCAGCGACAGGATCAGGCCTAGCGCGACGACGCGGATCACATCCGCCCAGTCGATGGTGTTCGGCAGTTCGGTCAGCATGAACACCGAGGCATCGAACACCCGGCCGCCGGTGATCTGTTCGATGAAGTGCTGAATGGCGTGGATATAGTGGCAGAAGACCACACCGATGATGGTGCCGATCAGCGTGCCGGTGACACCGACAAACGCGCCGCACATCAGGAAGATGCGCAGCACGGCGAAGCTGGAGGCGCCGATCGTCCGCAGCACGGCGATGTCGGCGCGCTTGTCCTTGACCAGCATGATCAGCGACGACACCACGTTGAACGCGGCGACCAGCACGATCATGCCCAGGACGATGAACATCGTGTCTTTCTGTACCTGCAATACACCGATAATGGTGTCGTTGGCGTGCCGCCAGTCGCGCGCATACACTTGCCGGCCGTGCAGCATCGGCCCCAGTTGCTTGCCGACTTCCCCAACCTGGTCGGGATCGCGCAGCCTGATCTCGATCCCGGTGACCGCGTTGGGTTTCTGGAAGAACACCTGCGCGGCGGGCAGCGGCAGAAACACGACGCTGCTGTTGTAGTCGTTCAACCCGGCGTCGAAAATCGCCACCACTTTGTAAGCCCGCACCCGTGGGATGGTGCCGAACGCGGTGGCCGCACCCTCTGGCGAGATCACTGTCAGGGGCGATCCGACGCGCAGCCGGTATGTACTGGCAAGGCCGATGCCCACGACAATGGCATCGTCGCCGGCAAAGTCGTTCAGCGATCCGGCGAGGATGTGATCGCTGATTGGATGCAGCGCCCGCAGGTCGTCCAGGCTGATACCACGCACCAGCCCGCCGCGCGCGCCGCCGCCTTCGGTGCTGAGCAATGCCTGCCCATCCAGCATAGGTGTAGCGGAGACAACGTCCCCTATGCCCCGGATTTGCGCGACCAGCGGCTGGTAGTTGTCCAGTTTCTGGCCGGCATAGGCCTCGATCGTGATGTGCCCGTTCACACCCAGGATGCGCGAGACGAGCTCGACCTGAAAGCCGCTCATGACCGAGGTCACGACGATCAGGGTCGCCACGCCCAGGGCAATGCCGACCAGCGAGAAGATGGCGATGATCGAGACGAACCGCTCGCCCTTCCTGGCGCGGAGATAGCGGCCGGCGACCATGCGTTCGAATGGGCCGAACATCAAAAGCGCCGCTTACCTGGCAGGAGGCGCGAAATCACGCCGCGCCGCACAGTTTCAGTGCTTCTTCCACCGAAACCTCGACCCGTTCGCCAGTTGCGCGACGCTTCAGTTCGACCTTTCCTGCCGCCGCGCCGCGTGGGCCAACGACGATCTGCCAGGGATGGCCCATCAGGTCCGCATCGGCGAATTTCGCGCCCGCCCGGTCGGTTCGGTCGTCGTACAATGCATTGCCGTCGAACGCGGCATACAATTGTTCGCACATCGCATCGCAGGCGGCGTCGCCGACCTTCAGGTTCAGGATCGCCGCCTTGAACGGGGCGATGCTGTCGGGCCAGATGATGCCATTATCGTCGTGGCTGGCCTCGATCACCGCGCCTACCAGACGGGATACGCCGATGCCGTAACTGCCCATTTCCGGGTGCAGCGGCTTGCCATCGGGGCCGGCGACGGTGGCGTTCATCGACTTGGTGTACTTGGTGCCGAAGTAGAAGATGTGACCGACCTCAATGCCACGGCCTTCACGCTTTGCGGCCACCTGCTCCCACCGGCCCAGATCGTGCTTTTCGTCGGTGGCGGCGTAGTGGGTGGTCATCTCCTTGAAGAACCGTTCCAGATCTTCCGGGCGCTCGTGGCTGAAGCCGCCGGCGCCGGCGGATAGGTAGTCGATCTCCTCGAACGCCGCGTCGTAATACACCTGGCTCTCGCCGGTCGGGGCCAGGATGATGAATTCATGGCTGAGGTCGCCGCCGATCGGGCCAGTGTCCGCCTCCATCGGGATCGCCTTCAGGCCCATGCGCTGGAAGGTCCGCATGTAGGCCAGCATCATCTTACGGTAGCTGGAGACCGCACCGGCATGGTCGAGATCGAACGAATAGGCATCCTTCATCAGGAATTCGCGCCCGCGCATCACACCGAAGCGGGGGCGGACCTCATCGCGAAACTTCCACTGAATGTGGTAGAGGATCTGCGGCAGCTCCTTGTAGCTTTTGACCGCCTGACGGAACAGGTCGGTGACCATTTCCTCGTTGGTCGGCCCGTACAGCATGTCGCGGTCGTGCCGGTCCTTGATGCGCAGCATCTCCGCGCCGTAATCGTCATAGCGGCCGCTTTCGCGCCACAGATCCGCCGGCTGGATGGTCGGCATCAGGATTTCCTGCGCGCCTGCCCGGTCCTGCTCCTCCCGCACCAGCCGCTCGATATTGCGCAACACCCGGAGTCCAAGCGGAAGCCAGGCGTAAATGCCGGCGGAAGTCTGCCGCACCAGCCCGGCCCGCAGCATAAGCCGGTGCGAGGCGATCTGCGCCTCATTCGGCGTTTCCTTGAGCGTGGGGATAAAGCCGCGGGACAGGCGCATCGCGATCGGGTTCCGTTCCTGGTGTCGGGGGAGTGGGTGGTAACGCTTTTGCCCCGATCACGCTACCAGCTTTGCGCGCGCAGCGGGTTCGGAGGGGCGATGATAATCATGGCGGGGACAACGGATCGACCGCTGGTAATATATTGCCGACTCGGACGGCTACAGAGTTCGGAACGACATAAACTTCGGCTCATTTTGTAATTTTTGTGCGCCGCACAACATTTTTGCGTAATAAACTCCGCGTTATCGGGTCCAAAAGCAAGGAAACCCCGTGACTTCGCCACGCGGATTGGTTAACAAGGCGTCAGGCCGCTTACCGGTCAGTAAGTTGCCTGGGTTTGGGGAGGAAACGCCATCCGCCCGACGAATCGAGGACGCGATCCTCCATTCGTCGAGGCGGGGCATTACAGGCATAACGTCCTGAAAAAGAATACTAATCGTCCTGGTCGGCAAAATAGCCGTGCCGAAAGCTGACAAAGTCGCTTTGGATCAGCAGGTACGATGCTGTCCAAAGTACGCATGTGACTATCGTCGTAATGATAACCTTACGTAGGATGCGCGGTCGCTCTGGGGCGCCACGCCAGCCGCTTTTGTCGTCCGCCTGAACCACCGGTTTGGTGCCGATCGGCAGGACCGCGAACAGCGCGGTCCACCAAATCATCACAAACAGCACGATGCCTGTGAACCAGTTCATAGCGATCAGACCCGAATAAGATGCACATCCACCAGCGGACGCTTTCCAAGCTTCCGCCCCAGCGCTCGGCGCAGAGCCGAACGCGCGGCGTCCTCAAGCCCCGCATCATCACGCCGCAAACTGGATGGCAGGTCGCGCAGCGTGTCCGCGAAGTCATCGGCAACGCGCGAGGTGTCGGGATCGTCCGGGTCAAGCAGGCCAGGTGCGCTGAGCTTGGGCTGACCCAACAGGACGCCCGACCGATCGACGGCCAGACTGGCGACGACGATGCCATTGAACAGCATGCGGCGGCGGGCGGACATCACCTCGCCCTTCAGCGGCACCAGACGGGTGCCATCCAGCACCAGCCGGCCAACGGGGGCGCTGTCGGTAATCGCCGGACGGCCGGGCGACAACGTGATAATATCGCCGTCTTCCATCATGAACGGGGTGGACCCAGCCTCCCGAGCCAGTTCGGCATGGGCGGACAAGTGCCGCCATTCGCCATGAACGGGGACGGAGTAGCGCGGCTTCACCAGCTTGTACATCCGGCGCAGCTCGTCGCGCGCCGGGTGGCCGGAAACGTGCACCAGATGATCGTCGTCGGTCATCAACCGCACGCCGCGTCGCACCAAGCTGTCCTGTACAGTGGCGATCGCCTTTTCGTTCCCGGGGATCATCCGCGACGAATAGATGACGGTATCGCCCTCCCCCAGCGAAACGCGAGGATGGTCGTCGCGGGCGATCCGCGACAGTGCGCTGCGGGCTTCACCTTGGCTTCCGGTGATTAGCAGCAGGATGTTGTCGTCGGGGACATCGTCGATGTCGTCCTCGGTGAGGAACGGCGGCAGCGTCGTCATATAGCCGCACTCGCGCGCGGCGGCGTCCATGTTACGCAGCGACCGGCCGACGATGGCCACGCTGCGGCCGGCGTCGCGGGCGGCGAGCGCCACGGATTCCATGCGCGCGACGTTGCTGGCGAAGCAGGTCACGGCCACGCGGCCACGCAGGTCGCGCACCAGCGCGGACAGCGTCCTGCGGACGTCGAGTTCGCTGCCCGAGTGGCCTTCGACCATGGCGTTCGTGGAGTCGCAGACGATCGCCAAAACCCCC
>DAIEHR010000055.1 GCA_027353465.1 Acetobacteraceae bacterium | reverse complement strand
AAATGGTGCTCCGACCTCTCCCCGCTCCACGACGCTCGGGAATACGACTCCGTGGTCGCGACCGGGGAGCAGGTGACGTCTGGCCTGCTGGCGATCTGCCTGCAAGAGAACGGGGTCGATGCACGATCCTGGCAAGGGTGGCAGATCCCGATCCGCACCGATACCGCGCACGGCAAGGCACGCATCCAGTCGATCGAGGGCGAGGAACTGGTGCGCCGCATGGGCCAGGGTCAGGTGGCCGTGGTCGCCGGGTTCCAGGGGATCGCGCCCGATAACCGGATCACAACACTGGGGCGGGGCGGGTCCGATACCTCGGCCGTGGCCCTGGCCGCCGCGCTGAAGGCGGATCGCTGCGACATCTATACCGATGTCGATGGCGTCTATACGACCGACCCGCGGATCGTGCCAAAAGCGCGCAAGCTGGCGAAAATAGCGTATGAGGAGATGCTGGAACTCGCGTCTGTTGGCGCCAAGGTGCTGCAGACCCGAAGCGTGGAACTGGCGATGAACGAACGCGTCCGGGTGCGGGTGCTGTCCAGCTTCACGGACGCGCTGCCGGGCGAGGACACCGGAACACTGGTGGTGGATGAGGACGAGATCGTGGAAAAAGAGAATGTGTCGGGGATCGCCTACTCCCGCGATGAGGCGAAGATCACTGTCCGCCGGGTGCCGGACCGTCCAGGCATCGCCGCCGCCATCTTCGGCGCGCTGGCGGAGCAGAACGCCAATGTCGATATGATCGTGCAGAATATCTCCGACGACGGCACCACCGACATGACGTTCACCGTCGGCAAGGCCGATCTGCCGCGTGCCCGGTCGGCTCTGGCCGCGATCAAAAGCCAGATCAACTACGGCGAAATCCTGGAAGACCCGGACGTCGCGAAGATCAGCGTCGTCGGTGTGGGCATGCGCAGCCATGCGGGTGTCGCCAACACGATGTTCAGCGCCCTGGCCGACAAGGCGATCAATATCCAGGTGATCTCCACCAGCGAAATCAAGGTCAGCGTGCTGATCGCCGCGGAATATACGGAACTGGCGGTCCGCGCCCTGCATACCGCGTATGGCCTCGATGCAGCCTGAGTCCCTGACGGCCGCCCGCGCCCAGCTTGACCGGTTGTGGTCGCGCGGCACTGCCTTCCTTGGCTGCGAGTATGCCATTCTAGGCGGGGCGATGAGCTGGGTGTCGGAGAAGCACCTGGTTTCGGCGATCTCCAACGCCGGCGGGTTCGGGGTGATCGCGTGCGGGGCCATGAGCCCGGCGCAACTGGCTGAACAGATCGCCGGGACCCAGGCGCTGACCGCCAAGCCGTTCGGCGTGAACCTGATCACCATGCACCCGGAACTGACCGATCTGGTCCGCGTGTGCCTGGAGGCGAAGGTCAGCCACATCGTTCTGGCCGGCGGCATTCCGCCCGGTCCGGCGGTGAAGGCGGTGAAGGATGGCGGCGCCAAATTGATTGCCTTCGCGCCCGCTCTGTCTTTGGCCAAGCGGCTGGTCCGTTCGGGCGCCGATGCGATCGTGATCGAGGGGTCGGAGGCCGGCGGCCATATCGGGCCGGTGTCGCTGACCGTTCTGGCGCAGGAAATCCTGCCGCATCTGCGCGAGGTGCCAGTGTTCGTCGCCGGCGGGCTAGGTCGTGGCGAGGCGATCCTGTCCTATCTGGAAATGGGCGCGTCGGGTGCTCAGCTTGGCACCCGTTTCGCCGCGTCGGCTGAGTCGATCGCGCATGAGAAGTTCAAGAAGTTCTTCGTCCACGCCAATGCGCGCGATGCGATGCCGTCGGTGGAGCTGGACCCCCGCCTGCCGGTGATCCCGGTGCGCGGGCTGGTCAACGACGGCACCAAGAAGTTCATGGCGCATCAGGCCGAGACCCGGGACAAGTTCCTGGCCGGCGAGGTGACCAAGGAAGAGGCACAGCTTCTGGTGGAACGGTTCTGGGCCGGGGCACTGCGGCGCGCGGTAATCGATGGCGATATCGAAACCGGGTCGGTGATGGCGGGCCAGTCGGTCGGCATGGTCACCAGCATCCAGCCGGTGGCCGAGATCATCCAGGAATTGATCGGCCAGGCCGTGGCGGCCCTCGCGGCCAGGGCAGAACGTATCTGACAGGCAACAGGGGCCGCCACTGACATGGTGACAGCCCCGGGTTTCCTTGATCCAAGCGTTTTGCTTGCCATCTTTCAGCCATGCCTGCCCCGTAATGGCCGGCTCCGGCAGAAAGGAGGGCGATAGCGAAATGACCATCACCACGATCGCCCGCTTGCCATGAGCGGACCGCGCCGCTTGCTGTCCCGCCTGCGTGATCTGCGCGCCCATGGCGCCGCGCCGCTGTCGGCGCTGGTGCAGCTTGTGGCGTCAGAACTCGTCTCCGAAGTCTGCTCGGTTTACGTCCAGCGCCCGGGCGACATTCTGGAACTCGCCGCCACCGAGGGCTTGAAGCAGGACGCGATCGGGCGGACCCGGTTGCGGGTGGGCGAGGGCATCGTCGGGCTCTGCGCGGCAACCGGGGCGGTGATGAACCTGCCGGATGCGCAAAACCATCCAGCGTTCGCGTATCGACCGGAAACCGGCGAGGAACCGTTTGCCTCCATGCTGTCGGTCCCGGTGCGAAGGGGCGGCCGAACGCTGGGCGTGCTGGTGGTGCAAAACCGCACGCCGCGCAATTTCACCGAACACGAAGTCGATGACCTGGAAACCGTCGCCATGCTGCTGGCGGAGATGCTGTCCGGCAGCGGCGCCATTGACGGCTCGCCAGAGGGGCTGGGTGCCACGGTGCCGCGCTTGTTTACGGGAACGCCCTTGATGGGGGGCATCGCGGTTGGTCCGGTCGTCTTACTGCGTTCCGCTCGTCCGGTCGTGCGGCTGCTGGCCGATAATCCGCAAGCCGAACAGGTTCGGCTTGAGCAGGCGATGGATCGCATGCGACGCGGTCTGGACGATCTGTTCGCTGATGTACCGAACAATGGGCGCACAGCGGACGTCACCGCCTCCCGCGAGGTGCTGGAAGCGTACCGGTTGGTGGCGTCAGACGCCGGTTGGCTACGTCGGGTCGGTGATGTGATCCGCGGCGGCCTGACCGCCGAAGCCGCGGTTCAACGGGTCGCCAGCGAATTGCATGACCGGATGCGGCGGATCAACGACCCGTATCTGCGCGAGCGCCTGGCGGACATGGAGGACCTGGCGAACCGGCTGCTGACAGCGCTGATGGGCGAAGCGCCGCGCACGCCAGTTCCCGGAGGCGGGATCCTGCTCGCCCGGCGCCTCGGTCCGGCCGAGTTGCTGGACTGGCACGCCAGGGGCATCGCCGGTGTCGCGGTGGAGGAAGCCAGCCCGTCGGGTCATGCCGCAATCCTGGCGCGCGCGCTGGGGATTCCCGCCCTTGGCACTCTGCGCGGCATGCTGGATAGCGCCGAACAAGGCGATGATGCGCTGATCGACGCGGATGAAGGGCAATTGATCCTGCGGCCAGAGGCCGAGGTCCAGCGCGCCTATCTGCGGGCACAGGAAGCACGCAACGCCAAATATGCGGAACTGGCGACGTGGCGCGGGCGGGCGGCGGCGACCGCCGATGGCGTCGCGATGAAACTGATGCTGAATGTCGGGCTGAGCATCGAACTGCCGCAACTGGCCCGCACCGGCGCTGACGGGATCGGCCTGTTCCGAACCGAGATCGCGATGCTGGCCCGCGGCTCTGTCGCCGACGTTGCCGAACAGGCCGCCATCTATGCTCGGGTCATGGACGAGGCCGGAGACAAGCCGGTGCTGTTCCGCACGCTCGATCTGGGCGCCGACAAGCTGCTGCCCGGGACGATCAGCGAGGAGGAAAACCCGGCGATGGGCTGGCGGTCGCTGCGGGTGGGGCTGGACCGCCCTGCCCTGTTGCGGCGGCAGTTGCGGGCGCTGTTGCTGGCGGCCGGCGGCCGCGATCTGTCTGTGATGTTCCCGATGGTGGCCACGGTCGCCGAGTTCCGCGCCGCGAAGGCGCTGATGATGGCGGAGGCCAGCCGCGTCCGCCCGGCGCCCGGCAGGCTGCGGATCGGAACCATGCTGGAGATCCCCGCGCTGATGTGGCAGTTGCCCGAACTGCTGAAAGCGGTCGATTTCATCTCGGTTGGCTCGAACGATTTATTACAGTTTCTTTTCGCGGCCGACCGCGGAACGCCATCGCTTTACGACCGCTACGATTTTTTGTCTCCGCCAGTTCTGGATATTCTTGAACAACTTATAGTTGCAGCAAATGCCGCCTCCATCCCGATGTCGCTGTGCGGCGAAGCTGCGTCGAAACCGCTGGAGGCACTGGTTCTCGCGGCGCTGGGGATGACAACTCTGTCGATGCCAGCAGGCAGCATTTTGCCGATAAAGGCGATGTTGTCGCAGGCCGATCTTGGTGCCTTCCGATCGGTACTGACGGCGATCAGGCGGGGCGGTGGCGGTGGCCTGCGCGAGTCGGTTGCAACTTGGGCGCGAGAGCAGGGCATCCTGGCCTGACGGTTGCTTCGCTATATTTGGGTTGCAAATTTGTCATTCAGCGCATTAATTTTGCCACCGTTACGCGCCCGGACTCCCGTCAATGTTTAAAACCCCCAAATTTAAGGCGTTGGAAAAACTTATCGTGTGGTCTAGAAACCGTGCGTCCAGGCCTGTTTGTAAACGGGGAGCTTGCGACGCTGTTGCCAATTGAATCAGGCCAGAAACGGGGCTGCCAGTGCTGCAGGAACGCAGGTCTAGGCTGGTTGAAAGTCGGGACATGATGTCAACCGTCACGCCATTGGTGATGGAGCCGCGCGCAGCTGCAGGGGCCGGTGCCGATCTGCAGGCGGCTCGGGAACGTCTTGGCTGGTCGTTGGATTTGGTTGCCCATCGCCTGCGTATCCGGTTACCCCACCTGGAAGCTTTGGAACGGGGCGACATCTCCTCCTTGCCCGGCAACGCCTATGCCTTGGCATTCGTGCGAACCTATGCCGGCGCGCTTGGCCTCGACCCCGAGGAAATGGTGCGACGCTTCCGCACTGAGGCGGCCGAGGTCAGCCGCGGGCCACAACTCCGTTTCCCGGTTCCGATGCCGGAGCGCGGGCTTCCCGCCGGAGCGGTCATGCTGGTCGGCCTGGTCCTGCTGGTCGGCACCTATGCCGGCTGGTATCGTCTGTCTGGCGAAGGCCGTTTGCCCGCCGAAACCGTCACGGCGGTACCAGAACGGTTGGCCCCGCTGGCGGAACAAGCCGTTGCCGCACCGCCACCGCCGGCAACCGAAGCAGGCCCCGCCGCCGCACCGCAAATTGTCCTCGCCGCCCCCGGAACGCCCGATACCTCCGCTTATCCCGCGCCGCCAGTTATGGCGATCTCTCCAACATCGGCGGCCGCGGCCCAGCTTCCACCTCGCCCGGCCAGCGATGCACCGGATAGCAGCCTGATGCCCCCAGTGGCAGCGCCCGCGCCGGACACTGGCCGGCTTTTGATAAGGGCCGCGGCTGATGCATGGCTGCTGGTCAAGGATCATGCAGGAACCGTTCTGCTGAACCGGGTTCTCAAAACCGGCGAGACATGGCCCGTGCCGCCGCGTAACGATCTGCTGCTGACGACCGGCAACGCCGGTGGCACCGAAATCCTCGTTGACGGCGTGACGACCGCCGCCTTGGGCGGCAATGGCGCTGTCCGGCGGGACCTGACACTCGACCCAGACCAGATCAAAGACGGCAAGCTGGCCGTTGCCGCCGCCGCACCGATGGCCCCCACACGGCCTCGGCAGTAGCGGATCGCGGCAGGACACCCCATAATAGCGGCCAGATCGCGCGGCGAGGACATTGCCGCGCCCACGCGTACGCCGTGATGTAGGAGACTCGCATGAGCAGCTATCGCCCTTACCAGGAAATCGTCCGGCGCAAATCCCGCCGGGTTTATGTCGGCAAGGTGCCGGTTGGCGATGGCGCGCCGATCACCGTACAGACCATGACGAACACCCTGACCCACGACGTCGCGGCGACGGTGGCGCAGATCAAGCGGGCCGAGGCGGCGGGCGTCGATATCGTCCGCGTGTCCTGCCCCGATCAGGAAAGCGCCTTCGCGCTGAAGGACATTGTCCGGCAGGTGGACGTGCCGATCGTGGCGGACATCCACTTTCATTATAAGCGCGCGCTGGAAGCGGCGGAGAGCGGTGCAGCCTGCTTGCGCATCAACCCCGGCAACATCGGCAGCGACGAACGGGTGAAAGAGGTCATCAAGGCCGCGCGCGACCACGGCTGCTCCATGCGCATCGGCGTCAATGCCGGATCGCTGGAAAAGCACCTGCTGGAGAAATACGGCGAACCCAACCCGGAAGCCCTGGTGGAAAGCGCGCTGTATCACGCCAACATCCTGCAACAACACGATTTCCACGACTTCAAGATCAGCGTGAAGGCGTCCGACGTGTTCCTGGCGGTGGCGGCCTATCAGCAACTGGCCGAAGTCTGCGACCATCCGTTGCATATCGGCATCACCGAGGCCGGCGGCCGCCGCATGGGGACGGTGAAGTCCTCGGTCGGGCTGGGTTCGCTGCTTTGGGCCGGGATCGGCGATACAATGCGCGTATCGCTATCGGATGAGCCGGAAGAAGAAGTCCGCGTCGGCTGGGATATCCTGAAGACGCTGGGCATTCGCCATCGCGGGGTCAAGGTGATCTCGTGCCCGTCCTGTGCCCGGCAAGGCTACAACGTGATCGAAACGGTGCGCACGTTGGAAGATCGGCTGGGGCATATCGAAACACCGCTGACCCTGTCGATTATCGGCTGCGTGGTGAACGGGCCGGGCGAGGCGCTGATGACCGATATCGGCGTGACCGGCGGCGGCAACGGCCGCCACATGGTGTACAGCGCGGGCAAGCAGGACCACACGATTGATGGGGCCGCAATGGTGGACCACATTGTCGAGCTGGTGGAGAAGAAGGCGGCGGAACTGAAGGCAGCGGCGTCGGAGAAGCTCGCGGCCGAGTAGGTGCTGGACACAAGCGGGCGGCCGGCGTCGAGGTATTCATTTCGACGTCCTCTCCAACGGGGAAAATCCCCGGGCGCCGCTTGATGTTCATGTCGGCCGATCGGACGCCGAGGCGAAGCCATGGCTGATGCCGGAAGTCAGAGTGATGGAATGCGTTGGATCATCGCGGCAGGACGAAGTTGAACGGGTCCGCGCCGAACAGGATCAGCGACCCTCAATCGGGCATGCTTCGAACCGTTTTCAGGCCGGCGCCGGCGTTATCGCTTCGCCGTCAGGCCCCCAGCAGGCTTTGGCTGCGGACAAGGCGGGCGTACAAGCCGTCCTGTTCCATCAGTTGCGCGTGGGTGCCGCTTTCCTGAGCCTGACCATCGGCCAGGGCGACGACCAGATCGGCATCGCGGACGGTGGACAGGCGGTGGGCGATCACAATGGTGGTCCGGCCTTTACGCAACGCAGCCAGCGCGGTCTGGACAGCGGCCTCGCTTTCCGTATCGAGCGCGCTGGTGGCCTCGTCCAGCAGCAGGATCCGAGGATTGCGCAGCAGCGCACGTGCCAGGGAAACGCGCTGGCGCTGACCGCCCGACAGGCGCTGGCCGCCGGGACCCACTACGGTTTCGTATCCAAGCGGCAAAGCCGCAATGAAGCCGGCCGCCGCGGCGGCCTCAGCGGCGGCCTCGATTTCAGCGCGGGAGGCGGTGGGTCGGCCCATGGCGATATTGGCGGCCACGGTGTCGTCGAACAGCAGCGCGTCCTGGCCGACATAGGCGATGGAATCGCGCAGGCTGGCCAGCGTAACGGCGCGAACATCGGCGCCGTCGATGCGCACGGCGCCTGCCGATGCGTCCTGTAACCGGGGGATCATCGCCAGGGCGGTGGATTTGCCGCCGCCCGAGGGGCCGACAAGGGCGACCGTGGTGCCGGGAAGCGCCTGGAACGTCAGGCCACGCAGGCCCTCGCGGCCGTCGGGATAAACGAAGCGGACATTGTCGAACTCGACATGGCCCAGACCGGCGGGCAACGGCGTGGCGCCGAGGTTGTCCTTGATGGTTGGCTGCTCGTCGATAATGGTGAAGACACGCACCATGCCAGCGAGACCCTCCTGCAGAGCGGCATTGAGCGACCCCAGGGCGCGAAGCGGACGGGCTGCGATCAGCAAAGCCGCGACGAAGCCGGTGAAGTCGCCCAGCGCGTGGTCGCTGACGGCGGCGCGCCAGCCTTCGAACCCGATCACAGCGGCAACCGCGGCGCCGCCCAGAACCTCCAGCACCGGTTCGACGCGGGAGCGGCTCTTGGTCATCCGCAGCAGCGATTTATACAGGTCGGCGAAGGCAGCGTCCGCTCGGCGGCTTTCCTGCGCTTCAAGCCGGTAGGCGCGGACGGTACGGGCCTGGGCGAAACTTTCATTCAGCAGGGCGGCGGTGGCACCGACGCGTTCCTGCATGCCGCCCGAGGCTTTGCGGACCCGGCGGCCGATGCGCTCGATCGGCATGATCGCCAGCGGGTACATCGAGGCGGCGATCAACGACAGCAGCCAATTCAGGTAGATCATGCTGCCGATGAGGCCGATGACGGTGATAACGTCGGCGACCCCGTTGACGGCCTTCGTCAGGGCCTCGCGGATGGTGGCGGCATCGGTGGTGAAATGGGCAGCAAGCTGGGCGGGGGCTTCGCGCTCCAGGCGGGCCAAGTCCGCGCGTGTCAGATGAGCGAACATGCGGCCTTGCAGTTCGCGGATCACCAGCAGGACAACCTGCTGGACCTGCACGTTCTGGAAATACTGCGCGATCGCCTTCACGCCGGTGACGAAGATCACCAGGGCGGGGATTTGGTAGAGGATCCGCTGATCATGGGCAGTGAACATGTCGAAGGCGTGGTTGATGACCACCGGATACAGCGCCGTGGTGCCGGCCATCAGCAATGTTAGCGCCGTCACCAGAAGCAGGCGGGGCTTATGGTGGATCAGGTGTTCCCGCCACAGGCGAAGGAGCAAGGCGAAGGTGCGGTCGGAGCGCTTCGTGATCATGGCGGCGGCGTGTATCAGCAGACGCGCGATTTCACCATGCGGGAGGCGAGGATCGCTGTTCAGTTCGACATGCCGCCGCATCCGCGGACGGCCGGCGACACCGTGGGTGATTCGCCATCGCGCCAGCCGGATGCGCGCTTCCAGCATCCCGAGTAGCTTGCCGCCCCGCCCGCGCTTATATAAGCCGGCGCAAACCCACCAAGGACCCGATTTTGAGCGCTCTGCAGCCCGCCCGCGGCACCCATGACCTGATCGGCGAGGAACAGCGCCGCTTCCACCGCGTCGCGGAGGTCGCGCGCCTGGTTGCCGCCACCTATGGCTTCGATGAATGGCAAACCCCGATCTTCGAGGACACCCGGGTCTTCTCCCGCACCTTGGGGGAGACCTCCGACGTCGTCACCAAAGAGATGTACAGTTTCGACGACAGGGGCGGCGATTCCGTCACCCTGCGCCCAGAAGGCACCGCGGGGGTATGCCGGGCGCTGGTATCGAACGGGCTGACGCAGTCGCTGCCGCAGAAGGTATTCTACGCCGGCCCGATGTTTCGGTATGAACGTCCGCAGAAGGGCCGTTACCGCCAGTTTCACCAGATCGGCATGGAGCTGATCGGCCCGTCCGAACCGCTGGCCGATGCCGAGGTGATTGCCTGCGGCTGGGACATCCTGAAAGGCCTGAACGTCGCGGACGACACGGTGCTGGAACTCAACACCCTGGGCGACAAGGATAGCCGGGACGCGTATCGCACCGCCCTCGTTGCTTACTTCACCGACCACCAGGCGGCGCTGTCGCAGGACAGCCTGAACCGGCTCGACCGCAACCCGATGCGAATCCTGGACAGCAAGGACGAAGCCGACCGCCGCATTGTCGCCGGCGCGCCGACCATCGGCCCGTATCTGACCGACGCCGCCCGCGCCTTCTACGACAAGCTGCGCGAGCATCTGGTGCGGTTCCGCGTTCCGTTCGTGGAAAACCCCCGCATCGTGCGCGGTCTGGATTATTACGGTCACACGGCGTTCGAGTTCGTCACCTCCAAGCTGGGTGCGCAGGGCACGGTTATGGCCGGAGGGCGCTATGACGGGTTAGTGGCCGAAATGGGCGGCCCGCCAACCCCCGCCGTTGGCTGGGCCGCCGGGATCGAACGCCTGTCGATGCTGATGGACGCCGCCCCGCCAGCCCCCTCCCCGGTTGCCGTCATCCCGATCGGCGATGTGGCTGAGGCGACGGCGATCGAGGTGTTGCAATCGCTGCGCGCCAATGGAATCCGAGCGGAAATGGCGTATCGGGGGAATGTGAAACGCCGGATGGAGCGGGCGAACCGTACCGGTGCCCGCGCCGCCGTCATCCTGGGGGACGACGACATCGCCAACGGCGTCGCGCAGGTGAAGGATTTGACTACCGGCACCCAGGAAGCCATCCCGTTCTCCCAAATTGCATCGCGCCTGAAATGAGCCTCGCATACAAACTCGACCGGATCGCCGCCCGCGCCGACGAATTGCGGGCAATGCTGTCGGAAGGCATCACCGGGGAGGCTTATGTCAAAGCCTCCCGCGAATTGTCGGATATCGAGCCGGTGGTCGCCCGCATCGGCGATTTGCGCAATGCCGAGAAGGCGAAGCATGAGGCCGAGGCCTTGCTGGCCGACCCGGAGATGAGAGACCTGGCGGAAGCGGAACTCTACGACCTGAAAGAGCAGATTCCGGCGCTGGAGCAGGAGATTCGGCTCGCGCTGCTGCCGAAGGATGAGGCCGACGCCCGCTCCGCCATTCTGGAAATACGCCCAGCGGCCGGTGGGGATGAGGCTGGGCTGTTCGCGGCTGAATTGTTCAGCATGTATCAGAAATACGCCGAAGCCAAAGGTTGGCGGTTCGAAATCCTGGAATACGGCGACACCGGCCTGGGGGCGATCAAGGAAGCCACCGCGGAAATCACCGGCCGAAACGTGTTCGCTCGGTTGAAGTACGAATCCGGCGTCCACCGCGTTCAGCGCGTGCCGGCGACGGAAAGCCAGGGGCGCATCCATACCTCCACGGTTACAGTCGCGGTGCTGCCGGAGGCGGAGGAAGTGGACGTTCAGATCAACGAAGCCGACCTTCGGATCGACATCTATCGGGCATCCGGCGCCGGCGGGCAGCACGTCAATAAGACCGACAGCGCGGTGCGGATCACCCACATCCCCACCGGCATCGTGGTGGCGATGCAGGAGGAGCGCAGCCAGCACAAGAACCGCGCCAAGGCGATGAAGATCCTCCGAGCGCGTATGTATGAGCAGCAGCGTGCCGAATTGCATGCAACGCGGTCGGCGGACCGGAAATCGCAGGTCGGCACCGGTGACCGGAGTGAGCGGATTCGCACCTATAACTTCCCGCAAGGGCGGGTGTCTGACCATCGCATCAACCTGACGCTGTACAAGATCGACCGGGTGATGCAGGGCGACCTGGACGAATTCATCGACGCGCTGACCGCCGAAGACCAGGCTGCCAGGTTGGCCGCGGAGGAATGAGCCGAACCACCGTCGCGCGGGCCATCGACGAGGGAGCCGCGCTTCTGGCGGAGATTACAGAAACGCCGCGATTGGATGCGCGTTTGCTGCTGGCGCATGCGCTGGGTCTGAATCGGAATGATCTGATCCGCGATCCGGCGCGGGCTATCGACGACGACGTATATCAAGCTCTGCTGGCTCGCCGTGTTGGTCGGGAACCCCTGGCGCTGATCATTGGACGGCGGGAATTCTGGAGTCTGGAGTTCCAAGTCTCGCCGGCCACGCTGGTGCCGCGTCCCGATTCAGAGACGCTGATCGAAGCCGCGCTGGCTGCCTTCGCAGGGAAATCCGAACCCAGCCGGGTGTTGGATCTGGGGACCGGCACCGGCTGCCTGCTGCTGGCGTTGCTGACCGAGTTTCCATCGGCGTTCGGCGTCGGGCTGGATCGAAGCCCGGCGGCGGCGGCGCTGGCGAAAGCGAACGCGGCGCGACTGGGTTTGGCACGCCGATCGGCTTTCGTGGTCGGCGATTGGGCCGCCCCGCTGGTGGGCCGGTTCGACCTGATCGTGTCCAACCCGCCCTATATTCCCAGCGCCGATATTCCGCTGCTGATGCCGGAGGTGGCCGATCACGAGCCGCGTTCAGCCCTGGATGGGGGCGCCGACGGGTACGATGCCTACCGGAACATTGTCGCCGATTTGAACAACTGCCTGACGCCGGCCGGGGTTGCGGTCCTTGAATTGGGTCAGGGACAGGCCATTTCCGTGTCAGATATCGCGCGTGAGAGCGGCTTTGCTACGTCATTTCGCCTCGATTTGGCGGAAATTCCGCGCGCGATTGTCCTGTCCAGGCCAGATCGGTGAAAAAACTGTTTGGCAGGGCTTTATGAGATGTGTACGGTGACCAAGTGGCAGGGGTGCTGCATTGCTGCACCCCGGGTCGCGAAGGCCAGATTTTGAAACCCCTTCGCGTGCCAACATCAACGCCGATGGATCGTGGTTGACCGAGGGACGATT
>DAIEHR010000033.1 GCA_027353465.1 Acetobacteraceae bacterium | reverse complement strand
AGCGCGCATGGCCCGCACCGCGCCGGTGATTTCGGCCACGGTTTCGCCGCGCAGCCGCATGCCCATCAGCAGGCCGCCGATCTGGGCGGGGGTCGCCTCGCCGGACATGATGACGTCGAACGCAGCCTCGGCCTGGTCCGCCGACAGGGTTTCCCCGGCGGCAAGCCGGGCGATGAACGGTTTCAGGTTCGCGGACATGGATCAGGCCGCGCGGGCGGGCGCATTGGTGCCGCGCGCCAGAGCCAGGAAGTTGCGCAGGATGGTGTGGCCATGTTCGCTGGCGATACTCTCCGGGTGGAACTGCACGCCATGGATCGGCAGGGTCCGATGGTGCATCGCCATGATCAGCCCGTCCGCCGTCCACGCGGTGGGGACCAGCGAATCGGGCAGCGTGTCCCGATCGACGATCAGGCTGTGGTAGCGAGTCGCCTTGAACGGCGAAGGGATGCCGGCGAAGATATCGGTGCCGTTATGGGTAATCTCGGCGACCTTGCCGTGCATCGGTTCGGGCGCCCGCACCACCTGGCCGCCGAACGCCTGGCCGATCGCCTGATGCCCCAGGCAAACGCCCAGCAGCGGGATTTTCCCGGCGGCGGCGGCGATCAGATCCAGACAGATGCCGGCTTCCGTCGGCGTGCAGGGGCCGGGCGACAGCACGATCGCCTCCGGCTGCATCGCCATGGCATCCTGAACCGACACCTTGTCGTTGCGCCACACCTCACACTGGGCGCCGACGTCGCCCAGGAAGTGATACAGGTTGAAGGTGAAGCTGTCGTAGTTGTCGATAAGAAGGATCATGGCCCTGTGACTTTGGTCGCGGGATATGTTTGGTCCGGTGGCGCGCGCGGGTCAATCATCGAACGAGGCGGTGCCCCATGAATGGGGTGGACCCTTGCAACAGGGCGGATAACCGCCACTGTGTTCCGGAACGGGCAAAGAGGATCGCATGGCCGAAGATGATATCGAGATGACCGGCAAGGTCCGGGACAAATTCATCGAGCGCAAGCAGGATTGGGCGCGCGAAGGCCGTCTGCTGACCGGCACCACCGCCGACCCCGGCAAGGACCGCCTGCCGCCGGGGCAGAGGCTGGTTAAAGACTGGCCGGTGCTGGACCTGGGCCAGCAGCCGCTGGTTACTGACCAGAAGTTCCGGCTGGATGTGGATGGCGCGGTGGAAAACCGCCTGAGCCTGCGCCTGGACGAGTTCATGGCGCTGCCGCAAACCGAAAGCGTGTCCGACATGCACTGCGTGACGCAGTGGTCGCGCTACGACAACCGCTGGAAGGGCGTGTCGGCGCGGACTCTGCTGGACATCGTCAAGCCGCGGCCGGAGGTGAAGCATGTGATCTTCACCGCCTTCGACGGTTATACGACGAACATCCGCCTGGATCAGTTCGACCAGCCGGATGTGTTCCTGGTGCATCAGTGGGAAGGCGACCCGATCAGCCGCGAGCACGGCGGGCCGGTGCGGATGCTGGTGCCAAAGCTATATCTTTGGAAGTCAGCGAAATGGATCCGCCGGATTCACTTCACTATCAGCGACCATCCAGGGTTCTGGGAGGTTCGCGGCTATCACAACAATGCCGATCCGTGGCTGGAAGAGCGCTACGACTGAGGGCAATCAGCCCTAATGGATGATCGTTTCGGGCGGTGGGGCGAGGAGCCAATCAGGGGCGGGCGTCGCGGATCTTGACATAGCGAGTCGTGCTTCAGCGGCCTGGAGATACAGTAACGACGCCAATCGTTCTATCCGAGACAGCAACTCCGGCGTGTCGGCCTGCTCGGTTTCCATCTTGAGGACGGTCGCCGTTTTCACCATCTGCTGTAGCAATGGATCGATCATCTGCCCCTCTTGCTCACTTTCTTATGAGTTTATGCCACCGCCTCGGTTGTAGCAATAAAAATACATGTCTGTATCGATAATAACACAAATATCTAAAATGATGCATTTGCTCAGTTTTCTGTAGCGCGGCTTCTTTCCTGTCAGTGGCTGCCTTTCGGTCTTGAGGCGGTGGGTATGATCGCTAACCTGATTTGCACGCTTCCTCCCGCCGCGACCCCGAAGGCGGGGCCGGCGTTTATCGCGCGACGGTTTCGGTTTCGGCGGCAAGATCCGCCACGGAGACGCTGTCCAAAACCGCCATGAATGCCTCCACCGCCGCGCCGATGGTCCGGTCGATGGTGGGGGCGGCCCCGTTCCCGGCCGCCGGACTTATATCCGGCTCCGTCCGCCGGACGATGTCGCCAACATGGATCGCTTCCGCTGGCCGGCTTAGCCGAAGGCCCCCGCGCGGGCCGCGCAGCGTTTGCACATCCCCGGCGGCCGACAGGTGTTGCGCCACCTTCATCAAATGATTGGCCGACATCCCCTCGGCTTCGGCGATATCCTTGATAGTAACGAACCGATCGGGACATCGAGCGAGGTGGACCAGCAGGCGCAACGCGTATTCCGTGAACGTGGTCAGCCGCATCCTTGGTTTCCGTTAGCCGACGCGGGCGACAATATCCGCAACGACCGCTTCGAACATCGGGGTCGTCAGTCGCCCCGTATTCGTATTCAGGCGGGACACATGGTAGCTGTCCACCAGCACCAGCCCATCGGGCAGCGTGTGCGCCGCGCCGTGCGCGAATGGAACATGGCTTTGCCGAAGGCCCTTGGCCCGCAGAACGGCTTTATGGGACACGCCACCCAGCGCCAACACGACTTTCAGCTTGGGCATCGCCGCCAGTTCGCTCCTCAGGAACGGATTGCAACCCGCGATCTCGGCCGGAGTCGGCAAATTCGCCGGCGGCACACACCGTACCGCGTTGGTGACCCGGCAGTCACGCAGTGCCACCCCGTCAGTCGGGTCAGCCGCATAAACTCCGGTCGCAAAGCCAAACTTGATCAGCGTTTGGTACAGAAGCGTCCCGGCGAAATCGCCGGTGAACGGACGCCCGGTTCGATTTGCGCCGCGAACGCCGGGCGCCAGACCAACCACCAGAAGACGCGAATCCAGTCCGCCAAAGCTTGGCACCGCCCCGTTGAACCACCCCGGAGCGGCCGCTTGGTTCTTCACACGGTATTCGACCAGGCGCGGACAAAGCGGGCAGCATGCCGCCGGCGGCTGATAGGGCATACCCAGCCCTTAGCGCGGGTCGTCCGGGTCGGCATAGGGTTCGGCGGGTGTGCCGCGCACACCGGCGGGGCGATGGCGCGGTTCGGTCTGGCGTCGCGTGAACTCCGGCGCGATTTCGGCCAGCTCAAGGAATATATCGCATTGCCGCCGCAACTCATCAGCCACCATCGGCGGGCTGGTGCGCACGGACGACACGACCGACACCCGAACGCCCTTGCGCTGCACCGCTTCTATCAGGCGGCGGAAATCGGAGTCGCCGCTGAACAACACGACGTGATCTATCTTGTCGGCGAGTTCCAGCATGTCCACCGCGATCTCGATATCCATGTTGCCTTTTACCCGGCGGCGGCCGGCGGCGTCGGTGAATTCCTTTGCCGGCTTGGTCACCAAGGCGTACCCGTTGTAGGCCAGCCAGTCGGTCAGGGGTTTCAACGGCGAATATTCCTCCGTCTCCAGCACCGCTGAGTAATAGTAGGCGCGGATTACGTTCGCCTTTTTCTTGAAATATTCCAAAAGGTTACGGTAATCGACATCGAAGCCCAGATTGCGAGAGGCTGAGTAAAGATTGGCACCATCGATGAAAAGGGCGACACGTTCGTTCGGAAGAAAAGGCATCGGCTTTAACCCTGCGGCAATGGTTGCAAATGTATTGGGCGGAAACGCCCGGCTAAATCGGAACGGCGATCACTATATCCATGAGACAAATTTGTGAACATCGAAACGGTAGGGCCGCAATGGGCGGTTGTATAGTCCTGATCGCGGTTGGGGCGAATTTGCCCGGGCCGGACGGCTTGCCCGCGTTGGAGACCTGTCGTCGGGCGGTCGCGATGCTGAGCACCGTGCCGGGCTTGCGTCTGGTTGGATTGTCCCGCTGGTATTTGACGGCTCCGGTTCCTGCTTCCGGGCAGCCGGATTATGTCAATGCGGTCGCTGCTCTCATGGTGGAACCGGGGCAGGCAGTCGATCCGGCGGCGCTGCTGGCGCATCTCATGGACATCGAAGAGCGGTGCGGCCGGCAGCGCAGTGTTCCGAATGCGGCCCGCACATTGGATCTTGATATCGTAGCCATCGGGCCGATGGTGCGATCCGAACCCGATCCTATCCTGCCGCATCCGCGAGCGCATCAACGGGCGTTTGTGCTTGCTCCGCTGGCCGATGTCGCGCCTGACTGGGTGCATCCCGTGTTAGGGCGGACGGTCGGGGAGTTGCTGGCGGAATTGCCGGAGCAGACAATTCGCGTGCTTTGACGATACGCCGATCGGGTGGCCGCCAACCGAATCTCGGAACTTATCGTTGGTTAGTCCTCACTCGCCTCCGGTGCGAGTGATCGGAAGCGCGCGCGGTGGAGCGCGGCCGATCCAAGGGATGGCGCCAGGACCATCATCTTGCGCAGAAACAACCCCGGATCGGCGGCGTCGGTGTAGCCGATCCCACCGTGCAACTGGATGCATCCGCGTGTGACCAGACTGGCCGCGTCCGACGCCCGAACTTTGGCGCGCGATACGGCGGCTTTACGGACAGCCTGATCCGGATCGGTGTCCTGGATCAGCGCGGCGGCTTCGACCGTCGCCCTGGTGAGCGCGATCTGAATCTTCAGGTCAGCCGAACGATGCTGCAGGGCCTGGAAGGAGCCGATCTTCTTGCCGAATTGTTCCCGGGTGCGCAGGTATTCCATGGTGATCCCGAACACCCGGTCCATTACCCCCAGCAAATAGGCACTGGTCGCCATGATCGCGGTTTCCAGTGCCGTGGCCGCATCGCCGGCGATGGCTTCGGCGGGTGCGCCATCCAGCACCAGGGTGCCGCTGTTGCCGCCGTCCTGGGTCTGGGTCAGGTCCAGATGCAGGCCGGGCGCGCCTCGTTCTACCAGCGCCAGGCCGTGCGTCGTGGTGACCAGAAACGCGTCCGCGCCAGCCGCCATGCCGACGAACAGCTTTTTGCCGGTAACCTTGCCATGCGCCAGCGTTGTGCCGCCCGCCGACACGTCGAGACTGTGCGGGGCTTCCTGCCATGCGGGCAGCACGATCCGGTCGCCGGACAAGACGGCATCCAGCTGGTCCGCAGGCAGCAACAGCGCCGCCATTGCCGCCCCGATCAGCGGTTCCGGCACCAGCGACGCCCCGAGTTCCTCGGCCAGCGCGCAGAATTCGCTGACGCCAAGGCCCGATCCGCCAGCATGCTCGGGGATCATCAGGCCCAGCCAGCCCATCTGGCACATTTCGCGGAACACCGCCCGGTCGAACCCCGGTTCGGTGAACCGCAGCGCCCGGATGCGGCGGAAATCCCCGGTACGCGGGGCGATGCCGGCCGCGCTATCGCGGATCATGCGCAGGCTTTCGCCGCGATCCTCGGTCATGGGTGCGGCTCCGCTGTCAGGCCGGAAGGTGCAGTTTGGCTTCGGTACGGGCCTGCAGATCCTCGAACGACAGGCCAGGCGCCATGCCCAGCACGACGAAGCCACGCTCCGTCACGTCAAGCGTCGCGAGGTTGGTGTAAACCCGCTTGACCGCGCCGGGCGCGGTCAGCGGATAGGTGCATTTCGACACCAGTTTCGCACTGCCGTCCTTGGTGGTGTGTTCCATCAGCACCCAAAGCCGCTTGGCACCCGCCGCGAGGTCCATCGCACCGCCGACGGCAGGCGCGGTGTCGTTCTCGCTGGTCGCCCAGTTGGCGATGTCGCCGTTGTCGGCGACCTGGAACGCGCCCAGCACGCACAGATCCAGATGCCCGCCGCGGATCATCGAGAAACTGTCGGCGTGATGGCAGAAGCTGCCGCCCGCGCGCATCGTGACGTATTGCTTGCCGGCGTTGATCAGCCAGGGCTCGATCTTGTCCTTCTCCGGCGCTGGCCCCATGCCCAGCACACCGTTTTCGGAATGGAAGATCACCTCCCGGTCCATCGGCACGTAGTCGGAGATCATGGTCGGAATGCCGATGCCCAGGTTGACGTACCAACCCTCGGGGATGTCGGCGGCGGCGCGCTGCGCCATCTGCTGGCGGCTGAACGGTTTGAAGGCGAGTTCGGTGGCGGACATTTCAGGGTCTCCTGATCAAAAGCCGGAAGGGTCGCCATAGGGGACGTGCAGAACCCGATCCACGAAGATACCGGGGGTCACGACATGGTCGGGGTCGATCTGTCCCAGTTCGCGGATATGCTGGGACTGCACGATCGTCAGGGCGGAGGCCATGGCGCAGATCGGGTTGAAGTTCCGGCCAGCCTGCTTGAAGGTCAGGTTGCCCCAGCGGTCGGCCTCCCACGCCTCCACCAGGCCGATGTCGCCATGCAGCGCCTGTTCCAGGATATAGGTGCGGCCGTCGATCTCCCGATGTTCCTTGCCCACGGCCATCTTGGTGCCGACGCCGGTGGCGGTGAAGAACGCCGGCACGCCGGCACCCGCCGCGCGCATCCGTTCGGCCAGGGTGCCCTGGGGAACGATCTCCAGCTCGATCTTGCCGGCGCGGTAAAGGGTTTCGAACACCACGGGGTCGGAGCTGCGGGGGAACGAGCAGATGATCTTGCTGACACGCCCGAGTTCCATCAACCGAGCGAGACCGACATGGCCGGCGCCGGCATTGTTGCAGGCGACGGTCAGATCTTTGGCGCCGTGTTCAATCAGGCCGTCGATCAAGGCATTGGGCTGGCCGACCGACCCGAAGCCACCGAGGAGGACGACGGACCCGTCCTTGATGCCGGCCATGGCATCGGCCATGGACTGGACGATCTTATTGATCATGCGAGGCGTTTCCTGACTGCGCGTTTATCCGCTGGGTGTAGCGCCACCAGACGGATGTGCCAAGAGCGGCAGATCGGTGCCGGAGCAGACGCGCTACTGCCGGCAAAGACCAGACTGCTCGCTAGAAAAGGCCGCGATCGAGCTCAGTGGACCTGCTTTTCAGCCTTGGCGAACACACTGAGCTTCAACCACATAAGCAGGTCAGCCTGGAGCGTCCTGCTTCCTGTCAAGGCCACGCGCCCGTTGTCCCGGGCGTTCGCGATCGTCGTGTATCCCAGCCAGATCTCGGTCATGGTGCGTAGGTCAGTTGAAATGTACAAATCTACATCCAACCCAGGATCGATCGTGCACAGGTCAACCTCCTTGCCAGGCTCGACAATGAGCCAATAATTACGCTCTGCGTGTGGACGATCACTGAAAATGATCTGGATCGTATTGCGGCAGCGGGGCATGGGATCGGGATTGATGTTGCGCCTGATGTCCCACATCAGCAGATCGGCATCGAGGTTCTTCAGAGTCGCATCCGCCGTCACCCATCTCCGGCCCCAAACGCCGATGGCTTCGATGATCGGACGCAGGCCCATTCCGGCCTCGGTCAGACGGTATTCGAAAACCTCCCGTTCGCGATCAATCGCGGTGCGCGTCACGATTCCCGCGGCTTCAAGTTCCTTTAGCCGCTTAGAGAGCAGTGCTGGCGACATCCGCGGCAGCCCGCGCCGCAATTCGTTGAATCTGCCCGATCCCGAGACGAGTTCGCGCAGGAGCAGCAGGGTCCAACGGCAGCAGATGATTTCCGCTGCCAAGGCGACGGGACAAAACTGATTGTAACTGGCGTCCGACAAGGTCCGAACCTCCGTCGCCGGGGACGAGAAGCGATCTGTAGGTTATGCCGAGGTCAAGGGGGCGCGGATTCAATTTATTGTATGCCTTGGATTCAGATCCTGAACTGGCTGGCCTCCGCTGCGTCATGAGACTGTTCCGCCGGCTTCGCACGATGCGGAGACTGTCTTTTGGAGGTTTCAGACGAAAGGAGATGTCCTATGTCGAGTGCAACGTTGAACCCCGATTTTACGGAGATAAAGCGGCGCCAGCAGGCCGTCTGGTCAGCAGGGGACTATGCTATGATCGGCACTACTCTGCAGATCGTTGGCGAGCGCCTTTGTGAAGCGGTTGACATCCAGGCAGGAAGCGATGTGCTTGATGTCGCCGCGGGCAATGGCAACGCGACACTTGCAGCGGCCCGCCGATTTGCACGCGTCACTTCGACCGACTATGTCGGTACACTTCTAGAACGAGGCCGGGAGCGCGCTGCCGCTGAGCGCCTGGATGTGACGTTTCAGGAGGCGGACGCGGAAACGCTTCCCTTCAGGGACAACGTCTTCGATGTAGCGCTGTCCACCTTCGGAGTCATGTTCACGCCGAACCAGGACAAGGCGGCCGCGGAACTGATCCGGGTGGTCCGCCGGGGCGGCCGCATCGGGCTTGCCAACTGGACGCCCGACGGGTTCATCGGCCAACTCCTGAAGATCGTCGGCAAGCACATGCCCCCACCGGCAGGTATCAGGCCGCCGACGCTATGGGGCACGGAGCCGCGCCTCCGTGACCTCTTCCCGGGCCACGGGATAGATAGTTCGGCGCAGACCTTTACGTTTCGCTACAAGTCGCCGGAACATTGGCTTGACGTGTTCCGGACATATTATGGCCCGACCAATCGGGCGTTTGCATCGCTCGATGCAGAAAAACAATCAGTGCTGGAAGCCGATATCCTCGATCTGCTCAACACATCCAATCGCGGCGGCAGCAAGACACTCATCATCCCGGGGGAATATCTGGAGGTTGTGATTACGAAACGCTAGACCCATGGTCCTGGGCCTGTGGTCGATTGAGCCAGCAGAGAGCGGCGAGCAAGTGAACCGGCGCCGGAACTGCCAGCGCGGCTGGTCATGCTGTCTTCATTTTGTCTGGAAGGGCGGCGAAGGATGGTGCTTCCTGCTTCGCGGCCCTCCGCGCCCTTCCAAGCGAATCACCCCGGCCGACAACGGCGTTGGCGTCTAACAAGGGGCATCGAACGCCGACGGCCCTTCGCACAATGACCAAATCTTCCGGAAATCAGCCATTTTCGTCATCCAGACTTGGCGACAGGCCCTAGAACCGTGTCGTCAAGTCGGTCAGCCAGTCGGGTGAGGCGGTTACGATGGCGGCCTCCAGCACATGGTCCCACCAGGTCAGGATCAGCAGTGCCACCGCCAGGGCCGCCAGCCCCAGAGCCAGCTTTCCGGTCTTGCCCGCATCGATCAGCCGCCCTCGCCAGCGGGTGAGCGCGGTCCTCGATAACAGGCCGATCAGCAGAAGGGGCACGGCGGCGCCTGACCCGAATGCCAGCATGACGGCGGCGACGCTGAACAGATCGCGGCCTTGGGCCGCCAGCACCGACGCGGCGCCAAGGGTCGGGCCGACGCAGGGGCTCCAGACCGCACCGAGCACAAGGCCGAGGAGGAATTGCCCGCGCGTGCCTTCGATGGTGAGACGGGAGATCAACCGGTTGCCGGCGTTGCTGATACCGCCGGTCGCGGCGGCAAAGCGGTGTTGCAGGCTTTCGCTGAGCAGCACGATACCCAGCAGTGCCAGCAGCACCGCCGAACCAATGCGGAACACGTCGCCGTCGAGGCCGATCGAAAACCCGATTGTTGCGACGAACAGCCCGATCCCGACAAAGGAAATGACCAAACCCGCCGCCAAGGCTGGAAGCCCCAGGCGGCTTTGCGACATGGCCGGCCCCAGCACCAATGGCAGCAGGGGCAGGACGCATGGCGACAATATTGAAAGCGTCCCGGCCAGGAAGCCGAAAACAATACTTCCAGCCGGGAGCGTCATTTACTGGAAAGACCGGTTACTGGACAGATTGGGCGACCATGCTCTCGATCTTCGCCGGATCGGTTTCGCCGGTGGAGCGTGCCTTTTCCGCCGAACCCTTGAACACGATCAATGTGCTTTGCTTCTGCACGCCAAATTCCTTGAGCAGCTCCTTCTGGCTATCGAAATCGATCGTATAAACAACCAGGTTCTTGAATTTCGGCTCGGTTACCAACCGCGCGATGATCGGACGCTGCTTCGCACAGAATGGGCACCAGGGTGCGTTGACATGCACCAGGATCGGCTTGCCCTGCTTCTGCGAGGCATCGAACGCCTGTTGGGTGAACGGGGCCTCGGTCGGTGTGGCCCAGGACGGCGGGCTCGCGGTTACGGACAGGACGATCGCAAGCAACGCGGCGGACAGGTATTTCAGCAGGCGCATGGAAACTCCTCCGGACATGAACGATATCGCACCCGTAGCAGCTTCCGGAGAGGGCGCGAAGTCGGTGGTACAGGCTGCCTGACTTGGCCTGGTTGCTTGCGGCCCCTGGCCAATGATCGATCAGGGTTGTGGTTGCGGCGTGGTGGCAATGCTTGGCGGCAGGATAGGATAGGTTACTTTCGGCTGGTCGCCGGTCAGACTGCCAAGGAAGGCTGTAATCGTGTCCACTTCATCGCCGGTGAGCTGGATGCCGAGTTGGCTCGCGCCCATCACCGCCACTGCCTGCCGAAGGTCCCAGGCCTTCCCAGTGTGGAAATAGGGCGCGGTGAGGGCAATGTTGCGCAGTGTCGGCACTTTGAACACATACTCGTCGCTGGGCGTCTTGGTGACCATGAAGCGACCCTTGTCGTCCGGCGGCAGGAGTTCCGCACCAGGCTTTTCGACCACGCCGAACGGCGCGTACATCCCGCCGCCGATGTTGATCCCATTGTGACAGGAGGCGCACCCCTTATCCATGAACAATGCCAGGCCCTTTTCCTGCGTGGGGGAGAGTGCTTTCGCATCGCCTTTCAGGAAACGGTCGAATGGCGCGTTGGGCGTAATCAACGTCGCCTCGAACACAGCAATTGCCTTTTGAATATTGGGAAGTGTGATCGGATCGGACTCGCCGGGAAATGCTTTTTCAAACACGTTGCGATAGCCCGGAATGCCTTTCAACTGTTCGGCGACATGCGCGGCGGGCGAGGCCATCTCTACCGGATTGACCATCGGGCCGCCGGCCTGTTGTTCAAGATCCTTGGCCCGGCCATCCCAAAACTGGGCCGTGTTGAAGGCGGCATTGAACACCGTGGGAGAGTTGCGCCCCCCATGCTGCCAGCGATGACCGATGGATGTTGCCTCGGCATCGGCGCCACCAAGCCCGATATTGTGGCACGAGCTACAACTGATGGTGTGGCTGGCAGACAATCGCGGATCGAAATAAAGCATCTTGCCGAGCTCGACCTTCGCGGGCGTGGCGGGGTTGCCCGGTAGTTCTGGTGGGGTCGTGGGGATCGGCTGGAATTGCTGCCGCGCTTGCGCCAAAAGATCGTTCTGGGCCAGCGCGGGGACGGCAATGATAACGCCGAGGGACAGCAGCGCGGCGAGGTTTTTTGTTCTCATGTTGGTCCTCCTCATTGGTTGTAACGTCATCCCGCGCAATCCGTAGGACGGCGTTGTGGATCGCGGAGTGCGAGATCGGATGCTACCGTATTGAATTATACTTGGCATTTTACTGATAACTCATTATGATTTCTGCCGCGCAAGCGACAAGGCGATAAATGGCCGGGGCAAAGGTGCGATATCCTTTCGTGCTATAGATCCTCCGGGCGGCCCGGGAGGATCTTTCGACCGGTAAACATCGCGGAGACGATCGTTCCGCCCTCACGAAGTTCAGTCATAATCACCGCCACCACATGCAGCACGGTGACGGCGACCAAGGCATAGAAAGTGATCTCGTGAGTTTCGATGAAGGGTGATCGGAAGGACCGCATTTCCGCGTAGGCGCCCGGGTCCATGAGATCCCGTGTCAGCGGCGTAAGCATAGATGGGTCAACATTTGGCGCAGCAATCCAGCGGGCGATTGTTCCGCCGAAAGGAGGATAGAAAAGGTCAGTCCCGGCCAGTGCCAGGCCGGTCACACCCTGGACGACGAGGAGAACAAGGATAATCAGCACCGCCAGCCGGGCCGCCGGATTGTGGCCGAGATAGTGTTTGGGATGGCCGGCAAGAAATGTCGAAACATACGCCTCCAGCGCACGCGCGTAGCCTTTCCCTCCGGGCAGTATGGCGCGCCAACGCGCATAGCGGTTGCCGCGAAACGCCCATACGAAGCGCCACAGCAAATTCAAAATCATGACATAGCCGATCCAGACATGGATCGTCTTGACGGTTACTCGCCCAGTTGGCGAGATGCCAAGACTACCGGCACACATGATGAGAATTCCAATCAGGATCAGTCCGAACACCGATAGAGCATTGATCCAGTGGAACCACCGTGTCGGGGCATCCCAGACCCCGTACGCAATAAGTCGGTCATCATCGTTTGACACGTCGATGCTCCTGCTTTGCCGGGAGATCGTTCGCACCCGCGGCAGAAAAACGCATTGACCCATATCAACGAAGTCCGCGGGGAGGACGAGCGAGGAAAAGACGCGCTCCGTTACTGGACGCCCCGCCGGCGATTGTCGGCACCACTATGGATTAGGCCGGGGTTGAGGCTGACAGTGACGTCGCCGTTCCGTTGAAGATTCGATTTCGTAATATTAAATGATAAACGGAAACCCATCCGGCGACCGGACGACTGTAAACGATTTGTGAAAATTTAGTGTCTGCCGGGCCCATGGTTTTCGGCACTTTTACCATCGGTCATCCGGGTCGAACTAAGGATACGCGGCGAAATAAACGAATCGTTTGACGGGCGCCGTCGGCCGCGCGTCCATCGAAGCGGTTATTTCAAGGCGAGCCCTAAGATGACCCTAGCAAGAAATACGCTTCTATTATGGCATTAAATGGCGCTGTTTCTACCCACCAGCCGGCCTGTTCAGGTGGCGGCCTCCCTCGGGCGATCACGGCACCAAGGTCCAGGATCGGTTGCCGTGGACGAGATAACGGTGCATCCGCTGACCGTCCCAGCCGTATCGGAACTGTCTCGCCTGTAGAACTGGCAGTTCGACAGTATCGGGCCAAAACAATGCCAGGGCCATTCCGTCAGGACGCCGCACGCTGGGATACACTACCCCATCACCGCCAGCATTGCGGACAAGGCGGCCAAAACCCTGGCTCGCGGTCCAGTCGTCGGGGGCTAAGAGGTCCTGACTGGAACCGTCCGCGATAGTGCCATGCACGGTCGCGATCAACTCGCGGTAGTCCGCTTCGCCTGACGGTTCGGCGGTCGCGCGCATGAAGCGTTCAAAATGATAGGCCGTTTCGGCAAGCGCCACCTCAAACCGGTCGCCGCAATACCAGACGCCGTAACCGCCATCCGAAAATCGCCCGGCTCGGTCTGGCGAGGGATGGGTAAATGCCCCCATGACCAGGGAAGCGGTCGGCCCGCTGACCCGCCGCGCCGGCGGGACCAGGCCCAGGTTACCGACGGCATCGAGAACGCGCGGGTTGGTCTTGGCTTCGGCCGCGACCAACAGATCCCAGTCGGCTGGGTCAGCGATATCCTCGAACAGATCGACGGGCGGATAAATGGTGCGGATGATCCGGTGCGACCGATCCCAGCGTAACGGCCGCAACACCACCGTCACCAGCCGCCAC
>DAIEHR010000013.1 GCA_027353465.1 Acetobacteraceae bacterium | reverse complement strand
CCATGCTTGGCGATGGTGTAGATCGGGCCGCTGACACCGCCGATGAACCGGCCGGCCATCGACGCGGTATGGATCAACAGCCCATCCTGCTGGGCGCGCATGAACGGCAGCGCGACGGTCACGCAATACAGCGCCCCGGTCAGGTTGCCCTCGATCATCGTGTCGATGCTCTGTGGCGTCAGCTTGTCCCAATGACGATCAACAATGTTGATTCCGGCATTGTTCACCAGAATATCCAGACGGTTGAACGTCGCCCGGATGAAGTCGCCGACTTTCTCCACCTGTTCCGACTGCGTCAGGTCGGCGGCTTGCACATGCGCGCAACCGGTTTGGTTGATCCGGCGTGCCACATCCTCCAGCGGGCCGGGGCGGCGGCCGGTCAGGATCACCGTGGCACCCGCGTCCGCCAGTGCCAGCGCGGCAGCCTCCCCGATTCCGCTGCCGGCGCCTGTGATCCACGCGATTTTGCCGGTCAGATCGGTCCTGCTGGACATGTGAGAACTCCCCATGATGGTTGACGCATCGGGAGCAGCGCGCGGCCAATTGTCAAGCACATGGACGCGACCGGCCGTCGCAGGATCGTGTTGGAAGGCGTTCGTAATTCAGCCGATTGACACTAATGATCGTTGGTTATCTCGGGAACGCTTTTGGTGCTTAGCCCCTCGCTCCGCAGCAGCTTTTTGTCCAGGTGCTGAAGTTCCCTGTCGTCCGCATGCTCTTGTTGTGCGGACGGACGGATATCGGCGGCCTTTTCGCGCGGTTCCACCTCGGCTGGGGTCGGCTGATAGCTTCTGCCGTTCGCGCGGTTGCCGATCTCTCTCGGAATGCCATTTCCGTCGGGGTTCCGTGCCATGACAGTGCCGCCCAGACTGAACATGGCGATCATCACTATCGACATTTTTCGCATTTTGCATCCCCTTGAACATTGGTCAGCACTTGCTGAAGCTCGATGTCCGGCGCTGAATTCCTGTATTGCGGGCAACGCTGTCGTATCACCACGGGCAAAGGTATAGCCTATCCGAGCCGACGGCGCTAAACCCCAATCAATCGGCGCAAGGATGCGCCTTGGACAATCGAGGATACAGATCCATGCCCGCATACCGTTCCCGCACCACCACCCATGGCCGCAACATGGCCGGCGCGCGCGGATTGTGGCGTGCGACGGGCATGAAGGACGGCGATTTCGGCAAGCCCATCATTGCCGTCGCCAACAGTTTCACCCAGTTCGTCCCCGGCCATGTCCACCTGAAGGACCTCGGCCAACTGGTGGCGCGAGAGATCGAAGCCGCGGGCGGGGTCGCCAAGGAATTCAATACCATCGCGGTCGATGACGGCATCGCCATGGGCCATGACGGCATGCTGTACAGCCTGCCGTCGCGCGAACTGATCGCCGACAGCGTCGAATACATGGTCAACGCGCATTGCGCCGACGCCATGGTCTGCATCTCCAACTGCGACAAGATCACCCCCGGCATGCTGATGGCCGCTATGCGGCTCAACATCCCCACTATTTTCGTCTCCGGCGGCCCGATGGAAGCCGGCAAGATCGTCCATCGCGGTAAGAAAAAGTCGGTGGATTTGATTGACGCCATGATCTACGCCGCCGACCCCACCATCACCGACGCCGAGGTCGAGGTGATGGAGCGGTCGGCCTGCCCGACCTGCGGATCGTGTTCCGGCATGTTCACCGCCAATTCGATGAACTGCCTTGTCGAGGCGCTGGGCCTGGGCCTGCCCGGCAACGGCACCGTCGTGGCGACCCACGCCGACCGCAAGGGCCTGTTCCTGGAAGCTGGCCGCAAGATCGTGGAGATCACCCGCCGGCATTACGAAACCGACGACAACTCGGTTCTGCCGCGCTCCGTCGCTACCTTCGCGGCGTTCGAGAATGCGATGACCCTGGACATCGCCATGGGCGGTTCCACCAACACCGTGCTGCATCTGCTGGCCGCCGCGCAGGAAGGCGAGGTGCCGTTCACCATGCTGGACATCGACCGCCTGTCGCGCCGCGTGCCGGTGCTGTGCAAGGTGGCGCCCTCGGTTCCCGATGTTCACGTGGAAGACGTGCATGCCGCCGGCGGGGTCATGGGCATTCTGGGCGAACTCGACCGGGCGGGGTTGATCGACACGACGGTCCCCAGCGTCCATTCAGAAACCCTGGCCGAGGCGCTGGAGCGTTGGGACGTGCAGCGCACCGCCGATGAAGGGGTGAAGATATTCTACCGCGCCGCCCCAGGCGGTATTCCGACCACCGAGGCTTTCAGCCAGGCCCAGCGTTGGGATGCCCTGGACACCGACCGCGAGACGGGCGTGATCCGCGACATGGAACACGCCTTCTCCAAGGACGGCGGGCTGGCTGTTCTCTGTGGCAACATCGCCGAGGAAGGTTGCATCGTCAAAACCGCCGGCGTGGACACCTCCATCCTTAAATTCTCCGGCCCCGCTCGGGTGTTCGAGAGCCAGGATTCGTCGGTCGCCGCCATTCTGGGCGGATCGGTGAAGCCCGGCGACATCGTGCTGGTGCGCTATGAAGGCCCGCGCGGCGGACCCGGTATGCAGGAAATGCTGTATCCGACCAGCTATCTGAAATCCAAGGGCTTGGGGAAAGTCTGCGCCCTGGTGACCGATGGCCGCTTCTCTGGTGGGTCGTCCGGCTTGTCGATCGGCCATTGTTCGCCGGAAGCGGCCGAGGGCGGCACGATCGGACTGGTGGAGGACCGCGATATCATTGAGATCGATATTCCGGCCCGTTCGATCCGCCTCGCCGTGGCGGATGACGTTCTGGCCAGCCGCCGCGCGGCGATGGAGGCCAAAGGCGACGCCGCCTGGCAGCCGACGGAAAACCGCCAGCGCAAAGTTTCCACCGCGCTGCGGGCTTATGGCGCGATGGCGACCAGTGCCGCGCGCGGCGCCGTGCGCGACGTCGGTTCCTTCCGTAGGAAGTAATCGGTTCGGCGCTTATGGCGGAAGAGTAATTTGCATGAAAGTGCCGCCAAGGGGGGACGGACCGAGCGGTCCATCCCCCAGCGGCGGATAAAGAACGCTATCGTCGCCATTGAAAAAGGCGGGATGCGCCGCCCGGAAGTTGAGCACCAGTTCGCTTACTTTACTGCTGCTCAGCGCCCACGGCGTTACGAAGCGCAGCGCGGTGGCAACCATGACCCCGGTTAACCTGACGCCTTCGGACAGCGTCAAGAGTTTCCAATCGCCGTCCCCGAAGTCAATGGATTCCGTCGTCAGACGAAAGGCGACCTCCTTCCCGTTTACCAGCGCCCGCAGGTATCCGCCGTTGCGGGTGTTTCCGGCCTCCGGTCTCCAGCGACACGTTTTGATCGAATGGGACACCGTCGGCACCCACCGGCACGGGAAGCGTGTGGGCTTTCTTGTCCTTGCCGGTGATGGTGAACAGAAGAGCGTTCTCGCGGGTCGCCGTCAACGCAGCGGTGGCGCCGTCACCTGTATGGTCTTCGACGATGATACCTGAAGGCGGCTCGTCGGTCAGCTTCGAACCATTGGTGGAAACACGCATTAGCGTCTCGCTTGTGTAGCCGGGGCGGGTTTCGGCAAGGGATTCTTCTATCATCCCTTCGGAATCCTGGGGGCGCAGCACTGGAACATTGAGAACAAGCGTGTCAGTTGCTTGCTCGTCCGCCCCGTTTGGTTGGCTCAATCCCCAGATCAGTCCGGTTGGAACCAGCAGGCTGACAGCGAGAGCTAGAAAAGCGCGCTTCCAAGTGAAATTCAGGCTGATCCAGACGAAGCCCTCAAACACCAAAAGCAATGCGGCCAGACCGCCACAGGAATAGGCACCCCACCGCATGATGGGGCTTGGCGCGAAGAAGCTTGGTATGGCCAAGGCGACGCCGAGCAGGCCGAACGCGATCGCGGTAGAAAGTAGGCGTCCAGGCAATCGTTGCATGGACGAAAATTGTTCACTTTTCAACCGCGGGTCAAGTCGTGCCCGGATCCATCACCGGCCAGGGACAGCCGGGGGGACAAGCGGCCGCATGTCCCGACCTTGGCCGGTTTCGGCTATTGAGGCGGGTAATACGCCGGCGGCGGTGGGGCATAATAGGCCGGAGGAGCGGCATAGTAGGCCGGGGGCGGCGCGTAATACACCGGTGGCGGGGCGTAATAGACGGGGGGCGGCGGTGCGTAAGCCTGGGAGGCGATCACCCCGCCCAATGCGGCCGCTGCCCCAAGACCAAGAATCGCTCCGGCGATCCCAGGGCCGCGCCAGCCGTCGCCCCACCCCCGGCCATAACCGCCGCCGCGCCATCCGCCGCCACGCCAACCGCCGTCACCTCCGTGCCAGCCCCCGCCACCTCCATGCCACCCACCGCCGCCGCCGTGCCATTCAGCATGCGCCATGGGGCTGGCGAGTAGGCCGGCGGCAAGCGGGACCGCGATCAAGAAAGCCTTCGAGCGGGTCATGGCGTTTACTCCTGTTATGCGGGTGATCGGGAAACGCCGATCGGTGTAGGCTTAATCTGGTCCGTCACCTTGTCCGGATTGAGGCGGAACAGCGCTGTTTTAATGATACTCCATTCATGGACAAGGCGCCGTATCCGTTACGAATATGGGTTATCGGGTGGCGGGGGCAAGCGCAATCGCCAGCCCGCAAATCTGGCTTGCTATCGCTTGGCGGTAACGAGCCGCTTACCGCGCGTTTGCCGGGGCGTCCGTGGGCCAAAGAGCATCGCGCCAGTGAAATCCGATCACCGCGGTCATCAGCAGCCCGACGGCGCAATAGGCGGATGCCGTGGCCGCAAATCCAAATCGCTCGATCAGCCAGCCCGCGGCCATCAGCCCCATCGGCAGGCCGTAAATCGCCAGCATCCTGACGCCCATCACGCGACCCCTGAACCGCGCGCCGGCACTGTGTAATAGCATGACGGCCATGGGCACCATGCTCAGGCTTTGCGCGCAGCCAGCCAGAACCAGTGCGATCCGGCCCGATCCGATCCCCGGCGCGTGCACGAATAGCAGCAGCATCGCATACCAGGCGCAGGCATAGATCAGCATCATGCGGGCGGGACGGATCGACCGGCCAACGAAGCTGATGCCGATGGACCCGGCCAGTGCTCCGAACGCGAAGCTCGCGACCAACGACCCAAGCCCGGTCTGGCCGACGTGGTAGATCTCCCGGGCCACATACGGCAGCAGGCCCAGGGTCAGCGGGAACGCGGTCATGTTGACCAGGAACGCCAGCCACATCGCCGCCAGCGAGGCCGGCGTGTCCCACACGTAATTCAACCCCTCGCGCAGGTCGCTCCAGAACGACAATCGTCCCACCGGCCCGGTCGGCCGCGGCGCCCCCACGCCAAGCGTCAGCGCCAGGCCGCCGGCATAAACCGCGGTGATCACCACATAGGCCGGCGCCATGCCAAGCAAGGAAAACAGCGCGGCCCCAGCCAGCGAGCCGAACACGCGGGCAGAATCGACTGTGGTGCGCGCGACACCGGTGGCCGCCATCAATCGGTCGCCCGGCACCGTTTCCGCCACCAGGGCGTTGCGCATCGCCAAATCCGATGGGCGGATCAAACCCGTCACGCCCGCGATCGTCAGAACGACGGTCGGGTTCAGCCAATTCAGGCCCGCCAGCAGCGCCATGGTTCCAGCAAGCGCGGCATACACCCCCCGCATCGCGCATAGCACGTTGCGGTGACCCAACCGGTCGCCCGCCAGTCCGAACACGGGGGCGATCAGCGTGCCGGCGTATTGAAGCGATCCATAGACCGTCAGCAGCAGAACCGATCCGGTGGCGGTGATGATGTACCAGCCCAGGATCAGGATTTCCATCTCCCCGGCCCAGGAGGTCAGCAGGTCTCCGGGAAACTGAAACCGGAAGCTGCGGACGCTGAACGGGGCAAGAACCTCTGACCGGCTGTTACGTCCCTGTCGGTTCATCGGAACGGGATGGCGTACATCAGCCCGCCGTTGGTCCACAGCGCATTCGGGCCGCGATCCAGCTTTAGCGGGCTGCCCATGCCTACGTTGCGCTCATAGGATTCGCCGTAATTGCCGACTTGTTTGATGATGTTGAGCCCAAACGCGTTATCCAATCCCATTTGCTTGCCAAAGTCGCCCGACTTGCCAAGCAGGCGCTGGACCGCGGGATTGGCGCTTTCGGCCAGCATCTGGTCGGCATTGGCGGAGGTGACCCCGTTTTCCTCCGCTTCAACCATCGCCATCATCGACCAACGCACCACATCCATCCAGCTATCATCGCCCCGGCGCACCATTGGCCCCAGCGGCTCCTTGCTGATCCGGTCTGGCAGAATAACGAAATCGTCGGGGTTGGGCACGCCGGCGCCGCGGATCGAGGCCAGGTTGGAGCTGTCGGAAGACGCGGCGTCACAGCGCCCGGACAACATGGTCTTGATCAGGATATCCGTGGTGTCCAACAGCACGATGTTGAAGCTGACGTTGTGCTGCTTCATCCAGTCCGCCAGGTTCATTTCGTGAGTAGAACCTTGCAGCAGGCAGATCGTGCCGCCTGCCAGGTCCGCGAGATGCGCGACCTTGGCATCCTTGCGGACCAGGAACCCCTGCCCATCGTAGAAGTTCACCATCACCATGCGCAGGCCAATCGTCACGTCGCGGACATATGTAAAGGTAGTGTTCCGCGCGAGGATATCGATCTCTCCTGATTGCAGCGCGGCGAACCGGCTGGTGGCGGTGGTGGGAACATACCTCACCTTCCCAGCATCCCCGAACACCGCCGCCGCCACCGCTCGGCAGGCATCCACGTCCAGCCCTCGCCAAACGCCCTTGCTGTCGGGCATGGAGAATCCGCCCAGGCCGACGTTCACGCCACACGAAACGAAGCCCTTCCGGCGGACGGCATCCAGCGTGGCGCCGTCGGCGCGTGCGCTGGTTATCGATAAGCTGGAAGCGCCAGCCAACGAAATAGCGACAATAACAAGCAGGCGTTTCAACATCGGGGGGAATCCGTGGTTCGGCGTTCGGGATAGGGTGACCGATTGCGGGGGAGAAACCAAGCTGCGGTCAATACCGACGCGCCGGCGGCCCATCAGAGGATGAATTTATGTCCATGTTTGATCCAGCGTTGCCGGGCCAAAATTACCGATAAGTCCGATTGACTAACCATTCACGCTCCGCCACCCTTCCGGGGTCTGGGAAAAACTAACAACGAAGGGAAATAGGCCGTATGGGGGGCTGGGGCGTCGCCGACAGGGCGTTCGACATGATCGTGATCGCTTGCTGGATGCAAGCGTGACCAACCTGCTAGAGGCCAAAGGCCTGCACGCCGCTTATGGCGAAACCAAAGTCCTCCATGGGATCGATTTCGCGGTGCGGCACGGTGGCGTGACTGCCCTTTTGGGTGCGAACGGCGCCGGTAAAACCACCGCATTGCGCGCCATCTGCGGCATGGTGCGCACCAGGGGCGAAATCAATCTGACCGGCAAGCGGATCGAGGGCATGGCGACCGAGGACATTGTCCGTCTGGGCGTGGCACAGGTCCCGGAAGGGCGCGGGACTTTCATGGAACTCACCGTCGAGGAGAATATGCGTCTGGGCGCCTATACACGCCCGGCCCGAGAGGCGACGCAGGACTTCGAACATATGTTCGAATACTTCCCCCGGCTGAAGGAACGCTACAAACAACAGGCCGGCACCTTGTCCGGCGGCGAGCAGCAGATGCTGGCGATCGTTCGGGCACTGTTGCTGCGGCCAAAACTGTTGCTGCTGGATGAACCGTCGTTCGGTCTGGCGCCGTTGATCGTGCAAGAGATTTTCCGAATCCTGGCGCGCATCAAACAGGACGAGGGTGTCAGCATCCTGCTGGTCGAGCAAAACGCCAGCATCGCCCTGGAATTCGCCGAGGACGCCTATGTGCTGGAAACCGGGCGAATCGTGATGGCGGGCTCCTCGTCCGACATCGTCAAGGACGAGGGCATCCGCCGCTCGTATCTCGGTTACTAGGGAGGGATACGATGTTCGCCGGCGTTCTCCATCAAATCATGTCGGGCATCGCGACGGGCGGCATCTATGCGTCGGTCGCGCTGGCCCTGGTGATGATCTACCAAGCCACCCACCACGTTAATTTCGCGCAGGGGGAGATGGCGACATTCTCCACCTATATTACGCTGACCTTCATTAACGCCGGCTTTCCTTACTGGATCGCGCTTGGGATAGCGGTTGTGCTGTCCTTCATCGTCGGTGTAGCGATCGAGCGTGTGCTGATGCGGCCGTTGGCCAATGCGCCGGTTTTGGCGTCCGTCGGCGTGTTCATCGGGCTGCTGTTGATCGTGAACTCCCTCAGCGGCTGGTTCTTCGATTACACGATCAAACAGTTCCCGACGCCATTCCCGGACCATCCGATGCTGGGGGGCTATCTGTCGGGACATGAACTCGGATCGACGGCTGTCACGCTGATCGTGCTGATCAGTGTCTATCTATTCTTCCGCCATACGCGACTGGGATTGGCGATGCGGGCGGCGGCCTTCAATCCAGTTTCCTCCAGACTGGTTGGCGTGCGGGTCGGCTGGATGCTGGCGCTGGGCTGGGGGTTGGCGGCGGCCATCGGGGCGATTGCCGGGGCAATGGTGGCGCCTGTCGTCTTCCTCGACCCGAACATGATGGCTGGTATCCTGCTCTATGCCTTCGCCGGCGCGTTGCTTGGCGGTATCGACAACCCCCTCGGCGCTGTCATTGGAGGCTTCATGGTCGGCGTGATCGAGAATCTGGGCGGGGCCTATCTGGTCGGCACCGAACTGAAGCTGACGCTGGCCCTTGTCATCATCGTCACTGTGCTGACGATCAAGCCCACCGGCCTGATGGGCCGCAAAGTCTTTAGCCGGGTGTAAAGATCATGCGGATTTCCTGGCTTGTCCCGATCCTGGTGCTGCTGGCGGTAATCGTCCCGGTCGCCATGTTCACCGACTACCATCTGTTCCAGCTCACGATGGTGGTGGTTTATGCCATCGCAATCCTGGGTCTTTCGCTACTGACCGGTTTCAACGGTCAAATATCGCTGGGGCACGGCGCATTCTATGCGATCGGCGCCTATACCACCGCCATCCTGATGACGACGTGGAATATGCCGTATTGGCTGACCCTGCCGGTGTCGGCCGTCGTGTGCGCGGTTTTCGGCTTCCTGATCGGCCTTCCGGCGCTTCGCCTTGGGGGTTTGTATCTGGCGCTGACGACATTCGCCCTGGCGGTAGCGATCCCGCAGATATTGAAATACAAGGCGATCGATAATTGGACCGGCGGCGTCCAGGGATTGGTGATCGATAAGCCGGACGCCCCGTTCGGGTTGCCGCTTTCGCCCGACCAATGGCTGTACATCTTCACCGCCTTCGTCGCTTCCATTCTTTATATTATCGCCTGGAACGTGGTGCGCGGGCGGGTCGGACGCGCCATGATGGCCATCCGCGATCATTCCATGGCCGCCGAGGCGATGGGAATCAATCTGCCGATCGTCAAAACCAGCGCCTTCGCGATCAGCGCGCTGTACACCGGCCTCGCCGGATCATTGGGTGCTATCGCGGTGCAGTTCGTGGCGCCCGACAGTTTCCAGGTGTTCGTATCGGTGTTCCTCTTCGTGGGGCTGGTCGTGGGCGGTGTATCCTCGATCGGGGGCACCCTGATTGGCGCTGCGTTCATTGAGTTCATCCCAAACTTCGCCGACAAACTCTCTAAAGCCGCGCCCAGCGCCGTTTATGGCGTGATCCTGATCGCGGTGATGTTTCTGATGCCAATGGGGGCAGGGGGCTTCCTCTATGCAATGTGGCGGAAAATGATGCCGGCCCGCGGCGCAGGCCCGGCCCGGGCAGAAGCCAAGGCGGCGGGGCGCCTTCCATCCTGATGGGATCTGGTCACATGGCCTCCCTCGGCTGATGCGGACCGCCAACGAATGGTCAGCGGCATCGGTCTTCTGACGGCACGACAATAAGGCATAAAGTCCGCCATCGAATCCGAGAGGAGATTTTCGCTATGAACCGCCGATTCCTGAGTCGCTCCGTCGCTGGTCTGGTCCTTGCCGTGACCGCGGCCCGGGGTGCCAAGGCCGCGGAAGCGCCCAAAGCCCATCGCATTTCCTTTCATATCGTCAGCCCGGACCCGATGATGATGAATGTCGCGCTGCACAACATCGCCGCCGCGGCGGAATACTACGCCGCCCATAACCAGACGGTCGCGATCGAACTGGTCGCTAATGGGCCCGGCTATGTGATGATGCGGGCCGACAAGTCGCCCGTTGCCGCGCTAATCGCCGAAACGCACGCCAAGTATCCGTTCGTCGTGTTCTCGGCCTGTCAGAACTCCCGCAAAGCCATCGCCAAGGCCGAAGGCAAAGCGATGGCGGATATCCCCGAGCTTCCGGAAGCAACCGACGTCCCCGCTGGAGTCGTGCGGCTGGCTGAACTGCAGGAACAAGGCTGGAGCTATATCCGGGTTTAGGTTCACTCGCGATTTGGCAGCCCGGCGTTCTGGTTTAAGCTGACCCCAACAAAGGGGGGACGCCAGCCATGAAGGTCGGCCTGTTCATCAATACCCAGTTTCCCGAGGGCGATCACGTCACCGGTCGCATTCCCGAAATCACCGAACAGGTGCGGGCGGCGCGCGATGCGGGGTTCAGTTCGCTGTGGCTTCCGCACCACTGGCTGACGCAGCCGATGCAGATGTTGCAGATCACGCCGATGATGGGGTTCATCGCCGCCCACACTAGGGGCATGACCATCGGCCCCAACATCCTGATCCTGCCGCCGCAGAACCCGGTGCATGTGGCGGAGGAAGCCGCCACCTTGGATGTACTGACCGGCGGCAACTTCATCCTGGGCGTCGGCCAGGGCTACCGACAGCCGGAGTTCGATGCGTTTGGCATCCCGCTGGCGGAACGTGCGGCGCGCTTCGCTGAAAGCATCGGGGTGATCAGGCGGCTGTGGACCGAGGACCGAATTACTCACAACGGCCGCTTCTACACGGTGAACGACTCCGGCATCGGGGTGAAACCAATCCAGCCGGGTGGGCCACCGCTATACATTGCCGGCCATGCCGAGGCCGCGGTCAGGCGCGCGGCGCGAATCGGTGACGCGTGGCTGATCGTCAACAGCCGCGGCCTGGGCGCCGTGACCCCCGTCATGAAAACCTACCGCGCCGCGTTGGCTGAATACGGCCGCACCGCCCGGGAGTTCCCGATCACCATTGAATGTTATGTCGGCGATCGCCACGCCACAGCCCATGAAGAATGCCGCGGACCGCTGGAATACAAATACAATGCCTATGCCTCCTGGGGATTGTCTGGCCGCAAGGCTGAAACGACGTTTGAGGCGTTCGCCCGGGACAAGTTCATCATCGGAGACAAGGTGTCGGTGAAGGAGGAGATCGCGCGCTACCGCGAGATTCTGGGCGTGGATCACTTCATCATGCGCTGCAACTGGCCCGGCATGCCGCAAGAACGGACCTTAGCCACGATCAAGCGGCTGGGTGAGATCTTCGCCTAATTAGGGGAAATTGGAGGTCCGGGCCGGAATCGAACCGGCATCCGCGGATTTGCAGTCCGATGCATCACCACTCTGCCACCGGACCCCCGAGGCTTTGAAGCTAAAAACGGCGGAAACCCGTCATTTGCAGCTGCGGGCGCACGTATATCTGAGTTCCACAGCCGAATCCAGATGCCCCTGGATCTTTATGTGCCGAAGGCCGGCCGGCCGCGGCACCGTGCGGCCGCAGGGCTACGAACTGGGCAGTTTCAAATATTTGCCTATGTCTAACAGTGGCGGCGATTGCGAACCGATCCGTGGGGGAATCGGTCTGTACGCGATGGGGAAGCGAAACCTCCCATCGGTTGCGGGCTGTCTGACGGTGGGACTTCGTTTGCCATTCTTTGTTCGGCTCGGGGGACCGGCGGCCCCCTAGTTTGGCTTGCCATGGAGATGGGTTTGCCCAACGACACACAGTTCATTTGGCGCGCCCGTGCCCTTATCGCGGCTGCCACCGTATTGATCGTTGGGTTGATACCTGCCGCGGCCCTAGGGATATGGATTCTCCATCAGGACGCTGTGGCTGAGACCGAAGACGAGAGCAACCGGCTAGGGGTCGTGCTGGCGGAACAGACGGAGCGGAGCATACAGGGCGTAGACCTGTTGCTGGAGCAGATGGCGGATAGAATCGTCCGCAGCGATCCCGGTGACCCTCATTCCTTGCATGCAAAATTTGGCGGCAAGGATGTCCATGACGAACTGGCCGCTCGACTTGTCAATTTGCCGCAAGCCGAGGCCTTTGCCATTCTCGATTCGTTTGGCAACGTGGTGAATAGCAGCCGAGCGTGGCCAGCGCCGCAATACTCCCGTGCGGAGCAATCGTATTTCCAGCATTTTGCGGACCGGCCCGATTCCCGACCCTATGTTTCGGCTCCGTCGATAAGTCCCATCTCTCATATGCCGGTGGTATTCCTTGCGCGGCGGATCACCTCGGCGGAGGGACGCTTTCTTGGTGTCCTGGTCGCGCCCATCCGCCTGAACTATTTTAACTCGTTACTAACAAAGTCAGGCCTCAGCAACGGAAGCTACATCACCCTCATCCGAAATGATGGTCTCATTCTGATGCATTTTCCGCCGGTCGATCTCCAGGCGGTGCCGAGGATGCCCGCTCATCTTCAATGGTACAGCGTCGTCGCCGCCGGAGGCGGACATTATCATTCGCCGGGCGCGTTCCCCGAAATTGGCAGGACCTTTGTCTCGGTTCATCCGATCTCGACTTATTCTATCGTGATTGACGTTACCCGTTCTGAAGCGGCGGCCCTGGCTCCGTGGCGGCGCGAATCGGCGGCGATTGGGTTTGGCACGGTCCTGGTTGCAATCGCTCTGATTTCGTTGCTCTGGGCGTTGTCCCGGCAAATCGTGGTCATCGAAAGGTCAGGCCGCCGCATCGGCCAGCAGGTCGCTGCGATAAGGCTGAGTGAGGATCTGCTGCTAACGACGCTCCAGCATATGAACCAGGGTCTCCTCATGGTGGACCCGAATGGCCGTGTCGCTATCGCCAACAAGCAAGTGTTGGATCTGCTTGACCTGCCCGCGGATATGATGGCGACCAACCCCCCGGTCACCGACATAATTAATTATCAAATCCAGCGCGGTGAATTCTCGGTACCCTCGGAGAGACCGATCGATATCGAAATATTGTTGGATTGTCATGCGGTCTATGAACGCCGCCGCCCCAACGGCACGGTCTTGGAAGTTCGCACAGCGCCCCTTCCGGGGGGCGGTTTCGTTCGAACCTACACCGATGTTACCGCCAGGGCCGCGGCGGAGGAGATGCTGGGACTCGCCGCCTCACATGATCAATTGACCGGTCTGGCCAATCGACAGGGCTTTCACACCCGGCTCGACGCCGCCATTGCGGCGTCACACCGGGGCAATGCCGATTTGGCCGTCCTTTGCCTTGACCTGGACCGCTTCAAGCCGGTCAATGATGCGCTCGGCCATGACGCCGGAGATCAACTCTTGATCCTCGTGGCCCAGCGAATGGTCGATGTTTCTCGGGCGTCAGATGTGATCGGCCGTCTGGGCGGCGACGAATTCGCCATCGTGCTGCACGGATCGACTCTGGCCGGTGCCGAAGCCGCGTGCCGGCGCCTGCTTGAAGCGATCCGAATGCCCTATGTCCTCGGTGGCCAAAGCATCCGTATCGGGGTCTCGATTGGCGTCGCCACTTATCCCGCTGATGGTGGAACCGCGGAACAGTTGCTGCGAAATGCTGATGTCGCGCTCTACAAGGCCAAGGCCGCCGGGCGGAACACCTGGTGCGTTTACGCCAGCGAGGATGGACAGCGCGGGCATCAACGCATGACGCTGGAACTCGACTTTCGGACAGCCGTCGAGACGCAACAGTTCACCTTGGCCTATCAGGCGATTTGCGACTCCGGCACCGGGGATCCGGTGGCGTTTGAGGCTCTGCTTCGCTGGGTTCATCCAACGCGTGGGCCAATTTCCCCCGCCGAGTTCATCCCCATTGCCGAGCAGACCGGATTGATCATTCCGCTCGGGCGTTGGGTTCTGGAGGCGGCCTGCGCTGAGGCCGCCACTTGGGCGGTGCCCCTTCGGATTGCTGTGAACCTCTCTCCGGCGCAGTTTCGCGACCGTGATTTGCCGGCGTTCATCAGCGACGTGCTCCAGCGAACCAGCCTCAAGCCAACCCGCCTGGATATCGAGGTGACCGAGGGATTATTGCTCGAGGACGTGGAGAATGTGGTTGAGACGATGCAATATCTGCGCGGCCTTGGTGTCCGCATGGTGCTGGATGATTTCGGAACCGCGCACTCTAGCCTGAGTTACCTGCGAGGCTTTCCTTTTGACGTCGTGAAGATCGATCGTAGCTTCCTGCGTGCCCTCAGCACCGATCGACAAGCAAGGGCACTTGTCGAAGCCATGCTCGCCATGGCCCGAGCGCTGGGCCTTGAGGTCGTAGGCGAAGGCGTCGAAACGCAAGAGCAACTTGCCTTGCTCCGTCACCTGCAATGCCGATTGGTCCAAGGTTATCTATTGGGCAGGCCGGCACCAAGCGAGCAAACGCGCGAGTTGATCTGGAGGCTTGCGGGACAAACAGCGCGCGGTGGAAAATCTCTCCATGTGACAATGCCCGCATGAGCGTTACATGATTTTCCGGTTGGGTTCCCCGTTCCGGTTATGTTAAGATCTACAATCTGCATTTTGAATGATTTCATGGTGGCCATTTGACTTGATGGCATTCCAACGCCAATCCGTTACTTTAGTATAACCCCTTTATTTGCGGGCCATAAATATTATGATCGCATCAACGATCGTGGCTACCAGTCCCAGCGTGCCAGCCCCCGCCCCGACCGGTCAGCCCGCGGCCGCCGATCACGCGGGGGTCAGTTTTCATGATGTCCTTTCTGCTATGAACCCGCTGCAATATCTTCCCATCGTTGGTCCGCTTTATCGGGCAGCAACCGGTGATGTGATCCCAGAGCCGTTGCGGGAAGGGGGCTCGCTCCTCGTCAGTGGCCTGCTCGGTGGCCCAATCGGCCTGGTCACCAGTGCCGTGTTGACAGTCGCTCAAAAAATTACCGGCATCGATCCGGAGAAGATCGCGGCCGCGCAGTTCCATTCAACGTCACCGGTAACACCTGATCCAGCGGATCCGCCCCCAGCGGCCGTGGCCTCCGTTGATCCAGGGCCGTCGCCGTTGAGCCAGCAGCAGCTCGCGGAAAATGGCATCTCTTCAGACGCAACCGGAAATCTGAAATTTGGCGATATCGAGGGCGCCGATGTGCTCAATATGATGGAACTCCGCCGTCTCAACGCCGCGGCGGCGGCCTACGCCTCCAACCAGGGCGTGCAGCAGTCAGGTGCGGCGCCGGCCGGCTGAACCGCGGGAGGGGCATCACTTCCCGAGGCGCCGAACATTCAGTCTTCGCCTTTCCGGAATGGTGACTCCTCGGACAGCGCCGCCATTTCCGCCTCGATGCCCGCACGCTCATCCACCAGGAAATCCGCGACCGCGCGGCGTAGTCCGGGATGGGTGATCCAGTGCGCCGAATAAGTCGGCTTCGGCAGGTAGCCGCGCTGAATCTTGTGCCGCCCTTGCGCGCCGGCCTCGACCCGCTTCAGGCCGTGCTCGATCGCCCAGTCGATCGCGCGATAATAGCAGAGTTCGAAGTGCAGGAATGGCCAGTCGCCATGGCAGCCCCAGTTCCGGCCGTACAGCGCCTCATCACCGACCAGATTCAATGCCCCTGCTACCGGCGTGTTGCCGTTCTCCGCATACATCAACACGACCTTGTCGCCGAGCCGCTGACCGAGAAGGGAGAAGAACGAACGGGTGAGGTAGGCGGAACCCCATTTGCGGTCCACGGTGGAGTGATAGAAAGCATAGAAGGCGTCCCAATGCCGTTCGGTAATATCCGCCCCGGACAGCGCATGAAAAGTCAGCCCGGCGGCATTGGCGTCGCGGCGTTCCCGACGCAGCACCTTGCGCTTGCGGGACGACAGCGCGTCAAGAAATCCCTCAAAGTCGCTGTAGCTTTCGTTCTCCCAGTGGAACTGCGTGCCGATTCGCTGCAACCAGCCGGCATCGCCCAGACCGGCCCATTCTTCGTGCGTGCAGAACGTGACGTGGACCGATGACAGTTTGTGCGACGCGCATGCCTGTTCCAGCGCGCTGGCCATCGCCGCCACTGGAACGCCGCTTCCTGGCCGCCGCAACAGACGGGGACCCGGCACCGGACTGAACGGAACCGCCGCCTGAAGCTTTGGATAATAGTCCTTGCCGATTCGTTCCAACGCATTCGCCCAACCGTGGTCGAACACGTATTCCCCATAGCTGTGGGACTTGGCGTACATCGGCACAATCCCGACGATTTCGCCGTCGCCCTGGCGCAGCACAGCGTGTTGCGGCAGCCATCCGGTGCGCGCACTCGCCGATCCGCTGTCTTCCATCGCGCTAAGGAAAGCGTGGGTGACAAAAGGATTGCCGCTTCCCGCGCAGGCGTCCCAGTCCGGTGCGTCGATATCCGCGATCCTGGCGTGAAGAGTCAGGGTAAGGGTGGCCGAACCATCTGGCATGCGCGGCAACCTACTGGATTTCGAACATTCCCTCTACTTCCACGGAGGCATCGGCTGGCAGCGACGGGACACCGATCGTGCTGCGGGCGTGGCGGCCGGCCTCACCAAATACGGCGACGGCCAGGTCGGACGCTCCATTCATCACCAGCGCGTGCTGATCGAATTCCGATGGCGCGGCGATGAACCCACCCAGGCGCACGACGCGCCGCACCCGGTCCAGATCGCCGCCGCAGGCTGCTTTCAGGTGGACCAGCACGTTGATGAAGCACAACCGAGCGGCCTCCTTGCCTTGATCGAGCGACACGCCCCAAGACACCTTGCCGGTTATCGCTACCTTGCCATCGACCGCCGGGATCTGGCCGGACACTACGACCAGGTTTCCTGTCACGACATAGGGAACGTAGTTTGCGAGCGGCTGCATAGGCAGTGGCAGTGTGATGCCGAGTTCCGCCAGTTTTGCCTCGATCTGTCCGGCCATGCCTTTGATCCTTTGATTAGGTGCAATGCAATATAAGCCGGGATTGGCGACGCCAAAAGGGTGCGTCCGTGGCGCCGTGGGACAGCTATTTACATTAAAAATAATTTTATTTTTGAATTGAGGTCCTTCATCGGCGTTGCACGCTATGCGCCATCGGATATAACGGATGACACCGCGGTAATGCGGCGTTTCATTTTGACCGATGCAAGGGACTTGAAATCGTGATGCGCATGAACAACGCATGGCCGATGGCCATCTGTGCGACGATTATCTATACAAACGTAGCACGAAGCGCCCAGCCGGATGCCCAGCCGCTGCAGATGGCATCGCCCGAAAACTGGATGCAGCTTGCGCAGGCAAACCCGGCTCCGCTTCCGTCGTCGTCCTCCGCGGTGTCGGATGCGCCGGTTTCGGGGGTCTCGAACTACTTTAGGTCCTGGCTGGATCAGGTGGCGCAGGCTCAGGCCAGCCAGCCGCATTGGATGACGCCGCTGGTCACCGTGACTCCTCGCCTGGAACAAGAGGTGCGTTATGACCAATACTGGCAAAATCGGGTCAACGGCTCGACGCTGGATACATTCGGCAGCGGCAAGGGACTGGAGTTTATCCCGACGCAGACAAACGAAATACTGATCAATCCCCCTGCCTATCAGCAACTCGGCGCTGTCAGGAAGCCGGTGGAGGGATGGGCGGACGATCCCATTCTTGTGGTGAAGCAACGTCTGTTGAGCGCGAATGAGCAGGAGGGGAACTATATCGTTACGGCATTCTTCGGCGTGACGGCCCCGACAGGCAACGTGGCCTTCACCAACCGGGCCTGGTACCTTACGCCGACGATCGCTTTCGGTAAGGGCTGGGAGGATTTCGACGTCCAGGCAACTATCGGTGTCCCGGTACCGTTGTCGTATCAGTCAGTCCTTGGGGCGTCGATCGCGACCAACGTGGCGTTTCAGTACCACGCGTACGAATATTTCTGGCCGGAATTCGAAATCAATCACACCTATTGGATCAATGGCGTCCAGCGGGCGGGCAAGAATCAGGTATTCCTGACTCCCGGCCTGATCCTAGGCCGTTTCCCGATCGTGGATCGGGTCAAGATGGTCGTTGGCGTGGGGTATCAGTTCGCCGTATCGCCGAAAGTCACCGAATCGCCGGTGATGACCCCGGTTTATGACCGGGCCTGGATTTTGACCGCCCGGATGACATTCTAGTTTTGGTGGCCCGTTCCTGACAGAATCATCCCCGCGGTCGAGCGGATCGGCCTCCAAAATCAAAGGTAAGTGGCGACATTCCAGGCGTCCATCGCTCGGATTTTGCCGCTCGTTTGGTTCCCAGGCCGGCCGCCTTGCGTGGGCTGCCGGCTTGTGGCGCCGTTTCCTATAATTTTGGACATCTTTCGCTGCTCCTCTTGATGCTTTCATCCCACCGCAAACTTGTTAGAAGAGGCTATATACCTAAAGTGGGAGTCGGCTTTGCTGTCCGTTCGAAACGCGATTCCGCTCGGCATCGCAGCGCTTCTGGGCGGTTGCATGTCCGAACCGTCCCCGGGGCCGATGGCGGTGGTTGTTCCCGGGACGGGGAGGGATATCGCGACGTTTCAGCAGGACGATTCGATCTGTCTGCGTCACGCCACAGCTCACACCGGCTATGATACTCCGCTACCCGGGACTAGTGCCCAAAATCCGCCGGCCCCAACCCCGGCGGCCCCAACCCCGGCGGCGCCTGCTTCTGGCGCACAGTCTGGTGACCCGCCCGACCAGGTGGCCTATCTCCAATGCATGGCTTCCAGAGGGGACACGGTAAAGGTTCAGGCACCGCCCCCCGAAGCGGATGATCTGTACGCGTATTCATACGCATACCCCTACAGCGGCGCCTACCCATACTACTCGGCCTACCCCTATGCCCTGGGGTATCCTTACGGCTTCGGATACGGTTATCCGGGCCTATATATGGATGACGGCTTCTACGGCGGTATCGGTTGGTATGGCGGTGGCTGGGGAAGGGGGCGCTGGGGGCACGGCCGTTGGGGCCACGGTGGTTGGGGCCACGGCGGCGGTCACGGTGGCGGCCATGGCGGTGGCGGCGGCGGCCATCGCTAGAGCCTGATAGATTCAACTTGGAAGTATCAGGCTTTAATTGAGAGGCCACTTCACGCCCGAGGGCTGGATCAACCTCAGGCGATCGCGCTCTAGGCCTGCCGCGACACCACCCGCAACCCGCGCCGACGAGCCCGCGGCGAGGATTCGTCAGGCAATTCCAGCGGCAGTAGCGGCGACTGGTCGCGTGCGCCCTGGCCAACCGTATCCGCATCCTCGATTTCGGCCTCGGGAATGTCGTGACGGCCCAGGTAATTCGCCGCCAAATGGCGGAACGCGTAGTCCAGCAACGATGTTGCCGCATGAACCGCCGGGTCGCCCTCAACGGCACCGGCCGGCCCGAACCGAGTGAAGGTGAAGGCTTCCACGAAGCGTTCCAGCGGCACGCCGTGCTGAAGCCCCAGGCTGACGGCGTGGGCGAAATTGTCCATCAAGCCGCGGAACGCCGCGCCTTCCTTATGCAAGGCGACAAATATCTCACCCAGCGAGCCATCGTCGTACTCGCCGGTGCGCAGGAAGAGCTTGTGCCCGCCCACCGACGCCTTCTGGGTATAGCCGCTGCGCCGTCCGGGCAGTTCGCGGCGGCGGGCGGGGGCGGCCTGCACCGCCAGCGGGACCGGACGCGGCGGCATCGTATGCATGTAGGGCGCGACCGCGTCGTGCATCGCCGCATGGGCCGCGGCGCCGTGCAGCGGAATGGGGCTTGCGCCGGTCAATGCGGCGGCCAGGGCTTCCTCGGCGGTGATCCCGCTGACCCCAAGCCACGCGCGGGCGCCCCGGGTCAGTCCGCCGGCATGGCCGACAGCGGAGAATGCTGGGGCGATGCCGCCGGTTTCGCAGCCCAGCAGCGCTTCGGCCAGTCCTGGCCGGGTGATCGCGGTGGTCGCGCGGTGGCGCAGCCCCTCAACCGCGGCGGCGGCCTGACGGGCAGCGCGGGCGGCTTCCGGCAGCCCGCGCATCGCGGCCCGGGTCGGGGGCGTTGGCCAGTCGAATGCGGCCGGACGCATTGGGCCGCCCAAACGTCCGATGCGCCCGGACGCGGCATCGGCCCGTCCACGCAGAACGACCGCCAGGCAGCGGGCGATGTCGCGCGCACCATCCGACGCATAGTCTATTCCAAGCGCGGCCAGCAGGCCCGCCAGATCGGCCATCCCCACATCGATGTCGCGCACCGAGGGCGCGGCGAAATGCAGCGCGATCACCGCGGTCTCGATCGCCTCCGCGAAATCGGCGAGGTCGAACTGACCGTCGCTGTCGAGAAATGCCGGCAGGTTCAGCACGAATCCGGGGCCGCCTTCGGCATCCAGCTTCCATACCGGTTCAGTGGGGGCGCCGCGCCGCAACAGCAACAGACGATGCAGCCGGTCGGCCAACGGCAGATCCAGGCCCGCATTCGCCGCCGTGGCGGCGATCGGCGCGATCCAAGACTGCGCGGCGCCCGCCAGGGTGGCCGGCCCCACACCGGGAGCCAGCGCCGACAGTGCGGCGGCGGCCGAATCGTCCCAGGATGCGGGCAAGGTGACCGCCCGTGGGGCACTGTCAGGGTCGGGCGACGATTCGGTTCGGCGCATCCGCACGCCGTGCCAGGTCCGGTGGGGCGATATCCGAGAGGTCTTCATAGCGATGATGTTATGGGAGTCAGCATCGGCCGGGTAGCCTATTTTGTGTCAGTTATCCCCATCGGACCCAAAATGTTGGGGATAACTTCTAATGATCGGAAAAATGCGGCGTGATTGAACGGACGCGGCCGCAACGCGTTGCGGTGGGTGGACCAAACGAACGGGCCTGCTTATATGTTGCCTCATGAATATCGGAACATGGCTATTCACCAAGCTCAAAGGTCGCCAGATCGGCAGCGACGCGGCGGGCAACTTATACTTCGAGGAAAAGCGCCAGCGCCCGGGCGCCCAGCGCAATCGGCGCTGGGTATCCTACGCCGGACCGGTGGAGGCCAGTGCCGTTCCGCCGGAATGGCACGCGTGGTTGCACTACACCACCGACGCGCCGTTGCCGGCCACCGGTCGGAAAGTGTGGCAGAAGCCGCATGTGTCGAACGCAACCGGCACCCCGCTCAGTTATCGCCCGCCCGGTCATGACTACCAGGGCGGTCATCGCGCTCGGGCCGCGGGCGATTACGAAGCCTGGACACCGAGCTAGTCACGAGATGGCTCGGCATGGCGTAGCGGAGACCCTGACCGGGGCGGCTGTTCTGGTCGTGGCCCTGGCTTTCCTCGGGTATGCAGTTGCGCATTCCGGACGCTCGTCCGGCGCGGGCTATTCTCTGCAAGCCAAGTTTGATCATATCGATGGCCTGAACGTCGGCGGTGATGTCCGGCTTGCCGGCGTCAAGGTTGGCACCGTGACCGATGAGCGCATCGATCCGAAGACATTCAGCGCCATCGTCACCATGACGGTCCGCGACGATATTAAGCTTCCAAAAGATACCGGCGCATCGATCACTAGCGAAAGCCTGCTGGGCGGCAAGTATATATCGCTGTCACCCGGTGGGGATGAGACTGATCTGAAGCCGGGCCAGACAATCACCGTCACGCAGTCTTCGATCAGCCTGGAGGATCTGCTAGGCAAGTTTATCTTTAGTGTCACCAGCTTGAACGGGCCAAAAGACGCGAAAGACGGCGACCCGCAGAAAAAGGATGGTGGCGCAGCTTCGGGTGACGGCGCACTGCCGCCGCTGGGAAAGTGATCCCCCCGCCCCCTGCCAACTGGCCCGGACTGGACGGTAACGCGGTGGGTTGCCGCGAAAAGCTGAAGATGCTGACGGAAAATTACGAGGAACTGTCGCAAGTGCTGCAGGATGCGTTCGAGGATGCGGTGCTGATGGGCGTCAACGAGGATGCAATGCGCCAGATCCTGTCCGCCGTCGTGGCCGGTCTGGTTTCACCCCGGCGGCCGAACGGATGAAGCCATTCTGGTGGGCCGTCGCTGGGCTGGCGCTCAGCCTGCCGGCCTGGGGCCAGCCGCTGCGCGGCGACACGGCGCCGTTGCAGCAACAATGGCAGCAGGACGGTTCGCCGCCGGTCCAACAGGCGCCGCTGTCACCGTTGTCCCGTGATCAATCGTCCCCATCGCCAGGCGCAATACCCCCTACCGCCGGTGCGCCTGCGCCCGGCCCCGCGACAATGGAACGCCCCAATGTCTGGGTGTCGGCTACGGTGGCCAAGGTTCAGGCTCTGGACAAGGTCAATGCGCAAACGGCATTGTTGACGATCAAGGTCGGACAGTCCGTCACCTTCGGTTCGCTGACCATCACCGCCAAGGCCTGCGCGATACGGCCGGCGGATCAACCCGCCGATTCCGCTGCCTTTCTGACTGTCACCGACAGTCATCCGGATACCCCGGTCTTCGCCGGCTGGATGCTGGAAAACGAGCCTTCGGTCTCCATGATGCAGCACCCGATCTATGACCTTCGCGTAGCCGGCTGTACCTAGGCATGGACGCTCTGCCCCCATTCCAGCGCGCCGCCTTGCTTTTGGACATGGACGGCACGTTGATCGACCTGGCTGCCACACCCGATGCCGTGGTTGTTCCGCCGGGCCTGCCGGAAACGCTGGCGATCTTGCGGGATCGGCTTGGTGGCGCCCTGGCGATTGTATCCGGCCGGCCGGTCGAGACGATCGACCGGCTCTTTGGCAACGCGCCCGGCGCTGTAGCCGGGGAGCATGGGGGCGCTATCCGGCACCGATCGGGCGGCGCTGTTGAACGCCCCGACCTGCCGTCCCCCCCCGCGTCATGGCTGGAGGCCGCCGAGGCCGCGGTCGGTCGCTATCCCGGTGCCTTGCTGGAACGCAAAGCCCGCGGATTTGCCATGCATTTCCGTCAGGCGCCGCAGGCCGCGGACGAGTTTCGTGCCCTATTGCTCGGTTTGCTGAGCGGCACTCCCGGTTTCGAACTGCACCCGGCGCATATGCTGTGGGAAGTGCGGCCGCTTGGTGCTGACAAAGGCCGGGCGGTGATCGCGCTGATGCAGCATCTCCCGTTCGCTGGCCGGTTGCCGATCTTCATCGGCGACGATGTCACTGATGAGGACGGCATGCGAGAGGCCCGCAAACGCGGCGGTGTCGGCTACCGGGTCGATGAAGTGTTTCGCGATCCCAATGGCGTCCGTACTTGGCTGCGACGTTCGGCGGAGAGCGGGGATTGGGCGGCGTTGCCATGAGACTCTCGGATTTCGACGTGCTGTCATTCGACTGCTACGGGACGCTGATCGATTGGGAGAGCGGGATTTGGACTGCGCTGCAGCCGTTGCTTGCGCGGGTCGTTTCGGCTGGAATGGGATTGTCGCGTTCGGGCATAGAGCTAACCCGGGACGACGCGCTGGAGGCGTTTGCTCGCCTGGAGGCGCGGCAGCAGGAAACGACCCCTGACATGGCGTATCCCGACGTATTGGCGGCGGTGCATCAGCAACTCGCCATCGAATGGGAAGTCGAGGCCGACCCGGCGGAAGATGCCGCGTTCGGCGGTTCGATCGCGGCATGGCCCCCGTTTCCGGATACTATCGAGGCGTTGCGGTATCTGAAGCAGCATTTTCGCCTGGTTATACTGTCCAACGTGGACCGAGCGAGCTTTCAGGCGACCAACCAGGTTTTGGGTGTGGCGTTCGATGCGATTTACACCGCGCAGGATATCGGATCCTACAAACCCGATCGGCGGAATTTCGCTTATCTGATCGACCGGCTGAGAGAGCAGGGCGTGGCTAGGGAAAAGCTGTTGCACGTTGCGCAGAGCCTGTTCCACGACCACGTGCCAGCACAAGCCAGCGGCATTACGTCCGCCTGGATCGATCGTCGGCATGAAACGGGTGGTTCCGGCGCTACGGCCCCGGTATCGGCCGATGTGCGTTACGACTTCCGGTTCCTGAGCCTGGGTGCTTTGGCGGAGTCACACCGTTCGGAAAGCGCTGACGCCAGTTGACACGTCCTCACCGCGTGTCCTTCCCAAGCGCATCTCGCCTGATTATTGCAGCCCGCCGACGCCGCCGTCCTTTGACGGGGGTTTTGTATTTTCAGGGGCCTCGTCGCTTCGGCTTCCAACCAACAAGCAGCGTTCGATGACCAGTATAAGTCCCGCCGGTATCAATGTCGCCAGCCGCCCGTCCGTCGTCTTCGTGCATGGCGACGGGTCCTGGCTGACCGATAGCCATGGTCGCACGCTGGCAATGATGTCAGATGCGGTACTGGAAGATACGATTGCGGCTTAAAGGAATTTGAGCGCCAGGAAGCCGCCCAGGATGCCGACTGCCAGGGCACTGGTGACCAGCGTCAACCGGCGTTCGATAAACACCCGCACAGAATCGCCGAAGAAATGGAGCAGCGTGGCGACCAGAAAGAACCTGGCTCCCCGTGTCGCGGCGCTGGCCAGCATGAACCACAGGAAATTAAATCGAGCGGCACCGGCGGCGATGGTGACGATCTTGTACGGGATCGGGGTCAGGCCTTTGATCAGGATGATCCACAGGCCGTATTCCTGGAATTTAGCCTGGAACGCGGCGTAGGCTGCACCGTATCCGTAAAGGCGCAGCAGCGGCTGGGCGATTTGATCGAACACGGCGAAACCGATCAGGTATCCGAGCGCCCCCCCGCACACGCTGGCGGCGGTACAGATCGCGGCGTATTTCCAGGCCGACCGCGGTTTCGCCAGCGCCATCGGCACCAGCAGCGCATCCGGTGGGATCGGGAAGAAACTGCTCTCGGCAAAGGCAATCGCAGCCAGCCACCAGGCGGCGTTGCGGGAGGAGGCCAATACCATGACGCGGATATAGAGGGATCGGAGCATGCGGCACCCTGTAGCAGGCCCCGCCGCTCTGGTCACCCTGGATGCATCATCCTATCGTGACCGCAACCCGATAAGGAGACGTTCCGAGATGACCACGACCACCGTTGCGCGCCTGCTGGCCGACAGCCTGGAAGCCCACGATGTGGACCAGATTTTCTGCGTCCCCGGGGAAAGCTATGTCGGCCTGACCAGTGTGCTGACCGAACGGAACTCGATCCGGATGATCGTTTGCCGGCATGAGGGCGGGGCCGGTTTCATGGCCGTGGCGGACGGGCGGCTGCGCAACCGGGCAGGGGTGTGCATTGTCTCGCGCGGTCCGGGGTTATCCAACGCGATGGTGTCGCTGCACTCGGCATTCCATGACGCGACCCCGATGGTGATGTTGGTGGGGCAGGTGGAACGCAAGGATTTCGGGCGTCTGGCCTTGCAGGAACAGAATTATTCCAAGTTACTAAGCGATATTACCAAGAGCGTGATCGAGGTCAACGAACCGGAACAGGCGTCTGAGGCCATTGCGCGGGCGTTCCATATTGCCGAGACCGGCACGCCGGGGCCGGTGGCGGTGATCCTGCCGGAGGATATTTTCGATAAGACAACGGATGCGGAGCTGAATCTGCCCCGTCCGCGCGTTGTCGCTGGGCCCCGTGCACAGGACCTTCAACAACTGGCGGATATGCTGGCAAAAGCCGAACGCCCGCTGATTCTGGCGGGCGGCGCGCTGCTGGCCGACAGCCTGCATGACAAGGCGGTGTACGCCGATTTGCGGCGTCTGTCGGAGGAATGGGTGCTGCCGATCAACCCGACTCACCGCCGCCCGCAACTGTTCGACGCGCGCCATCCGAACTACGGCGGTTACATGGGCATCCGTGTCCCGCCGGCACTGATCGGCGAGATGAAGAAGGCCGACCTGATCGTGGCGTTGGGCGAACGGCTGACCGACACAGTCTCCCAGTCCTACACGTTCCCCGCCGCGCCTCAGCCGCAGCTGCCGGTGGTGCATATATGGCCCGATCCGAATGAGGTCGGCCGGGTATGGCGCGTCGATCTGGGGATGCCGTGCGATCCGCATGAGGTGATCAAGGGTCTGCTGGCGATGCGGTCTCCAACCGATGCGTCCAAGCGCCGCGGCTGGGTGGATGGGCTGCACAAGATCCATTTGTCACTGTTGGAAAAGACGTGGGAACCGACAACCGACGGCATCAACTTCGCCGCGATCGTGTGCGAGGTGGACAAGCATCTGGCGGACGACGCAGTGATCACGTCTGACGCGGGAAATTTTGGATCGTATCTACACCGGTATATCGGCTTCAAGCCAGGGCAGGAGTTCCTGTCGTCCGTCGTTGGCGCGATGGGGTCCGGCATGCCGATGGCGGTGGCGGGCGGGTTGCGCCGGCCCGGCAAGCAGGTTGTCGCGTTCATGGGCGATGGCGGCGCGCTGATGGCGGGTAATGAGATCGCGACGGCCTGCCAGTATGGCTGCAATCCGATCGTCATTATCTCCGACAACTCCATGTACGGCACGATCGGGATGCACAGCTATGTGCGCTATCCCGAACGGAAATTCATGGAGGCGACACGGCTGACGAACCCCGATTTCGCCGCCTGGGGCCGGTCTTTCGGTGCGGAGGGCATCACCATCCGCGACGAATCCGAAATCGCTGAGGGGATTGCGCGTGCGTTCGCGGTGAAGACGAAGCCGGTAGTCGTGCATTGCCTGACGTCGTCGGTGCAGATGAGCGCATGGCGGAGGTTTCAGGGCGGGGAAACCTTGCCGTAGGGGCAAAGGTCATTACGGGTGTGGTGGCGTGAGGCGAGGCTAGCTGTTCCGCGATCACGGATAGGTAGCCGTGGGCGTTGCGGTCTTCGGGCGCGATGACGAGCACCTCCTCCGGCTGAAGGCCGCCAGAAATGAATGAGCGGATGCTCGCCACTACCCAGTTGGTTTCCGCCTCGAAGTTCGTCGCACCAAAGACCTCGCTGATTGGGAAGCCGGTAAGCTGCGCTAAGCTCAGAGGACTATTGCGATCCGGCCTGACGATCTCCACGCGCCCACCCGTCACGAGCGGCCCTGAGAGAGCCTGGTAGCCGACTCATCAATCCGCCATCCACATGGATCAATTGCCCCGTCACATACGACGCCGCCGGGGACGCCAGTAAAGCAACGACCGCGGCGGCTTCCTTGGGCAATCCCATCCGGCCCAACGGGATGTGCCCCGTCTGAGATGCCAGCGCGCCAGGGCCAAGCGCCGCGTGGGCGCCTTCGTCCTTGCGGATGAACCCTGGCATCACTGCGTTCACCGTCACGCCGGCTGGACCAGGCTCCACGGCCAGGGCGCGGATCAGGGCTTCCAGGCCGGCCTTGACGGCGGCGGAGGCTGCGATGTCATGGGATGACTATGTACGAGTTGGTCAGGCTACGGCAGTGCAAGAGGCCGATGACCGGGCCAGACCCTGTTCAAAACGCGGTTGGTTGGGCGGCGATTGAGGCACGGATGACCGGAACAAGTCCGGTCATCACGTGGTTGGTTGGGTGGGCAGGTGAAGCCCGGGTGGCAGCGCCCGGCCTAGGCCTTAACCAACGGGCATCCGCCCTCGGATAGCGGGCGCCAAGCGTCGGCCGGCGCGATCGTCGCGACCTTCTTGCAGAAATCATGCGGGAATTTGGCTTCTTCCGGCGACTTCACCTGCCACAGATACATCGTGTGCATCACCCGGCCGTCCTGCCGGACCTCGACGTTGTGGTTGTAGAAATCGTTGACCGGAAGGGCCTTCATCTTGGCGACGACGGCGTCGGCGTCGGTCGATCCCACGGCCTTGACCGCCTTCAACCAGTGCATCGCCGCGCAATAGCTGCCGGCATGCAACACGCCCGGCACCATGCCGTTCATCTTAGCGCTCCAGCGCTTCGACCAGGCCGCCGTGGCCTCGGTCATGTCCCAGTAGAACGAATCGGTATAATTCAGGCCGGCGCACACCTTCTGACCGAGTGAGTTCACGTCGCTGATCTGCATCAGCAGGGTCGCGATCCGGGCGCCCCCTTTGGTCACCCCGAATTCGGCGGCCTGCTTGACGCAGTTTTGCGTGTCGGTGCCGGCGTTGGCCAGGCCGATCACCTTCGCGCCGGATGCCTGGGCCTGCACCAGATAGGACGAGAAATCCGCCGTCCCCAGCGGTGCGCGGACTGACCCCAACACCTTGCCACCGGCCGCCTTGACGGCATTCATCGTGTCCTGCTCCAGCGCATAGCCGAACGCATAATCGGCGGTGATGAAGAACCACGTATCACCGCCGGATTTGGTCAGCGCGTTGCCAGTGCCGTGCGCCAGGGCATAGGTGTCATAGGAGAAGTGGATGCCGTAGGGGGAGCATTCCTTGCCCGTCATCGCCGATGTCGCTGGCCCGGTGATCAGGTAGATCCGCTTCTTCTCGCGGCATACCTGCTGGATCGCCAGCCCCGAGGAACTGGCCGCGCCATCAGCCAGCACGTCCACCCCGGTATCGTCGATCCACTGCCGAGCGAGGGATGTGGAGACGTCGGGTTTGTTCTGGTCGTCGGCCTGCAGGATCTCGATCGGGCGCCCAAGCACCGACCCGCCGAAATCGGCGATCGCCAGTTCGGTGGCGACATGGTTGCCGGGGCCGCCAACGTCGCGATACGGACCGCTCATGTCCGACAGCAACCCAATCTTCACCGGCTTCGAACTGGTCTGGGCTCGGATGATCCCCGGCATTGCCAACGGCGCGGCTGCCAGGCCGCCAATCAATACGCGACGCGATACACTGGACATATATTTTGTTCTCCTACCCTGATTGAACGCGCCGATGCTTGCTTCTCGACGCCACGCCTTGTAGCGCATCAGCACCGTTTGCCGCTTTTGGGGGGAATAATCCATGCCGATGATGTCGGGAAAGACCGCGCTGCTCGAATTATTAAGGCAAGAGGGTGTGCGCATGATCTTTGGCAACCCGGGAACGACGGAATTGCCACTTATGGATGCATTGGCGGCGGAACAACAGTTGCGCTACATCCTTGCGTTGCAAGAGGCGCCGGCCACATCCATGGCGGACGGCTACTGCCAGGCCTCCGGTGAGTGCGCGATGTTGAATCTGCACGCGGCGCCCGGCCTGGGGAATGCGTTGGGCATGCTGTATGACGCGCAGAAGGCAGGATCGCCGATCCTGGTGACGGCCGGCCAGCACGAACAGCGCTTCAACTTCACCGAACCGCTGCTGATGGGCGATCTGCCCACCATCGCGCGCCCGTTCGTCAAATGGTCCGACGAAGTCCGCCGGCTGGAAGATCTGCCGCGGGCGATCCACCGAGCGGTGAAGACCGCGCTGGCGCCCCCGATGGGGCCGGTGTTCCTGTCGCTGCCCGGCGACATCCTGACCGACAGCGCCGATATCGACCTGGGCGCGCCCAGCCGCGTGGCCAGCGGGATGCGCGGCGATGCCTCCGCCATCCAGCGGGCGGCGGCGATCATCGCCAAGGCGAAAAGCCCGGTGATCATCGCTGGTGATTGCGTGCCGCAGGGCAATGCGCTGCAGGAACTGGTGGACCTCGCCGAGGCCATGGGCGCGCCGGTGTACGACGAGGGCATGGCGAGCCGGGCGATGTTCCCGTCGTCGCATCCGTTGTATCGCGGGGCAATCGTGCGGCTGCCGGCGGCGATTCGCGGCATGCTGATGCAGCACGACCTGCTGGTGTCGGTGGGCGGCGACCTGTTCACCCTGTCGCTGCCCGGCGATGTGGAGCCGATGCCGGAAGATTTCCCCGTGATCCATCTGGATACCAACCCCTGGGAGCTGGGGAAGAACTACCCCGAACAGGTTTCCATCCTGGGTGAGCCCAAGGTCACGCTGCCGGAGCTGACCGAAGCGCTGCGCAAGGCTCGCTCCGCCGCTGAGGCCGAGAGCGCGGTGAAGCGGCTGGATCACGCCAAGGCCGAGGGTATCGCCAGCCTGCATAAGCTCAACGCGATGGCTGATGCGCTGTCGGAACGGCACCCAATTCACCCGCTGGCGCTGATGCAGACAATCGGTCGGATGCTGCCCGCCGATGCGGTGGTGATCGACGAAACCGTTTCATCAGGAACCGGATTGCGCCGCTTCCTGAAAAGCGACGATGCGCAGAGTTTCTACGGGCTGCGCGGCGGCGGCATCGGCTGGGGCCTGCCAGCGGCGATCGGGGTTAAGCTGGCGCTGCCGAACCGGCCGGTGGTGGCGCTGATCGGCGACGGATCGGCGATGTACACCATCCAGGGGTTGTGGACGGCGGCACGCGAGAACCTGAAGATGGTGTTCGTTATTATCAACAACTACTCTTACCGCATACTAAAGCAGCGGACCAACGCAATGAAGGGATTTGCGGCGCAGCACGACAACTATGTGGCGATGGATTTGGACAAGCCTCGCGTCGATTTCGTCTCTGTCGCTCGGGGTCTTGGCTTGGCGGCGCATAAGGCAACCACGCTGTCCGATCTGGGGGACCTGATGGAAGCCGCACTGGCGGCGGACGGCCCCACCTTGATCGATGTGGAGGTGGACCGCTCCTGGAAACCGGTGTGATGCGCCGGGTTTTGGCGACCGTCCTGGCGATCCCTGCCTGGACGGCCGCCGCCCACGCCGGCTGCGATTCAGGCAGCGTGGTCGGCTACACGCCGGTGTTTACCGGCAATACCGGCGTGCGCTGTAAGGAAACCGATGTGCCGCAGGTCAGTCTGCCGCAGGCGCGATAGCGCGCGGCGGCCTTATGGTGATTTCACGGCAGGGGGCAGCGTAATCCAGGCCAGGGTCAGCAGAGCGACCACCACCACCAGCCCGATTCCCGCTGCAACCAGGGTGATCATCAGCCGCATGTTGTCGTCGCTCGCGGAGGCCCACCGCTCGATCGATTTAAGAAAGCCGTTCAATGTTATACTCAACATGCCTGACCCAACGACCGGCCTCACCTAAGACAACCCATGCGGCATGAACAGCCATGATCCGGCAATACCGTTACACTTAAAACATTATTAATCGCCCAATCGGATCAATGGCTACGCTCGGCTGACAGGCCCCTGCTTCCGAGCCTCTTCGGCGGCGCGATAGAGATACCAAGTGGCGAGGGACCGGTGTGGTGCCCAAGTCAGGCCGATTTCGGCAAGTTGCCGGGGTTTCGGTTGTTCGTCTAAGCCATGCAGCACGCGGTAACCCTCCCGCACGCCGAAATCGTCCACCGGAAGGACGTCTGGCCGTCCCAGCGTGAAGATCAGCAGCATCTCCACCGTCCAGCGCCCCACGCCGCGGATCGCGGTCAGGCGTTCGATCAGGGCTTCGTCCGTCAGTCGGTATGACTGGCGCCGCGTCGGCACGATGCCGTCCA
>DAIEHR010000012.1 GCA_027353465.1 Acetobacteraceae bacterium | reverse complement strand
AGCGGCAAGGCTGGCAGGTATCCAATTCGGAATAGTCCGCGCCGCGGCGTCATGCAGTCCCGCGATAAGAAGGAGACCAACGCTTAAGAACATAATGCTATCAGCAACAAAATATGTCATGTGACGCCAGTCAGACAAAGTATGTTGTGCATGATGTCGACGGCGCATCGTCCTCGTTGCTACGCCGTCAACTATCCAGCCGCTTCCGAGGAGTTAGACTTCGCCGGCGATGTAGGTGAACTCTTTCGACAGGTTGCTGCCGAACGTGGTCACCGCGCCGACGATTGCGATCGCAATCAGCGATGCAATCAAACCGTATTCAAGAGCGGTGACGCCGCGCTTGTCGTGCCTGAGGTTCTGGAAGCGAACCATCCAATAGGTGAGAGCGTTCATCATAGTTTCTGTCCTTCTTCGGTTGAAGCGTTGTTCAACATAGTTGTGAAAAAAGTGCTGCGTATCTGATAAACGGCCACAACAATGAGGTTGTGACGTCAGACCGTTCTGGCCACGACAAGAATTCGTATAGGGGGCCACTTTGTACGCCGTCAACTAAGTTAAATAGGGGTAACGACAACTTGTTTTATTCAGTTAATGGGGTCGGGTGCGCAATGTTTAGTATCTCAAATGTGAGTGTGCGCAGTATATTACGAATATCCGTACAATCTACACAGCATAAAATACCGCAACCATCCGATTGGATAGTTTAGCAATAGACCGCGCATTATGGCTGGAAGTGCGAACCTGAGCCGTTGCCATATCCTCGGGGGCCTGGCCGGAATCAGATGTTGGTCGCGATGTAATTGAACATGGCTGACATGTTGGACGCATAGTGACGAACCGCGACAAGGATGATGAGCGCAAAGGTAGAGGCGATCATTCCATACTCAAGCGTTGAAACCGCCCGTCTGTCGCACCTAAGATATTGAATTAGTGCCTTTATGCGGGCTTTCCTCGCATCGAATCTCCGTGAAAGGTGAGGTCGAGCGCAACGGGATCGGTGGGTCCGATGCAGTGCCACGAGGCCCGAGCCTTTCTACGGAGGTTTATAGAATAAGGACGTCGGCACCGTGGCCGCGCCGGGTATTGTCCTCGTTGCCAGGCCGCGAACGATCGGGCCGCTTCCGAGGCGTTAGACTTCGGTGGCGATATAGCTGAACTCGTTTGACAGGTTGCTGCCGAACGTAGTCACGGCGCCGACGATGGCGATGGCGACCAGCGAGGCGATCAAACCATACTCAAGAGCGGTGACGCCGCGCTTGTCGTGCTTGAAGTTCTCGAAGCGAACCTTCAAATAGGTGAGGGTGTTCATCATAGTATCTGCCCCTTTTCCGGTTGACGCATCATTCCGCACAGCTGCGAAACGCTTTGCGCATCTAGTAAGCGGGCCCGCCACTTAAGTTATGATGTCGGACCGTTCTAGCCACGCCAGGAACTCGTATAGGGGGCTGCTTTGCGTACCGTCAACTAAGTTAAATATGGGTAACGACGAGTTGTTCTATTAGGGCAATAGGGTCGAATTAGCAAATTATAGTATCTCAAATGTGAGTGTATATAACCTTCTGCCGCATAGGCACAATCGACAAAGCAGAAAATGCCGCGACTTCCGATTGGATGGGTTTAGTGAGGGTCCATGGCCGGTCTAGAACCCAAGCCGACCCGATGTTCCGAGCCAGCTCCGTCAGCGTCGTACTTATGGTGCTGCCCGTCCCATCCTCCGCCCCGGGATGTCACGTAGACGTTACCGTCCACGCAGGCCGAATTATCAGTGTCATATCGGCAGTATTGCGATATCATCTCAAATATGTTTAATGGATGGTGATGCTGGTTGCCGTACGTTGCTGTCGAGGTGGCCGGAAAACAAGAGAGCGGGGAATACGATGAAGAGGGCTTTCTTGGCGTCACTCTCCTGGGCTTTCCTAATGGCGGTGGTAGCACCTGTGCGGGCAACGACCGTATATACCAGCACCAACAGCGGTTCGATTAGTTCTTTCGGTCCTTCGGTTCTCGACTCCGGCGCATATGTCGGCGAAGAATTCACTGCCCCGGGCGGGGCGCTGCAAAGCATAACATTCTACTCGACAACAGGATACCAATCTAATCCGGGCAATATTGACTTCGTGGTTCAGAGTTGGAATGGAACTGAGTCGATCGGGCCCGCTCTCTACACCGCCATGGTGACGTCGTGGCTTGGAACGGCGAATGAGACCCTTACGGTGTCTGGCATCAATCTTAGTCTGTCAGCCGGGTCGCAATACATTGCCTATCTGGCGTTCGCGGGCATTCCAAACCCCGGATCGATCGGCGTGCTTGAGACTGGATCTTCGACCAGCAACAGCCTTCCTGGCGCTTTGTATTATCTGGGCACGTCGGCCGGCGGACCTGTAGCACCCGCCGGTGCCTGGTCAGGATCCGACTTCCCCGGTCAACAACTCACCTACTCAGCCACTTTCGGGGCGGCTTTGTCCACACCTGAACCTGCTGCCTTCGCTTTGCTGGGAACAGGTTTGGCCGGCGTATTCGCGGTTCGCCGTCGCCGAGCGATCGCGCCAGTGACAGGATTCTAGTCGTTCGGCTGAGAGGTGTGAGTCACCGCTCCAGTACTCCCGCCGCTTTGGACCACGCGCCGGTCGAGTGCTGCCCGAGTCCGCCGCAGCGGGCTGATAGCCGGCAATACAGGCTGATACTGGTTGCTCTGCTGGTGGCATGCCTGATTCAGCCATTGCTGTGGGCAATCAAGTTGGCGATCACGCCAGAGGTGCTGTTTCCGGATTTCTTTGGGCTTTGGTCGTCCGGCCGCTACGTGCTGACCCATGTCCCGTCAACTGTCTATGACGATCGGTTGCTGCATGCATTTCAGGTTGAACTGGGGATGCCCGCGGATATCGGTCACCTTACCTTCTTCTATCCTCCCTGGGTGCTGATGCTGCTCGCCCCGCTTGGGGCGCTGCCCTATGGCATCGCGCGTGTGGCCTGGCTGGTGCTGACGTTCGCTGCTTACGTCGTCGCGCTCACGGCGTGGCGATGGCGAGGGGTCGTTGCGTATCTTCTCTTCCTGGCCCCGTCTTCGGCGGTCTGCTTCCTTGTTGGGCAAAACGGATTTCTGACGGCTGCCTTGATGCTGGGGGGAATGCGGTTGTTGTGGACGCGGCCCATGGTGGCCGGGATTCTGCTGGCTTCGCTCGGCTACAAGCCGCAATTCGCCATATTGGTGCCCTTCGTGATGTTGTTTGGGTGCCACTGGCGAGCACTCGCCAGTGCGGGGGCGTGGATAGCCGTACTGAGCCTGGCGACAACCCTGGCATTTGGCACTGATACCTGGGGCGCGTGGTTAACTGGCGTTGGCGGGCAGGCGGGAACACTAACAGGCGGTCGGGCGGCGCTGTTGGACCTGATGCCGACAGTGTTGGCGGGGGTATTGTTGTTGGGTGGCAGCGCGACGATGGCACACGCCGCCCAGGCCGCGGCGGCTTTTTTCGGCCTTGTGGCGCTATGGAAAGTCAGGACCCGCCAGGATATCGCCGCGCGGGCGGTATTGCCGGTAGCGACTATTCTGGCCACCCCCTATGCGTTCGACTACGACTTACCGATGGTAACGGGCGCAATCCTGGCCGTGATCGCGGTGCGTATTGCGGCGCCTGACCGGCTCCGCCCCTTCGAATTGCCACTGTTGTTCGCCTGCGTGGTCATGCCCGCAATCCTTCCCGCGCATGGTGGGGCGCTGGCCGCAATGGTGCCAATCGCGCTTGGGATTGCCCTGTGGATTCTGAGCCGGAAGCCCAGGCCGCCGGTTTTTGGTCAGTCGGCCCGCAGTTCGGATGAAACCGGTAGATATGCCGATATGAAGCTTTCCACGAGATAAAGCGGCCGTTCCTTTGTTTCATTGAATACCCGGCCCAGGTATTCACCAATAACCCCAAGTGTCAGAAGCTGCGCGCCACCCAGAAACAGCACGACGGCCATCAGGCTGGGGTAGCCAGCCACCGGATTACCGAACAGGATCGTATGAACAATCAGTTGGAGGATAAAGAGCGCTGCGCAAAGCGACACGGCGACGCCCAGATAGCTTGCTAGTTTCAATGGCATGACCGTAAAGCTGGTGATGCCCTCGATCGCGAGGTTCCAGAGCTTCCAGTAATTCCATTTCGAAATCCCCGTGTGACGCGGGGCCCGTTCATAGAGCACGGCTTTGCTGGGGAAGCCGACCCAGGCAAACAGGCCCTTCATGAAGCGGTGGCTTTCACGCAATGAGCGGATGGCCTCGACCACGCGCCAACTCATGAGGCGGAAATCCCCGGTCTCCCGGGGCAACCGAACGTCGCCGAGCCCTTCCATCAAGCGGTAGAACAGAGTGGCGGTCGTTTTCTTTAGCCAGGTTTCGCCCTGTCTCATACGGCGCTGGGCGTAAACGACGTCATATCCTTCTTGCCAGGCCGCGACCAGCGAGGGAATGACCTCGGGCGGATCCTGCAGATCGGCATCGATGACGATGACTGCATCGCCGCTGGCGTAATCGAGCCCCGCGGTCATGGCGATTTCCTTGCCGAAATTACGTGACAAGTTCACCAGGGCGATATGGCCATCACCCGCGCGTAGCTGCTTGAGTATGGACAGGGTATCATCGGTGCTGCCGTCGTTGACGTAGATCACCTGCCAACCGCCGAGCGCATCCATCACGGATGTCAGGCGGCTATGAAATTCCGCGATGCCCTTGGCCTCGTTGAAGACCGGTACGATCACACACAGACGATAGGGGGTGAAGGGTGACCCCGCTGGGGTGATCAGGGAGGCAATACCGTCGGATACGTCGTTTACCGCCCTTAGTTTAGTGATTTTCATGCATCGCCTCGTTCCGGGCATCTCGTGACAAAATCTGACGGACAGGGCTGCCGGAATCGGACCACTGGAGCGGTTCCACGAGCCAAGGTCAGGGACCAATCATTTCCCGCGGGCGGCCTGACAGGCGATCACAAGGGTAGCGGCCTCCGCGGTCATGGCAGCCATTGCCTCCCGAAAGCTGGGAAAAGCGCGATCGGTTTCCCAATCAGCACCTCTAACGGTCGCTACGTGCGTCTGCCCATCCTTTTCATACAGAATCAGCGCCGGCATGACGTCGATATCGGGGGCGGGGAGCGCGATGATCGAAATTTCCCCAAGATAGTCTATTTCTCGCCTGACCTCCCAATTGGGACCAAGCTGTTCGGACAAGTCATCCAGGCAATCAACGGACGCAGCCTTCGAGGCGGAGCGGTCAAATCCGAACGGAAAGTTCGGATTGTAAAAAATGCCGTCCAAGATCGAAAATTCGGATGCGGCCGCCGAAAGTGGTGGCAAGTCATCGCGAACGGTTTGCATCAATTTCAACTGGGTGCGCCCGGTCATACTGCAATCGCCTCAATTCCGATATGGCACTGTTAATGGAAACAGAGCCTGATGCGAGGCGTCCCCGTCAAGTTGTACCTCGTGTTATGACAGGAATATGTACTGCTGGTGCTTTAGGGTGAATGTCACGATTATTTGTGCATGAACGGCCTGTTCTATAATCAGGAAATGGAGGCCGGGGAGGGAGCCCTGTGGGTCGGGATGCGTCCCTGACAGTGAACGCATCACCGAGTCGGCGAACGGTCGCCTCAACCACCGACTCGGAGGAGTTGGGACTCTACTGACGCCCCCCGGCCGGTCGAGTTATCCACAGGGCATAGCACTTATCCCAGGGACTCTGCTGACGGTAAGTGGGACTCTAGTGACGCGACTCGCGGTTATCCCGTGGACTCTACTGACGAAACTAATAGTTAGAATCTAATATCCTTCAAATAGGCCGCGTCAGTAGAGTCCCACTTGCCTTTGTTGCAAATCGTTTGCTGAATGGCAGCCATGGGTGATGTTCATCAGTTGATCCTGAGAAATGGAATTGAAGAAGCCAGGACGCTCGCTAGTACGAAAAGCGAGCGGCTTGCTATCGAAGCGGCCGCCAGCGTGCTCGGCGAGGAAGAAAGCCGCCTAGGGATCACCCACGCGGGCTTCGCGATGACGTCCCTGCCGCATAAACGCATTAAGGAAGGCGTTTGGAAAAGGGAGGGGCATCGTACGACTTTACTGATTGAGTCAGGCCGAAGCCGCAACGGCGACCTCGTTGGCGTCCCCTATGGATCGATCGCTCGGTTGATTCTGTTATATCTACAGACAGAGGCGGTGCGGACCAACACGCCTGAAGTTGAACTCGGTCGGTCGATGAAGTCCTGGATGGGCCGCATGAGCCTCACCACGGGCGGCAAGACCTACCAACTGGTAACCGAACAGGCACGGCGGATTTCCGCCTGCCGCCTGACCTTTTTCACAGATCGCGAGAATGGGGCGGAAACCCGGCACAATGGTGCTTTTGTACAAGATGCCATCACCTTCGCCAGTGTCATCGACGACAATCAGCCGACACTTTGGCAAGATCGGGTTCGCCTGGACCCCAGTTTCTGGCAGTCCTTGCGCGAACACCCGGTTCCGGTACGTGAGGAAGCGATCCAAGCAATCGGGTCCCGCAGCCTGGCGATCGACGTCTATATCTGGCTGGCTTACCGGCTACATTCGCTGACGAAATCCACGCCGATCAGCTGGCCCGCGGTTCATGCGCAATTTGGCGCCGGATTCCGCCTGGTCCGACAGATAAAGCCAACCTTTATCGAAGCGCTGAACCTTGCTTTAGCGGTGTATCCAGAGGCGCGGGTGGACACTGATAAGCAGGGATTGGTTCTGCATCCCTCCCCACCCGCTGTTCCGAAGGCCGAAGCCAAGCGGCTTGGCCTTACCTGACTATGGGACTCTACTGACGGCAGCCAAAAAGGGCAGCTCCGCCGCGGTGTCCCCGACACCCCATGACTAGTCGTCGCAAGCGGTATCGATGACATAAGCGGATGATTGAACCAGTCCGCGGACGGGATTTTGACGTTAACCGGCCAGAAAAGACAGCTTCCAGCCCCGCTCTGTCCCAAGATGTTCCTGCCGCTTCGGTGGGGGCGTCGAACACGAACCGACATAGACCGCTGCCGTCGCGAGTGTGGCAACCGCGAAAAGTGGAAGTGACCCTAGGCCGATTGCCGCCTTTATCCCATTGACGGCAAAAGAGAAAAGAATGGTCAGCCGATGGATGTACAATTGCCTTCTGAGGCGATTTTCGTGGCCTACGTTGCCACCGGCACGCGGGAATACCGCGTGCAGCACCAGAATCGCGCCAAGGCCCACCAGCAACAAGGTCCCGTGTAGAGTTTGAAGTGTCGCGGATCCAGACCGAACCGCCGCGGCCACATCGCCAGCCTGGGAGAAAATCCACATTAACGCACAGAGGCTTGTGCAAAGACGGGCCTGCTGGAAGCAATTAAAGGGCAAATTTTCCGCGATCCAGCCGACGAAAGGTTGGAAGACTTTGTCGATCAGGAAGGCGTCCACACGCTCAATAAGATCCAGCACGACGGTTCTCTCCAGCAGGAAGCGAACGAATGGTTCTACCCTGAGCATACCTTGCCGAGGATGAACTTAAGGCTGCTCACCCAAGCTGCCAAGACAAGTGTTTGAAGACATGAAAGTCTGGACGGCAATTTCATAAGAGATCCTTGTCTTGTTGCCGCGGAAAGGCCACCCAGGCAAGCAGTCCATGGTAATGCCGATGTGATACATATTACGATATTGCATCTGATACGAATAAATGATGAAGCCGACGGAACTGATATGGTGGGTTATCGCCGTTGTAGGCGTGGCAGATTTCGGTCTGCTTGCCGGCCAGGGAATGACGGTCACCCTCCATTGGCAGGCCATCTTTGAGGGGGTGTTTTTATACAGCATTTCCATCATCTATCGCCGTCGAGCGCCATTTATTGCTTCTATCGCACTCTCGGGCGCGCAACTGGCGGCTCTTAGCTATGCGGCGGCTTTCCTGACCTACGCTGCCATGGCCATAACCCGTTATCCGATGGCAGATACAGCGCTTGCCCAGGCCGATGCGGCCCTGGGCTTTCCCTGGATGGAGTGGTTCACGTTTGTCCAGGCACATCCGGGAGTCCATTTTCTGCTTGCTGGTGCTTATGCCAGCGTGCCGATGCAGGCCCTTGTGCTGATAACATTTTTGTCGGCTATGGACGTCAGGCGTGTCCATGAATTGCTGCTGTCCGGCATCCTGGCGATCATTATAATTGCGCCGATCATGGCCCTTCTACCCGCCGTCGGGGCGTGGTCTCAGCACGGTGTCGGCTTCGAGCCCTGGCGAGACGACATTATCGCCTTGCGATCTCACACGCTGTTAAGGATCGGCGAACCGCAGGGCATCGTCTCGTTCCCGTCGTTTCATGCGGTATTGGGGGTCTTGTTTGCGAACATGGCCCGGGGTCGCAAGTGGTTCGTGCCGTTTCTGGTCCTGAATCTTCTGATGATCGCTTCGGTCTTTACCGAAGGGGCTCACTACGGGGTGGATATGATCAGTGGGCTTGCCGTGGCGGTGGTTGCGCTGGCGATAAGCCAAGGCCTGCTCGCGCGGTGTTCTTCCGGTGCTCTGGCCGGTCCCGGCGATGTTGGCATCGAAGCTGGCACAGCCTTCCGCCACGGTACAAATTTCGAACCCATCGAGGGGACTCTACTGACGCAGGCAGCGCCAGCCCTATCACGGGCTACGCTATCCCCTTGAATTGCGGTCTCGGTTTATCCCACGATACCGCGTGTCCGAACATTTTCGGTCTTATTTCCACACATCATGCATAAATCCAATGCTGCGATGCGGTATTATCGTTGGGCGCGCACAGGTGCATTTGTCGCCCCAACAGAGCCGGACATTTTGTCCGACCAGAAATGGAGCATTCCGATGAACATCCTCATTCGTGCGGCATTTTTCGCGTTGAGCATAGCAACGATCGCACCCGTGGCCAACGCCGCTACTTTCCATAACGGCAGCACGGTCGCGGGAGATGCAGTAGCAACCCAGGTGCAACAGAGTGGCACAATGAGCCGCTAAGCGGATCGGGTGCTGGCTGAAGAGCCCGCGGTTATGGGCAATCTTCAGCGCCCAGGGGTTGCGGACATTACACGAAGGCCGGGGCACCCCCGGCCTTCCGATTATGTGGTGATCTGTCAGCCATGAAGCAACCTGTCTGTTGCCCATTCGGTAACGGTGGGAAAGCTCCCGACGTCCTCGACGGACTGCATTTTGTGCAAATCGTACAGCGGTCCCCAATATGACCGAGTTATTTTTCTCTCCGACTTCGAACGGGTTCCAGCGCGAAGTCAACGTAATCTATCATCCAGATTAGTGCTTATTAGCAACGTCCACTTCCATTAACATTACGTACCCGTGCGTAAATCGTGATCGCGATTTCGTGAAAGCCCTGTTGCAACATCACGTATTCGTGAGCTAACAAGCTGGTGTTTCCTCCTCCAGCCTCACCGCGGGAAGCCAGCCTCCCGCGGTTCTTCTTCAGCCTGGATCGGGAATGTCTTTCAACCGGCACGGGGTTTCGATGTACACTCGTTATGCTGAATGGATTGTCGTCTCGACCAGTACAGCCGGCTTAGTTCCCTATCTGAAGGCGTTGATGCTTGTCAGCACTTTGCTGGTGCTTTGGGTCAGCTTATGCGCGATCTGATCCTCCGCAGCCCCAGCGCCGCGCTACCAGTTCCGCCTAAGGGTCTCTCCTTCGCAATTGCGGACCTCGTGCTTGCTGGCGCTTGGGCCGCAAGCCAAGGCTACCGCATGACAATCCGCCTCGATCACGGCGACATAACCGAAGAATACGAAGAAGTCATCGAATTTCGCGGCGGCCGCCGCGGCGGATCGCGTCTGATCCTTTGGCGCAGCGCGGAGGCCGTCTTTGTTCAGCCCATGCCCGGCAAGCGGCGACGGCATGCGTCCGTCGCGGAAGCTCTGGAGAGCCTGCATCGGACGCCAAGGGGGCGTTTGACTAACATCGTCACCACAACCTGGCCTGACTGAGAGTGGCGCCCGGCTTTCCGCGGCGCACGTCCCTTCGATGCGCCGCGACGGGCTCGATGATTGGTCTTCGTTTGACTTGACTATGCAAGACAAAGCCTGAGACCAAATGCGTCCATTGGCGAAGCCATCGTCCACAGGCCGCAAACGATAAAGCCTGGACTCTTCTCCCCGAACCCAACGGAGATTGATATGGCTACCATCAAAGCGCAGGAATCCTATCGCAGCCTGTGGGCACAGGTCGTGCTGCAAGCCAGGGCGGATCTGGAAGACGAACCAATCGACTCAGTCGTGTTCAGTCAGGCAGTGGCCTTCTTTGTCGGCCGGGGCGAATGGGCGGCATCACGTGCGAACGTGGCGGATTGGCTCGGTATGCATCCCGATGAGTTAGGCCGTTGTGGCGAACGTTGGATTGCCGAGCGGCGCCGCCGCGAGGGTCTTGAGCCGATGCCCCCCGTGGTGTTCGGTGTCCGGTCGGAGGCCCCGCTGCCGCGTCTTATCGCGGTGCCCGCGCCCGATCGGCAGGCGGCCAAGCGCCGCCAGGCCATCGCGCCCCAGCGCGTCAACCCGTTCAATCCGTTTCGGACGCGGTCGGCCCAGCTAACCGCTTGACGGCGTCATCTCCGCGACTGGCTGCGATCGAAATCCGAGGGGCTGCATATGCAATCAATACTCCGTTCGGGGGTTCATCCCCACATCCGCAAAGCCCTCTCGACGTCAAAAATCTTGAGCGCAGAGCGCGAGCGGGCGCTGCTGATGCGCTATCATGCCGATCACGATAAGGCGGCGATGGACGAGTTGATCCGTTCGCATATGCCGATGATTTTTCGGGTCGCCGGTAACAGCGCGCGTAACCCAGGTGTGGACATCAACGATCTCGTGCAAACCGCCACCGAGGGCTTGCTGATCGCAATCAACCGATGGTCGTTTGAGAAATCCGACGCTGGCGGGGCGCGTCTTGTACAACAAGCCCTGGGTGATGCCGAGGAGAACGCCGACCCCACGGCCAGGCGCGGCGGCGAAGACGCCCAGGACGGCGCCGACGTACCGCGGTTCTCCCGCTTGGCCACCTATGCGATGTGGTGGATGCGAATTCTCATGACGGACACCGTTATCGAGCAACGCGGGGTGATCGTGCGGGCCAAGAATCCCAAGGTTCGCAAGGCGCTGTTCGGCATCCCCAAAGCCATCAAGAAGCTCGATCTTCAACTTCCCCTCGCCGGCTCCGACGTCCCGCGTATTGCCGCCTATCTGGGGCTGGGCATTCGTGAAATCGAGGAGGCGCTGATCCACGCCGCGGGCGATGTCATGCTTGATGAGCCTATCGGTGACGGCAGCCTGTCGCGTGGCGAAGTGATTGCCGACGATCGCGCCGAAGGGGAGGACGGGATTCTTTCCCGACTGGCCAATGCCGAGCGATGGAGCGCGGTCTGCGAGGCGCTGATGGCGCTGGCGCCGCGCGAACGGTTCATTCTGATCACGCGATACCTTTTGGTACCAAAGTGGAACCTCGATCGTCTGTCCGACACGCTGAAGATGTCACGCGAGCGCATTCGCCAGATCGGAATCGACGGCCTTGCGCAGATACGCCGGACCATTGGTAACAGCGACGCCGCGCGTGAGCGGCGTCGGCCGGAGCGTGCCGCCTTCGCCCATCCCGCGCTGCTTCCCCTGCTGCGCGGGACGGGTAGCCACGAGGTGGGTGGTGAAACTGGTGTTGGTCCGCGTATTGCCGGCTGTTCCGCCGAGGCGGAGGTTGCTGCCCTGGTCGCGGCGGTCGAGCGCGCCGGCGCGTCGTCCGATCCCGAGGTAATGATCGCGTTCTTCAAGGATCATCACCTCACGATCGGGCCGACGCGGGTCGCCGCCACCCCGCCAACCCTCGCCAACGCCATTATCGGGGAGGCATGTCCTGAGAAGATCCATGCCGCCCGCGTATCGGGGGTCACCACACGATCTGTTCAAAATCGTACGCTAAGCCAGCGGAGGCTGAAATATGGTCTGAACTTCGCTTGGCGGCCCGGACAGCGGCGTGGAGCGGGTGCGGTCCAGATGTAATCGTTAGCCAAGACCACGTGCTCC
>DAIEHR010000004.1 GCA_027353465.1 Acetobacteraceae bacterium | reverse complement strand
GATCGTCACCGGCACGCTGGTATCCGGATGCATCGCCGTCGAGGACCGGTTGGTGCTGTCGCCTTCGGGCCTTGAACTGCGCGTGCGCGGGCTGCACGCGCACAACAAGCCTGCCCAGCAGGCGATGGCGGGCCAGCGGGTCGCCCTGAACATCGCCGGCCCGAAACTGTCGAAGGATGCGGTGACACGCGGTGACTGGGTGCTGCATCCCGACATCCATGCCCCGACCGCGGCGCTGGATGCCAGGATCACCCTGTTGCCGGACGTTGCCCGGCCATTGCGGCAGGATACCATGGTGCATCTGCACCTCGGCGCGGTCCATACCATGGCGCGGGTTTCGCTGCTGGACCGCGACCGGCTGGAACCCGGCGAAGCCACGGCCGTCCGGCTGATCCTGGCCCGCCCGATCGGCGCGCTGGCGCACGACCGCGTGGTGCTGCGCGACACCGGGGCCACTTACACCCTCGGCGGCGGCATCGTGCTGGACCCGTTTCCGCCGAACCGGGGTCGCAGGACGCCGGTTCGGCTGGCACAGTTGCGGGCGTTGGAATCCGGCGACGCCCCTGGCGCGCTGCGGGGACTGCTGGCCATCGCCCCGGGCTGGGCGGATCGGGCGGCGTTCATGCGCGCCCGCAACATTCCCGCCGCTTCAGGGGCCGATCTGATTGCGTCCGTCCCAGCGGTCGCGGCGGGCGGGCTGATGCTGTCGCCGGCCGCGTTCGACGCGTTGCGGGACACGGTTCTGGCGACCTTGGCCCGGTATCACCGAACATCGCCCGAACTGCCGGGATTGCAGGCTGACCGATTGCGGCTGTCGCTGCCGGACAGGCCGCCGCTTGCTGGATTCGCCGAAGTGCTGGAAGCGCTGCGTCAGCAGGGGGGGATTGTTCGAGAGGGTCCATGGTTCCGTCTGCCGGTCCACCGGATCGGCTTGTCGCCGCGCGATGAGGCATTGTGGGTTGCCGTTCGGCCGCTGTTGGCCGCCGAACGGTTTCGTCCGCCGCGCGTGCGGGATATCGCCTCGGCGTTGAGCGTGCCGGAGAATGCCGTCCGAGCGACGATGAAGCGGCTGACGCGGATGGGGCAGTTGGTGGAAGTCGCGGCCGATCATTTCTTTCTGCGTGAAACGGTTGCCGAGATGGCGGTAATCGCGGCGCGGGTGGTCGATACCGAGGGCCTGCTGACAGCCGCCGCGTTCCGCGACCGGTTGGATAACGGGCGCAAAGTCGCGATCCAGATACTGGAGTATTTCGATAAGGCCGGCGTCACGGTCCGCACGGGCGATGTGCGGCGGGTGCGGATGGATCGGTTGGGGGTGTTTGGGTAAGCGACGCGATTTTTCTCGCGCGGGGTTCGCGATGCGGACTTCGTAAGCAAAGATATTTCCGCCGCGGATGCACGCAAATAAGCGCAGATAAAGCAAAAGCGGTCATTTATTGCCCTTGGATATGACGGAATCCTTGTCCGAGGGGCGAATTTCCCCGGGTCCGCGACGCCGCACGGTGCATCGGCGTCCATTCGCGGCTAAAAATGACCTTCCTCGCGATCCCACCTGGCCCGGGGCCGGCCCCCTTCATCGTCGTTACCGCGAGCCCGCCGCCGAAGCAGGTTCTCGAACGCGTCGAACACGCGCCGCATTTGCGGTTGTTTGTAAGGAAACAGACCCGGCGGGTCCATCAGATGAATAATCGCCGCCGTATCGGCCTCGAACATCAGCAGCCGGCCATCGCGGGTCTCGCCGCAATCGATCGAGTAAACATCGAACCCCAGTCGTTCATGCAGGGCCGCGAACGCGGCTTCATGCCGCCGGCCGAAGCCGCTGTCGAACCCGGCCATCGCGGCGGCTTCATGGTCGCGTTTCATAGCGGATTCCGTCATTCCAGCGTTCAGGTAATGAACCATCCAGTGTTCCGAAACAGCCATATGACACAGAAACGGTTTCCCGCCGACGAAGGCGATGCGGTATTTCCGGTACAGCCCGTCCACCCCGCGATAATCCTCGAATTCCGTCAAATAAAATGCCCGGTCGGAGGATGAACGCAAGTATTCGCGCAGTTGATCCCCGTCTTCCAGGCGGGCCAGTCCCGAACCGGCGTGGGACCCAAGCGGACGGATCAGACACGGGTAGCCCATGCCCAGCGACCGGATATCGCCTCCGGCCTCCAGATCCCGCCGGGTCACCGCCATGGCTGCCGGACTGCGAATGCCTGGAACGGCCGACAAAGACCGCGACAATGTGTCGCGCTGCATCGCCGGCAGGAACCTTGGGTCGTTCAACACCGGCCTTGGCCACGCGGCGAACAACCGGTTCAGCCGGGACAGAGTTTCCGGCGTCGTCTCCCCAACCGCGAAGAACGCGATGTCATGGTCGGGGATCGTCGGCGGCAACGGCCGATGCGGCAGCAAATACAGTAAATCCAGCCGCACGTTCAGGTGGTTGGTCAGGAAATCCAGCGGCGTGTTGGTCATCAGGTCGCCCGGTGCCATCAGTGCCAGCAGGCGCAGCGCGCCGGCCCGGGTATGCCCGCGGGCTATCCGGAATACCTCGCACCTTTGCAGCGCGGCATTCAGGTTTTGAAGTCCGTCCGCCCGCCGGAAGTCGAGCTGGCAGGCCACCGCCATGTCGTAACTCCGCGCTGCCTCATGCCGCTGCGCGTCGTGATAACGGGCGATGCGGCGGAGGATCTGGTCCGTCCCGTTTCCCCGATACGCAAACGCGGTCAGGTCCGCTGTTCCAAGCACGCAAGGCGGAGATAGGGAGTCGCTTAGGGAAATGGGCGGTTCGGATGCACGGTCGGTGGAGTCCGTCATGGCGGGCGCGGGCCCGCCATTCACGCCTTTTCCAGGACCAACACCGCAAGCCGTGGATGGCGGGCCTTCGCCCGCCATGACGATCAGGGGCTGATGGCTTCTGTCGAACGATTCGCCGGTTTCGTCGCAAGCTGCAATGCCGGGCCGGTAACGATCCAAAACTGTCATGGCGGTGTCCTGATCGTGTGCCCATCCAGCATGACACCGAACGGTTAACCAACCGTTAACGGGCCGCCCAATGTTGCCCCCGAAACCGGTCCAACCCTACGATGCCGCCAACGCAGCCTTAGCAGGAACCCGGTCCATGCCCATCGACTACGAAAAGCGCGACGGGGTCGCCTATATCACCCTGAACAACCCCGCCAAGGCCAACATCCTGGATAAGCCCACCTCCGACGCGATCTCCGAAGCGTGGATCGACCTGTGGGAAGACCGCGACATCCGTTGTGCCATCGTCACCGGCAAGGGCGACCGGCATTTCTGCGGTGGCCACAACCTCGCACCGCGTCCCGACCTGACCGCCGAGGACCGCGAGTATCTGCGCACCCAGCGCATCTTCTGGCCGCTCGCCGGGACGGTGCATGGGCAGAAGACCGGCGTCGATGGCCGCATGGGCGATCATTACCCGCGCGTCTGGAAGCCGGTCATCGCCGCCATCAACGGCTGGGCTGCCGGGGCGGGGATGTACATGCTGCTCACATCCACCGACATCCGCATCGCCAGTGCGGAGAATGCCCGCTTCAAGTTCGGTCTGCTGACCCAGGGCTGGGTCGGCAACGGCCCCGGACCCGCAATGTTGGTCAAGCAGCTTCGTTACGTCGATGCGATGAAAATCCTGCTGACCGACGAAGCGTTCGATGCGCCGGAGGCCCTGCGCGTGGGTCTGATCAACGAAGTCGTCCCCCACGCCGAACTCATGTCCCGCGCCGAGGCCCTCGCTCGGCATATCTGCACCCTGCCGCCAGCGGCGGTGCGCATGATGAAAGAATTCGTCATCCGGTTCGGCCAGCTGCCCGACGATCAGGCGTGGCACGTGCAGAACATGATGAACAACATGCTTATCCAGACGACGATGGATGCAGAGGAAGGCCGAGCGGCGTTCAATGCGAAACGCCCGGCGAATTTTACCGGAACGTTGCGTAAGCGCGGCGAACCGTGGCCCGATCTTTCGGAAGACGATGCGAAGCGGCTGGATGAGGCATATCGTAGCGGCGAATTCTGACCCGGCGCCGGATCACCCCGCCGTCCGTGCGCGGAACCGGCGCACCAACCGGGGCAGAAAGGCAATCGCCGCCAACGCACCAAGACCGAACAGGCCGTAACGCAGCGCCGAGGCATCCCCCGCCGCCGCCGATCGTCCGGCGTAACCAAGCCAAGTGAATGCAACAGCGCCCGGCAGCATGCAAACCGCCGAGGCAAGCACGTAGGAGGCCAGCGATATGCGGGTCAGGCCCAGCGCATAATTCAGCAGATTGAACGGAACCAGCGGCACCAGCCGGGTCAGTGCGACGAAGCGCCAACCCTCGGCCTCCACGCCCTCGATCACCCGCTTCAGCCGGCCGCCCATCCGCCGGGCGATCCAATCGCCCCCCAGGGTGCGCGCGATCAGGAATGCCAATGTGGAACCCGCGACGGCGCCGGACAGGTTGAACACCGTCCCCCATACCGGCCCGAACAGCGCCCCGCCCGCGAGGCTCAGCAGCGCGCCGGAAAAGAACAGCACTGTCCCGGCCGTATAGAGCAGGATGAACCCCATCGGCCCCCGGGCGCCCAGACCCGCCACCCAAGCCTCGATCGCATGCACGTCTAACGTCTGGCGGTGAGTCAGAACCCAGCCCGCGCCGCCGGCCAGGACAAGGGCCAGCGCGAGGCGAAGCAACAGCCCACCATGCCTGCCGGTGCCGATCCGATCCGGGCGGTTGCCCGACACCTATCCCGCCGCCGCGTTCCCGCCTGATTTTCCGGCAGCGAACCGGACCGCTTCCTCCGCCGCCCGCACCAGTGCCCGCGCCTTCTGTCGCGTCTCCTCGAATTCGGCTTCGGCCACGGAATCCGAGACGACGCCAGCGCCGGCCTGAACGTACATCACGCCGTCCTTCACCAGTGCCGTGCGCAGCCCGATGCAGGTGTCCATCGCGCCGTTGGCGGCGAAATAGCCGATGCAGCCGGCGTAGATGCCGCGCCGGTCAGGCTCGATCTCCTCGATGATTTCCATCGCCCGCACTTTCGGCGCGCCCGACAGCGTGCCGGCCGGGAAACCGCCGACCAGGGCATCCAGCGCGTCCAGCCCGTCGCGCAACCGGCCTTCGACGTTGGAGGATATATGCATCACATGGCTGAACCGTTCGACGATGAAGCTCTCGGTCACCTTCACAGATCCCACCGACGACACGCGGCCCACGTCGTTAC
>DAIEHR010000373.1 GCA_027353465.1 Acetobacteraceae bacterium | reverse complement strand
GTTTACAAGGCCGGCTTCGCGACCACCCAGGCGGCTTATGAGGCAGCGGTCGTGCCGCTGTTCGAAACGCTGGATTGGCTGGAAGAACGTCTGTCCCGAACCCGCTTCCTGTGCGGCGATGCCTTGACCGAGGCCGATATCAGGCTGTTCACCACACTGGTTCGCTTTGATGCAGTTTACCACGGTCATTTCAAGTGCAACATCCGGCGGATCGCCGATTACCGGCACCTGTGGGCCTATACGCGCGACATCTATCAGTTGCCCGGAATCGCCGAAACGGTCGATTTCGGGCACATCAAGCGGCACTATTACATGAGCCACCGGCGCATCAATCCAACCGGTATCGTTCCGGTCGGACCGACTTTGGATTTTGAGGCGCCAGCGGACCGCGGCCGTGACGTGGACAAGCTGATCGTGTTTTAGATGACGCCGGCCCGCGTCAGTGCGTCCACATCCTGCCCCAGCCACCTGCCATACACCTCGACATTGTGCTGCCCCAGTTTCGGGCTTGGGATCGGCGCCACGCGGTCCGACCCATGGAGCCGCAACGGCGAATTCGGCACGATAATCTCCCCCAGCGAGGGATGGTCGATCCGCTCCAGCATGCCGCGTTCGTGCATGTGCGGATCGTTCATCACCTCGACCGCGTTACGCACCGCCGCCACTGGAATTTTGTAGCGTTTCGCTGCCGCGACGACCTCCATCTTGTTCAGGCCCAGGGTCCAGGCTGTCACCAGGGCCTCGGTCGCGTCCATATTCGCTGTGCGCGCCTCGTTGGTGTTGAACCGCGGATCGTCCAGCAGATCCGGTCGGCCCATCGCGCGCAGCAGATTCTGCCAATGGCCCTCGGTCACCACATGAACCGCCACCCAGCCGTCCTTGGTCTGGAATGCATTATAGGGTGCGCTGGACAACCCGGCCTGGCGGTTGCCGGCGCGGGGAGGCACCTTTCCGGTGCGAACATGATAGTCGTAGCTGGAGGCCAGGGTGGGATAGACGGCTTCCTGCATCGCCACCTCCACCAATTGCCCCTGCCCGGTCGCCGTGCGTTGCAGCAGCGCGGTCGTCACCGCCGCATACAGGTGAATACCGCCCATGAAATCGACCAGGGTCGGTCCGGCCTTCATCGGCGGCCCGGCCGGGTCGCCGGTCACGCTCATGATCCCGGAGGCCGCCTGGATGGTGAAGTCCATCGCCAGATTGTCCCGATCGGGGCCGGATATGCCAAACCCGGTCCCGGTGGCATAGACCAGACGCGGATTGATCTCCTTCAGCACGTCGTAGCCGACACCCAACCCATCCAAGGTGCCCGGCGAGAAGTTCTCCAGCAGAACGTCGGCCCGCGCCACCATCTGCTTCAGCAGGTCTTTGCCGGTTTCAGACTTCAGGTTCAGCGTCACCGCGCGCTTGTTGGCATTCAGCATCGCCATCGGCAGCGTGGTGTCCCCGCCCAAGGCAACCACACGGCGGCGCAGCGGCTCCCCGCCCGGTGGTTCGATTTTGATCACGTCGGCGCCAGCCTTCGCCATCAGCATAGTGGCGTAGGGGCCCTGAAAAATCTGGCCAAAATCCAGCACCGTAATGCCGGCCAGGGGAGTCGTCATCGGCAAACCTCCATCGTATCTGTGTTGGCCAAGACCTTATGATGCGCCGCCCGGTATGGCGACAGCGACGCTAGGCAGCCAACCGGCTGAAGCTGACCACGGCAGCCATCGCCGCGATGCCGGAGGCGATGAACATCGCGACGGTCGTTCCGTCCAGCGGGAACGCCGTGAAGATCAGCGCCACCAGCGCCGCGCCCATCGATTGTCCCAAAAGCCGAGCGGTGGCCTGCATCCCGCTCGCCCCACCGGTGCGAATCGGCGGCGCCGCCAGAATGATCGCGCGGTTGTTCGGCGTGTTGAAAAACCCGAAACCGATGCCGCACACCGTCATCCGCCAGGCAATGTCCAGCATCGTCGGATGATCCGGCAGCAAAGCCACCGCCAGCAACCCTAGCGCCATCACCCCCATGCCAAAACCACCCAATAGCCCGGCCGGATACTTGTCGGCCATGCGGCCGGCAAACGGGGCAATCACCGCGACCACCAGCGGCCAGGGGGTCATCAGCAGCCCCGTCTTCACCTGATCCAGCCCGAACCGATGCTCGAACAGAAATGGCACCGACACATAGGAAATCGACTGCGCCATGAACGAACACACCGACGTCGCGACCGACAGCGCGAACAGCGGAATCCGCATCAGGTCCACCGGCAGCAGTGGCGCGGTCCGGCTTAGCTGGCGCACCACCAGCACGAAGCCGGACACAGCGGCGATCGCCAGTTCCAACGCCACATGCACCCATGAATCGCCATGCCCCAGTTCAGACACGCCGAACAGCAGCGTGCCGAACGCCACCGCCTGCAAACCGGCGCTGGCAAGATCGAACTTGCCGCCGGACAGCGGCGTCAACGGCAGGGCGCGCAAAGCGATGAAAGCCGCCAGGACCCCAAGCGGCACGTTGACCGCGAACAGCCACGGCCATGGCGCCACCGCCAGGATGACGGACGCGACCGACGGCCCAAGCGCCGAGGCGATCGACCCGACCGTCGCATTCAGCCCGACCCCGCGCCCTAGCCAGCGACGCGGATAGATGAAGCGGATCAGCGCGCTGTTGACGCTCATGATCCCCGCCGCGCCCAGGCCCTGCAACATGCGCGCCATGATCAGCGTGGTCAGCGACGACGACATCGCGCAGGCCAGCGACGCCACGGTGAACAACACCAGTCCGCCCTGGTAGATACGCCGGTAGCCATAAATCTCGCCCAAAGATGCCAGCGGCAGCAGCGAAATCGTCACCGCGAGCTGGTAGGCGTTGACCACCCAAATGGAATTGGCCGGCGAGGTGTTCACCTCCCGAGCGATTGTGGGCAAGGCGACGTTGGCTATGCCGCCGTCCAGCACCGCCAGGGTCAGGCCCAGCGCGATGGTCAGAATGGCCCACATCCGCTGCGGCATCGGCACGCCGTCCAGTGCCGGGACCGTCGGTTGGCGGGCCGGGATCGAAATATCGGACATCAGGCAGGTAGTTCTTTCATAACGTCGTCCACCCGCAGATCGGCAAGATCGGGGCGTTGCAGAATACGGGTCCAGCGCCCCGCCGGGGCGCATTGCGCGGGGTTTGAATCCCGCGAAAACAAGGTGATGGACGGACATCCGGACACGGCGATAAGGTGCATGGGGCCGGTGTCGTTGCCAACCGCGAAACGCGCCGCCCTGGCCAGATCGCACAGGTCGCCGAAGCTGGTTTGTCCGATCAGGTCGATTCCGGCCGGTATTCCGGTCGCCAATCCCTTCTCGGCGGCGGCGCCAAGAATCACGGAGGCGATGCCCCGATCCGCCAACCGGGTTGCCAGCTCCTGATAACGCTCCGCCGGCCACCGCTTCGCCAGACGTTGGGGCGAACTGCCGGGTACCAGCAGCGCGAAGTCGGGCGGCAGCCCAAACCGGCCGATATCGCCGGTACACCAAGAAAGATCGGCCGGCGGAAACGCGGTGATGCCGGCCTGGCGCAACTGGCCCTGTTGGCGAACCGCGTCATGCAGCACATTCCGCCGCGGGTCGCGATCAGGGTGCGAGCAGCCGAACGCGATGCCAGACCATTCGGGGCGCTGCTTGGCTGGAAATAGATGAAAGTACCACGAAGACCGCTTCGAGGTTTGCAAGTCGTAAACCCGGGTGAAATGGCCGCCGGCCAGCATCCGGCCCAGCCGACGGATGGCGCGCAAATCCCACCATTCCGGCCGAGGATCGACCAGGACCTCGTCGAAGTATGGAAACGTCCGCAGCCAGCCGGCATAGGCCTGACTCGTCAACACGCTGATTTTCGCATCGGGATGATGCGCCCGAATAGCGGCGAAAGCAGCCAGGGAGAGGATGATATTGCCAAAGGCCCCCAGTTTGACGATCAGGATGTTCTGCCGGCCCGTGCTCATTCACTTCCCTCGTCCGCCAGCCGCGTCATGGCGGGCGGCATCGTCTTCGTCCGGCGCCGCGCGATCCGCACCGTGCGGGGCTGGTATCAGTCCCCCTGCGTGCCGACAACCGGCGCGGGAAACTTCACCACCCAGTGTTGGGCGATATCCAGCCGCCGTGTCACCCAGACACCATCGAACCGGCCGATATGATCCAGCAGCCGTTGCAGCCCCGCCGCCCTGGCCGGGTGCCCGATCAGTCGCTGGTGCAGGCCGATCGACAGCATCTTCGGCTGCCGGCGACCCTCCGCATACAGAAAATCGAAGGCGTCCCGGCAATAATGGAAGAAATCGTCGCCGGTGCCGAACGCACCCCGCCCGAACTTCGCGTCGTTGGTTGAGAGACTGTACGGCACGACCAGATGCGATTTATCACCGACCCTCGTCCAGTACGGCAATTCATCGTCATAGGCATCTGAATCATAAAGAAACCCGCCTTCCTCTACCAACAGCCGCCGCGTGTTTACCCCGGGCCCGCTGCGGCAATACCAGCCCAACGGCCGATCGCCCATCGTCGCCCGCAATGACGCAACCGCTCGGGCGATCCGCTCCCGCTCGAAATCCTCCGCCATCTCGAAGTGCTTTTCCCAGCGCCAACCGTGACAGCAGATATCGTAGCCCGCCTGCTTAATCGCCTCGGCCGCCGGCTGGTTGCGCTCCAGCGCCAGCGCACAGGCGAACACCGTCATCGGCAGATTGCGTTCCTGGAACATGCGCAGCAACCGCCAGAAGCCGACACGCACGCCATAAGCGAACATCCCCTCGGCCGCCAAGTCACGGCCGGGCACCCCGGGATTGGTCCCACCGTATTCGGTCAGCGCCCATTCAGACCCAGAGTCTCCATCAGGAACAGAGGGCTCCGAGCCTTCTTCAAAGTTAAGAACGAAGTTGACTGCGATCCGGGCCTGCCCGGGCCAATGGGGGTTGGGCGGGTTGGCGCCGTAGCCGATCAGGTCGCGATCCATGCGCTGTTCATCCTTGCCGGTGATGCGCCCAGGTTACAGGCGGTCGGCCGAGCATGCGAGCGGCCCATTGCGCATTGACGTGCGCCAGCAGGGCGCCGAAAAGCCCCGCCATGTCTGATACAGCCGCCCCCTGGGTGATCACCGAGGCCCTGGCCGGGCTGCGTTCCCAGGCCCTGGGTCTGGCCGAAGCCGCTGGCTTGTCCGCCGACCTTCGCGAACTGCACCCTCCGGCGCCGTGGAAATGGATAGCCGCGAAGCTGTGGCCCAATCCGCTGTCGGCGGTGGCCGATGCCGTGCGCGCGCCGCTGCCCGGCCTGGCGATTGGTGCTGGCGGCATGGCCGGTTCTGTTTTGGCCGCGCTGCGACGCAAATCGATGCAAGTGGTGCAGATCCAGAACCCACGCATGGACATCGGCAAGTTCGACCTGATCGTCGTCAACCCGCACGATCAACTGACCGGGCCCAATGTGTTCGTGTCCCGCACCGCTCTGCACCGGGTCACGCCGGAACGGCTGGCCACGGAGGCCGAGGTCTGGAGGGACCGCTTCGCCAGCGTCCGACGCCCGCTGGCCGCGGTTCTGCTGGGCGGCAACAACGGCCGCTTCCGGCTGGACCGCGACGCCGCCGCGCGGCTGGCCGCCGATCTGGCCGCCATGGCCGAACGCGACAAGGTCGGGATTGTGGTGACGCCGTCACGCCGCACCGATCCGGCCGTGACCGACCTGATCCGAACGGCGATTGCTCCGTTCGGCGGTTGGGTGTGGGATTTTGAGGGTGAGAACCCATATTTCGGCATGCTGGCGCTGGCCGACGCGATTATCGTGACGCAGGATAGCGTGTCGATGATCTCGGAAGCCGCCGCCACGACCGCGCCGGTGATGATCGCCTCCCTGCCCGGCTCGTGGCGCCGGGGGGAGATTTTCCTGAAACCGTTGCTGGACGAGGACCGTATCCGTCCGTTCCAGGGCCGGTTTTCTACCTGGAAGGTCGCACCGTTGAACGATACACAAGAGGCAGCGGCTGAAATGCGCCGCCGTTTGCGACTGTAAGGACAGACATGCTGCGCATTCAGACCTTCGACGCCAGGGCTGGCGGCAACGTCATTTACAAGGCGTTGGCTCACCCGCTCGCCGCCGAGGCGATCGCCCGTCTGTATGATCGGCTGCAGGGTCCAGTGGCATTGTACGACCCGGATGGCATCGCCGACGCGCTGATCGCGATGTATCCCGGCCCGTTCCAGCGGCTGTTCGTCCACGACACCGCCATGGTCGGCGAAAGTCGCGGCGGACTGACGGCCGAGCCGCTGACCCAGATCGGCACCAGCGGCGCCGGGACAATCCTGGTCGCGGCCTTCGACGCGGCCCGCATCGTCGCGCGCATCGCCCACATGCTGCCCCCGGGGGCCGTTGTCCTCACCCTGGACGACGTCCGGTTGCCGGACGAGATGCTGACTGTCCGCAATCGCTATCTCGATAAACTGAACTTCGCCACCAACTTCGCGTTCTTCCGCGATGCCGACGGCATGCACACCCGTCTGGTGTCGGCGAATTACTGGGCGCGCTATGGGGCGTCCGAGGTCAGGCTGTGGCTGCGGCTGTTCGACGCGGACGGCACCGTCCTGGCGTCGTGGGAGCAGGCGCTGCCCAAGGGCGCCGGTGGATTCTCGATCGAAAGCCAAGCCATCCGAGAGCGCTTCGGCCTCGACCCATTCACCGGTCAGTTGTTTATTCACGCCATCGGTGTGGCCGGCCATGACGTGGTGAAATACGCGCTGGATACCTACGCCTCAGACAACGGCGCATCGCTGTCCTGTACGCACGACGCTAACGCCTGGCCATCCGACCGCTTCGCTGGCCTTCCCGCGCCCCGCGCGGACGAAAAAGTGGTGCTGTGGCTGCAGAACAGCCACGCCGTGCCGATCCCGCCCGGCACGGTCGCGCTGGACCGCATGGGGGCCGAGGAACCGGTGACTCTAGATCAACAGATCGGCCCGTTCGCGACCATCGCCATGGACGTGGCCGACTACCTGCCAGGACTGCACTGGCCCGCGCAACTCGAGGTTCGCACCGGCCGTCACGTTGTGCGGCCCCGGTACGAGGTTGCGCGGAACGACCGAATCCGTATCGCCCACGTCAACGTCGAACGCGACAATCTGCGGCCCGACCCTGGCATCCCCACGTTGCCGGCGGCGATGGGCCGGGGTTACCTGCTGCCCTTCCCGATCCTGCCAAGATCCCGCTTCCGGTCGGTGTTTCAGCCGACCCCGATGTCCACCGCGCAGACCAATCTGCCGCTGCGGCTGGATGTGTTCGACGTGAACGGAACGAAACGCGCTGAACGCTTCCTGGGCTGCCTGCCGCGCAACCACGGCCTGGCGCTGGATATGGACGAATTCGGGGTCGAGGAAGGCCACGGCGAACTGGTTTACGATTTCCGCGAAGGCGGACAGGCCGACGGCTGGCTGCATGCGCTGTTCCGGTATGAAGACCGCCGCTCTGGCCATGTCGCCGAGTCCAGCTTCGGCGCGCATATCTTCAACACCGCGATGACCTATCGCGATGAGCCGCAATCCTATTCGGGGCCACCGCCCGGGCTGTCCACCACACTGTTCCTGAAGTTGGGAGACGTAACCAGAAACAGCTTTGCCGCGCTGATCTATCCCGCGTCCGGCCCCTGGCATCCGGTATCGGCGACGAAGCTGGTCCTGCATGACGGCACCGGCACACCGATCGCCGAAGCGCCGGTGCCGATCGCGTGCTCCGGTTCAGCGATCGTATGCCCGCGCAAGGCGTTTGATGCCGCCATCCTGACCTTGGCCGGCCCCGACGGGTACGTACTGGTGCGCGACCCGACCTGCCGCCTGTTTGGCTACCACGGGCTTATGGACGAAGCTGGCGGGTTCTCCCTGGACCATATGTTCGGGTTCTAAGGTACGGGGTCGCGAGACCCGTTGTTGCCCCATTCACACACTCACGGTGATCCGACAGCAATTAAACGACGTCTAGCAACAACCTCAATTTTCCAGTTGCGGCGCGTTGCGCGTTTGCGGCAAGAATGCGGCACAGGGCATCACGATATCGGGAAATCACTGATTCGTGCTGAACTTTCCGAAAATGCGTTACGCTGAGACATTGCAACTTATTACACATAAGGTCTGATCATGTCGCAATCCGCGTCATTCGCCGTCGAAGAGCATGTGCATGGCGAAACCGTCTGGGTCGCGGTTCGCTCCCGCGGTGCCGATTGGTCCTGGCTGACGCCTGATGAGGCTGTCGAACTCGGACGGTCGTTCATCGAAAAGTACAGCCCCGCCACACGGGCGGCGGAGTGATCTTGTAACGGGGGAATTTCCCCCATCTAGTTCTGCATTCCCCAACGCCGCACGGTCCGGTTCTCGATCGTGCGGAACACGACGTTTTCCACCAGCAGCCCGATCATGATGATCGTCAAAAGACCGGCAAAGACCTCTGGAATATCCAGCTCGTTCTTGCTCTCCAAGATATACCAGCCCAGGCCGCCCTTGCCCGAGGCGACACCGAACACCAGTTCCGCCGCGATCAGCGTACGCCATGCGAACGCCCAGCCGATCTTCAGGCCCGACAGGATGGATGGAAACGCGGCCGGTATCAGAATCCGCAGCACCAGTGGCAGCCCCGACAGTCCGTAGTTACGCCCGACCATCCGCAACGTTTGCGACACGCCGCGAAAGCCAGCGTGGGTGTTCAGCGCCACCGCCCACAACACCGAATGCACCAGCACGAATACCAGGCTGCCGATGCCCAGGCCAAACCAGATCAGCGCCAGCGGCAACAGCGCGATCGCCGGCAGCGGGTTGAACATTGCCGTCATCGTTTCAAGGAAATCGGTGCCGATACGCGTGGTGATCGCGAGCACTGTCAACACAAATGCCAGCACAACCCCGGTTGAGAACCCGATCGCCAGAACCTTCAGCGAGGCCAGGACGCGGTCGGGCAGCACGCCGGAAATGACTGCCTGCCACCACGCCGTGATTGTATCCGTAAACGTCGGCACCAGCAGCGGATTGTCCAAATGCCGAGCATACAGTTCCCATATGACAACCAGGACCGCGACCAGGAAGGTCTTGCGTAGCCACGCCTGATTATACAGCCGCTCGAACACTGTCAGGGGCTTTTCGACGATGCCGAAATCCCGGGTGCCGCGAGGCGTCTGGATGATTTCGGGGCGCAGGCCGGTGTCAGACATGGGCTTCGTCCCCCACCCGGTCAGCGAACAGCATGTCGTGGATACGGGCCTCCAGCCTTCCGACAATGGCAGGATCGGCGTCCGGTGGAACACTGTTCAACTCAGCCTTGACCTGGCCGGGATGCGGCGACAGCAGCAGGATGCGATTGCCGATCTTCACCGCCTCGGGGATCGAGTGGGTAACGAACAGCACGGTGAACTTGGTTTCTTCCCACAGCATCAACAGTTCTTCCTGCATCCGCTGGCGCGTCAGGGCATCCAACGCCGCGAAGGGTTCGTCCATCAGCAGGATGTCGGGCTCCATGGCCATGCCGCGGGCGATCGCCACGCGCTGCTTCATGCCGCCCGACAACGTGTGCGGATAAGCGTCGGCGAACCGCGTCAGATGCACCTTTCCGATGTATTGCATCGCCTTGTCGTCAGCCGCCTTCCCCCGCAGCTTGCCAGACGTTTCCAGCGCGAACACCACGTTCTGCCGCACCGTCTTCCAAGGCAACAGCTGGTCGAACTCCTGAAACACCATCATCCGGTCGGGGCCTGGCTTGGTGACGCGCTGGCCCTTCAGCCGGATGTCCCCCTCGGTCGGGGCCATATACCCGCCCACCGCCTTCAACAGCGTCGATTTCCCGCAGCCCGAAGGCCCCAGCAGAATGAACCGGTCGGAGCGTTGGACGGAAAAATCGACACGGTAGGTCGCAGTGACCAAATGATCCCGGGTTTTGTACTGCAGCGTGACACCGCGTACATCGAGCAGCGGCGGCGGTTGGGTTGTATCCAGCATCCTGCCCTTGACGTCCTTATCTCCCTTGTTCCGACCATATAGGGTTGCGTCCCGTTCGTCTTGTCCCCACCCTGCCGGGGGCCAAAAAGGGGAGACAACCATGTCCGGCATCAGCGCCATCCTGCGCAACGCCATGAAGGAAAAGCTCGCCCGCAATGAGGTCGTGGCTTCCATGACCGTGCGCTTCGCCCGTTCCATCGAGATCGCCCAGATCGCCAAGACGGCCGGTTTCGATACGCTTTATGTCGATTTGGAGCACAACACGCTGTCGATCGACGCATGTTGCCAGATTTGCATCTTTGCGCAGCAGATCGGCATCACCCCACTGGTGCGCGTGCCGGCCAACACGGCGGAGTATATCTGCCGCGTTTTGGATGGCGGCGCGATGGGCGTAATTACACCGCATGTCCGCTCCGCCGCCGAAGCCCGCGCGATGGTGGACATGGTGAAATTCCCGCCGCTGGGTCATCGCTCCGCTGGCGGGGCACTGTCGCATTACCACTATCGAAATTTCCCGGCGAACGAGACCTATGCCGCGATGAACGAGGCGACGTCGCTGGTCGTTATGATGGAAACCATCGCCGCGTTGGAGAACGTGGAGGAGATCATCGCGACCGAGGGCGTGGATATGCTGCTGATCGGCAGTAACGATTTATGCGCGGAGATGGGCATCACCGGCCAATACGACCATCCCCGCCTGAAAGACGCTTTCGCCGTGTGCATCGCCGCAGCGAAGAAGGTCGGCAAACATGTCGGGATCGGAGGCCTGGCCTCACGAGACGACCTGATGACCCAGTTCGTCCAAATGGGAGCCAGGTATGTCTCGACCGGGACAGATATGGCGTTCCTGATGAGCGGCTGCGCGCGGCGGGCCAAATTCGTGCGGGATATTCCGCTGTAGCGACCGGCGGAATTGCCCCATCCAGGCTGTCACCGCTTGTCGAACCGATAGATACGCTCGCAACGATCGAGCAGGCTTTCGATCGACCCGAAAACCTCCGCCCCCGCCGTCGTCAGTTGTTTCGTCTTCGATGCCAGTGTCCCCGACTCACCGTGGACCAGCGCGCCGGCATGGCCCATGGAGACACCTTCCTTCGCCTCCCGCCCCGCGATCAGCGCGTACAACGGCTTGCGGGCACCCAGGCGCGCATAGGCTTCGGCGCATTCCTCTTCCTCGGTGCCGCCCACTTCGCCCACCAGAATGATCCCC
>DAIEHR010000372.1 GCA_027353465.1 Acetobacteraceae bacterium | reverse complement strand
TTCGCCTTGGGCACCGACCCCGATATTGACACCGTCAACGTCAACAACCGCGTCCAGCAGGCCATCGCCCGCCTGCCGCCGGAGGTGCAGCGTTACGGTCTGACCGTACGCAAGAAGTCCTCCGCGATCCTGGAGTTCCTGCAATTCTACAGCCTAGGCGGCAAGCAGCCGCCGCTGTTCATCAGCAACTACGTGACCATCAACGTGCTGGACCGCTTGGCCCGCGTGCCGGGCGTCGGCGACGTGACCCTGTTCGGGCGCCTGGACTATTCCATGCGCATCTGGTTCGACATCGACCGGTTGACGGCGCTGAACCTGGTTCCGGCTGATATCATCGCCGTGATCCAGTCGCAGAACGTGCAGGCCGCCGTTGGCCGCATCGGCGCCCGCCCGACCAGCGATGCCACCCAGTTCCAGCTGAGCGTGCAGACCCAAGGCCGCCTCACCACGCCGGAGGAATTCGGCAACATCGTGGTTCGCGCCAATCCCGACGGCTCCGTCCTCCGCATCAACGACATTGCGCGAGTCGAACTAGGGGCTGCCAGCAACGACACCCTCAGCCGGCTGAACGGCAATCCGGCGGTATCGATCGGTGTGTATCTCGCCCCTGGCGCGAACGCGGTCGATACCTCGGCCCGCGTTTCCAAAGCCCTCGCCGAGATGTCGGGTCGGTTCCCCGACAGCATCAAGGCACGGGTATTCTACGACAGCAGCACCTTCGTGTCGGAAACGATCGATGAGGTCGTGAAGACCCTGGCGATTGCCTTCGTCCTGGTCGTGGCGGTGGTTTTCGTCTTTCTGGGCAGCCTGCGCGCCACCATCATTCCAATGGTGGCGATCCCCGTCAGCCTGATCGGCACCTTCGCCGCGCTGCTGGCGTTCGGGTTCTCGGCCAATACGATTTCGCTGCTGGCGATGGTTCTGGGCATTGGCGTCGTTGTGGACGATGCCATCGTGGTGGTGGAAAACGTCGAACGCGTCATGGCCGCGGAACCGGACCTTTCCCCCGCCGAGGCGACCAAGAAGGCCATGGATCAGATCACCGGCCCGGTGATCGCGATCTCACTCGTGCTGCTGTCGGTGTTCGTGCCGGTGGCATTCCTGCCCGGTCTGACGGGCACCCTGTTCCGCCAGTTCGCGGTCACCATCAGCATCTCCATGCTGTTGTCCGCGATCATCGCCTTGACTCTGTCGCCCGCGCTATGCGCCCTGTTCCTGAGGCACAGCCGCCGCCCCCGCGGCCCCGTGGGCTGGATGCTGACTGGCATCGACAGGGTCCGCGATGGCTACTCCAGCGTGGTCAACCGCCTGCTGCGGCTGGCGTTCCTGTCCGTTCTTGCCATTATCGCCGCCGGCGTGGGCATCGTGATGCTCGGGCGCATCACCCCCACCGGCTTCCTGCCGGAAGAAGACCAGGGCGCCATCTTCACCGTCGTGCAACTACCGGATGGCGCATCGGTCGAACGCACGCGCAAGGTGGTCGAGGATGTCGAGAACTTGATCCGCCCGATGCCCCAGGTTGACGCGGTGCTGTCGATTGTTGGTTTTTCCCTCTTGGACGGCGGTAACCAGCCAAACGCGGCATTCCTGGTCACCCGGTTAAAGCGCTTCGCCGACCGCCAGGGGCCGGAGGACGGTGTGCGATCCGTGATCGGCAAGATTTTCGCTGGCGCGCAAAGCATTCGCTCCGCCATCGTATTTCCGTTCAACCTGCCGCCGATTATCGGCCTGTCCACCAGCGGCGGCTTCGAATACCAACTGGAGAACCTGGAAGGACGCCCGCCCGAGGATATGGGCAGCGTCATGCAGGGAATGGCCGCCGCCGCCAACCAGGACCCGCGGCTGACCCGCGTGTTTTCCAGCTTCACCGCGTCCAACCCGTCGATCTGGCTGGATATCGACCGGGAGAAAGCCCAGGCGCTGGGGCTGGCGATATCCGACGTGTTCAACGCCCTGCAAGCGTCGCTGGGCGGATACTATGTCAACGACTTCAACCTGTATGGCCGAACCTGGCAGGTGAACATCCAGGCCGGCGCAGCCGATCGCAGCGACGCATCGGCGATCTACAAAATCTTCGTCCGCAACAACCGCGGCGAAATGGTGCCGCTTCGCTCCATCGCCAACGTCCGCATCCAGCTCGGTCCGCAGGTTATCAGCCGCTACAACAACTATCGCAGCGTGACGATCAACGGCAGCCCCAAACCCGGCGTGTCGTCCGGCGAGGCGCTGATCGCGATGGACGAGCTATCGAAGACAACGCTGCCGCCAGGGTACTCCTATGAATGGACCGGCACCGCGTATCAGGAACGGGAGGCGTCGGGCCAAACCGGGTCTATCCTGGCGCTGGCCGTGCTGTTCGCCTATCTGTTCCTGGTCGCGCTGTATGAAAGCTGGATGATCCCGATCCCGGTGCTGCTGTCGGTCAGCGTCGGCGTGCTGGGTGCCTTCTTTGGGCTTCAGTTGTCGGGGCTTTCCCTGGATCTGTATGCCCAGATCGGCATGGTGGTGCTGATCGCGCTGGCCGCCAAAAACGGCATCCTGATCGTCGAATTCGCCAAGGAGGCTCGTGAGTCCGGCCTGTCGATCGTGGACGCGGCAGCTTTGGGCGCCAAAATGCGAATTCGGGCGGTGCTGATGACATCGATCGCGTTCATCTTCGGGCTGATCCCGCTGGTCTGGGCGACAGGGGCGGCGATGCTCAGCCGGCGCGCGGTCGGCACGGCAGTGTTCGCGGGCATGATCGTTGCCAGCACGATCGGGGTGTTCCTGATCCCGATGCTATACGTGGTGTTCCAGTCTATCCGGGAAAGCACGAAGCGGCGATTTGGGGGCCAGGGTGCGAGGAATCACCACCCGGCTGAGTAGGGTTGAGTGCCGGTCACGGGGGGCTTGGCAGGGGTATCCGGTCCTCTGCCGGTCTCCCGCTGACCGCCGCCCACTTCAGAGCTGCTGTCGTAACCTGTAACCCCCCAACGCAGCGGTCGCGACAAATCGGGATATCGCGGAAGCGCCTGTGTCCCGATAACCAGGACGAGGCTACTGACAATTCCAGGCCCTACCGCAGCGCCCCGGCAAATGACCCGGTCGGCTTCGCGCCAAAAGCGCCACCCACCGCCGACAACAGCCAATAAAGCACCATCAGCCCGCCCAGCGAGGCCGCATTCACCCAGAACACATGTCGCATCACCGGCGGCCCAAAAGCATCCGCGCTACCGGAAAGCAACCGCCCAGCAGCATAAAGCCCCGCTTCGAACGCGGCGAATGCCCCGACAAACGGCAGGCTCAACGCCAGCGGCGCCGGCCGGTCCGTGGACAGTGCGCCGGCCACCACAACCGCAAACCCGCAGGACACACCGATCGCCACGCCCCAAGCAGCGCAATTCCAGGTCAGCGGATACCCCAGCACACCGAACCCCAAAATCTGGTTCGTAATCCAAACGAAACCAATTACGCCCCATCGCTCCTCCGCGCGCAGGTGAAGCGCGGCCAGCGTGGCCAGCGCGGCGAACGGCGTAACACAGGCGAACAACAGGCTCAGTCCTAAACCGCTCGCCGCAATCAGGACGATCCACCCGGTGCGCCCGGCCCGCCCAGACTCGCTGGTCGGTAGGTCTTTCGCTGGCTTCATGATCCGCTCCACCCTTCGCAAGACCAGCCGATGATCCGGGTTGCCGACAGCGCCGTCAATGCTTTCCTGGGTTGCAGACGCCCCAGCCCGCGAACATGCGAGCAAGCAAGAGCATCGCGCATGCGCCCAACACAGGCGCCAGGCAATCTCCTGAGACGCCCGGGGGCCGCCGCGCCCCAACAGGAGCGCGGCCTGACCGATCAGCGGTTGCGCCAATCCGGCTTACGCTTCTCGGCGAACGCCTTGGGGCCTTCGATGTAGTCCTCGCTCTCCATATTCTCCCGCTGCGCCGGGTAGATCGTGCGCATCGCCTGTTCCAGCGTCGGCTCATCCAACCCGCGATATGCCGCCTGCTTCGACGCTCGGATGGCTTTGGGCGAGCACTCCAGAATCAGCGCCGCCCACCGCTTGGCCGCCGCCAGCGACTGCCCCTCTGGCACCACCTCGGTAACAAACCCCAGTTCGAAGCCCTCCCTGGCAGGCACCCGCCGTCCGGTCAGGATCATGCCCATGGCCTTCTTGATCGGGATCGACCGAGGCAGCCGATGCACGCCCCCTGCCCCGGCGATCAGCCCGACCCTGGGCTCCGGCAACGCAAACAGCGCGTTCTCGGCGGCGATAATGATGTCGCAGGCCAGCGCGGTTTCGAACCCGCCGCCCATCGCCATTCCGTTCACCGCGGCGATCATCGGCTTGTCCAGGTCGAACCGGCTGCAAATCCCGGCGAATCCGCGCGGACCCATGGGGCGCCGCTTACCGCTAGCCTGCACCTTCAAATCGTTACCCGCACAGAAGCCGCGCTCGCCCGCCCCGGTGACAATGCCGACCCAAAGGTCGTCGCGGGCCGCGAATTCGTCCCACACGGCGGCCAGTTCGTCGTTGGCATCGGTATGCAGGGCGTTCAGCACCTCCGGGCGATTCAGGGTGACAATGCGCACCCGCCCCTCGTCCCGCACCGTACAAAATTGATATGACATCAGGATATTACCTCGTTGTTTCTAAGTTCGGAGATGCGGGACGGATCGTAGTTCAGCCACTCCGACAGAACCTCCGCCCCATGCTGGCCCAGCAGCGGCGCGGCCGTCACGTCCGGCGGACGCCCGCCGAACCGGACAGGCCACCCGCTCATGACGTACTCGCCCACGGCGGGGTGGCGCATGGTCTGGCGAATCCCGCGTTCCAGGAAAGTCTTGTCGTCGGCCAGTTCCCTGGTATCCAGCACCGCCCCGGCCGGGATCGTGGCACTGCCGACCAGTTCCATCGCGGTGGTCTTGTCATGCTGGATGGTCCATTCGGACACGATCCGGTCCACCTCCGCGCGATGTTCGGTGCGGGCGGCGGGATTGGCGAAGCGGGGATCGTCCAGCAGGTCCTCGCGGCCCATCACCTTCAGCAGCCGGGTCCAGTGTTCCGGATTGGCGGCGCTGGTGTAGATATACACATAATCGTTCGGCCCACCGCCCTTGCAGGGATACACCCCGATCGGCGGATTGCCGCCGCCAACAGTCCTGGCCCCGGCACGCGGAGCCGGCTTGCCGTCGGTTCGCTCCATATAGGCGAAGGCATTACGGATGTAGTGCAGGATGGCATCCTGCATCGCGACCTGAAGATGCTCGCCCTGCCCGGTGCGCAGCCGCCGGACATAGGCCCCCAGTATCGAAACCGCCATCAGCATGCCCGTGCCGGTATCGCCGATCGTCGCCCCGGGCTTGCACGGCGGCCCGTCTTCCTCGCCCGTGATCGACATCAGCCCGCCGCACGCCTGGGCGATCATGTCGAACGCCAGGTTCTTCTCGTACGGGCTGCCGGTGCCGAAACCCTTGACCTGACAGAAGATGATCGCCGGATTGATCGCCTTGATGACGTCGTACCCCAGGCCCAGACGCTCGATCGCCCCGGGGGCGAAGTTCTCGATCATCACATCGGCGGTCTTCGCCAGTTCCTTGACCAGTTCCAGCCCGCGGGGATCCTTCAGGTTGACGGCGACCGACCGCTTGTTGGCATTGTATTGCAGGAAGTACAGCGCATCGGCCGCGCTCCCGGCCGTGCGGCCCGACGAACGCCCGGGGTCTCCGACCTTGGGATTCTCGATCTTCACCACATCGGCGCCCATCCAGGCCAGCGCTTCCGTGCAGGACGGCCCGGCCTCAAACTGGGTCAGATCCAGTATCTTGAGGCCGGCGAGGCAGTTCTCTCCGCTCATCGTGGCATTCCCTCCTGGTTTTGCGGAAATGCTACCCCCGGCCCGCGGCCGGCGTCGAGGGCAGCGCCCGGGATTTGCCGACTCGGACGAAAGAGTCTTGCCTTCCCGCGCCAGGAAAGTCAGCTTTCGGTTATGGTGGAACCGGTCAGCATCGCCAACTATCGCGACGACACGCTATGGGCGGTGGTCGCGTCGGTTGGCCGGACGTCCCGCGTGGCAGAGGTGTTTCCTAGCCGGCACGCGGCCCTCGCGGACCAGGCATGGCGGGAACAGCAGGTGACCGCCTACTCCAACTTCCTGCGCAACAGCCGCCAGCCGACTCCGACCTATTCCGTGCGCCCGATCAGACGGGCGGAGCTGCCGCGATCCTGGCGCCCCTTGCCCGCCCTGGGATTTCTGCAGGGGAAGCTGATCTAATCCCCGACCGGGGCTTTGCCCGTCAAACGGTCCACAAGCTCATCCAGCTGCAGGAAGTCGCGGAACTGGATCGTGACCTCGCCACCGCCCTTCCGGGCTGTTGTGATCGTGACGCGGCAGCCCAACGCCTGCGAAACCCGCCGTTCCAGGTCGGCCGTGTCGATCTGCTTGGGCGCCGCCACGCGCACAGGCGCGCCACGGGCGGCGATCGTCTTCGTCACCAGCATCTCGGTCTGGCGGACCGATAGCGCACGCTTCTGGATCTGTTCGGCCAATTCGTCCGGATTTGGCGCATTGATCAAGGCGCGCGCGTGACCGGACGACAACGTGCCGGAACGGACGCTCTTCAACACTTGTTCAGGCAGGCGAAGCAGCCGAATGGTGTTGCCGATATGGGCGCGGGACTTGCTGACCGCGTAACCGAGCGCCTCATGGGTCAAACCGAAATCCGCCAGCAGGCGTTGGTAGCCCTCGGCCTCTTCGATAGCGTTCAGGTCCTGGCGTTGCAGGTTTTCGACCAGCGCGACAACGGCGGCATCGCTGTCGTCCATCTCCCGCTGCATTGCCGGGATTTCATTCAGCCCGGCCTGCATCGCCGCACGAAAGCGTCGCTCGCCCGCCACGATCTGATAGCGATCCGGGGCGGTGGGATGGGCGCGCACCAGGATTGGCTGCAACACTCCCTGAACGCGGATGGATTCGGCCAGGCTTTCCAGTTCGGCCGGATCGAAATCCGACCGCGGCTGGAACGGATTGGGGTCGATCTGGTCCATCGGGATCGCGGCGACCGTGGTCCCCCGTTCGGGGCTCGGCGGCATGGACACATCGCCCAGCAGGGCGGCCAGTCCGCGACCGAGCCGTGGAGGTGTGGGTTTGCTAGCCATTCGTCCTAACTTGCTCCGGAATCACGATTTTCTCTTTCTTCAGCAGCTCCGCCCCCAAGGCTGTGTAGGACAGGGCACCCGGCGATTTCGGATCATACATCAACACTGGCACGCCATGGCTGGGGGCTTCCGAAACGCGGATATTGCGCGGGATGGTGGTATCGAAGACCCAGTCGCCAAAGTGGTTGCGGGCGTCCTTCTCCACCAGCCCGGACAGGCTGTTGCGCCGGTCGAACATCGTCAGCAGGATGCCCGAAAGTCGCAGTTGGGCATTGAAACGGCGTCGCACCGCCTCGATGGTGTGCATCAGATTGCTGATGCCCTCCAGAGCGTAGAACTCGCATTGCAGCGGGACGATGACCCCGCCGGAGGCCACCAGGGCGTTCAACGTCAGCAGCCCCAGGCCGGGCGGGCAATCGAGGACGATGACCTGGAACGCCTTGAATTCAGGCAGGGCATTCAATGCGTTTCTAAGGCGGAATTCGCGTTTCTCGGCCGGAACCAGCTCGATCTCGGCCCCCGCCAAATCGCCGTCGGAGGCCAGCAGCGACAGATTGGCCACCGGGGTCGAGCGGATGGCCTGCTCACCAAGGTCGCCATCCATCAGCAGATTATAGGTGCCTCCGTGCCGATCCGCCCGCGTCACGCCCAGGCCTGTGGACGCGTTTCCCTGCGGGTCCATGTCGATCAGCAGCACGCGCGCGCCGGCAACCGCGAACGCGGCAGCCAGATTGACCGCCGTCGTCGTCTTCCCGACGCCGCCTTTTTGGTTAGCCACGGCCAGGACGAGTGGTTTGGAGATGACAGCCCCCGAAGGTCACATGAACGAATGCCCCCCGCGATCGCGGCAGCGCCCGACGGTCATACCCGCTTTCGCCGCGAACCGGAACGGGCCATCGCGATCCGCGCTAAGGGCCGGTGGCGAAATAGGCGCTTCGATGGACGCACGGTCGGTGGAGACTGTCAGGGCCCGGCGGCTTCCGTCGGACGATTCGCTTATGTCGCCGCGGACGCTAACCGGCCAGAGCAACCACCGCGCCAGTATCGATCAGTCCGGCGATTTCGGCGTCATTATAGCCTGCTTCAACCAGCACCTCACGTGAATGCTCCCCCATGCGGGGCGCTTGGAGGCGAATCCCTGGCCGGTCCCGATCGGGTCCGAATTCGATCGGCAAGGCTGGCAGGCCCACCTTCCTGCCCTCGGCGCCGCCGATGCGGGAGATGAAGACATCCAAAAGCCCGCCCGTGGCCAGCAAATGCGGATCGGTGAACAGGTCCCCTGGCTGCCCGACCGGTGCCCAGGATACGTTCGCGCGTTCGCAGCGTGCCTCGACCTCTTTCTGTGGGATATCCGCGATCACCTCCTGCAACGCCGGAATCAGCCAGGACCGTTCGGCGAGTCGCATTATGTTGGTGGCCAGACGCGGGTCGGCCGCCAGTTCCTGAAGCGAGAACTCCTCGACGAAGCGGGTCCATTGCTGGTCAGAGGTCACGCCGATGAACAACTGGCCGTCATGGGCGGTTTTGAACACCTCATAGATTGCCCAGGCGCCACGGCGGGCGGGCATCGGTCGGGCCTCCAGGCCGGTGGCGGTCATACCCGCCATGTGGGTGCTCATCAGGAAGGCGGCGCTTTCGAACAGTGCGCTGCCGACACGTTGGCCCTTGCCGGTCTGCTCCCGCTCCCGCAGCGCCGCCTGGGCGGCGACGACCCCGAACACAGCGCCCAGGATGTCGATGACCGAGGCACCGGCCCGCAGCGGCTGACCGACCGGGCCGGTCATGAACGCAAGGCCGGTCTGGAACTGGACCACCTCATCCAGCGCAGGGCGGTGTTCGTATGGGCCGGCAAGGTAGCCCTTCAGGGCGAGGTAGATCAGCCGCGGGTTCAGCGGGGCGAGTTGGTCGTATCCGCAGCCCAGGCGTTCCATGGTGCCGGGACCGTAATTCTCCAGCACCAGATCGACGGTCGGAATCAGGCGGTGGATGATCGCCTGTCCTTCCGGCTTCTTCAGATCGACCGCCAGGCTGCGTTTGTTGCGGCTGAAGGCGGCAAAGAACCCGGCGGCGAAACCGCCCAGGCCCCTTGTATGGTCGCCTTTCGGCGCCGGCTCCACCTTGATCACGTCGGCGCCGAGTTCGGCGAAGATCAGGCCGGCGGTCGGCCCCATCACGGTGTGGCTGAATTCCAGGACCCGAAGGCCCGCGAGCGGCGTGGCGGACATCAGGCGATATTCGGGCCGAAGGAGGCGGTTGGATGGGTCATGATCGGTCGTCCTTGAAGGCGTTTCTAACCGGCAGGAAAGAACTGGTTGGCGGGTTTTGGCAAACCCAGGTTCTCCCGCAAGGTCGCACCCTCATATTCCGTGCGGAACAGGCCACGGCGTTGCAGTTCCGGCACCACCATATCGACGAAGTCGTCCAGGCCGCCGGGAACGTAGGGGAACATGATATTGAAGCCGTCGCAGGCATCGGAGAACAGCCATTCCTCCATCTGGTCGGCGATGGTTTGCGGTGTTCCGGTGAACGACAGCCCGCCATAGCCCCCGGCAACCTGCGCGAGTTGCCGCACCGTCAGATTGTCCCGTTTCGCTCGGTCGATCACCCTCTGGCGGCCGCTTTTGCTCTGGTTGGTCTCAGGGATCTCCGGCAACGGACCGTCCAGGTCGAATTGCGACGCGTCGCAGCCCAGGGCAATGGACAGCGAACCGATACCGCTGTCGGGGTGAACAAGGCTGTCGAGCAGGTCGCGCTTCCGTTGTGCCTCGGCTTGGGTTTCACCGACCACGACCAGCGCGCCGGGCAGGATTTTCAGGTGGTCCGGGTTGCGACCGAGCACCTGCATGCGGGATTTGACGTCGGCATAGAAGCGCTGGGC
>DAIEHR010000354.1 GCA_027353465.1 Acetobacteraceae bacterium | reverse complement strand
CGCAGGCCCGCCATCCACGGCTTGCGGTGCTGGTTGGGGAGAAGGCGTGGATGGCGGGCCTGCGCCCGCCATGACGGTCGCCAACTGGCTTCCATACATCAATGCGGGCGTTTCGCCGCAACGCCTATCGTGGTTCGCGGGACAGACCCCGTGAGGCCAGCGCGTTGAGATAGTCGGACCATTTCTGGTCCTGCTGCTGCCCCAGTTCGCGCAGGTAGTCCCAGGAGTAGATGCCGGAATCGTGCAAATCGTCGAACACCAACCGCACCGCATAGTTGCCGACGGCCTCGATGCCGGTGATGCCGACATGGCGCCGGCCGGCGACCGTTTGCTTCTGGCCGGGGTTGTGACCCTGGACCTCGGCACTCGGGCTTTCCACGCGCAGGTATTCGGCGGGCAATGCGAATTGGGTTCCATCGTCGAACGAGACATGGAGCACGCGGGTTGCGCGGTCCAGACGGATTTCAGTCGGGAGGGCCATTATTCCTCCAGATTCCGAGCCTCTTCGGGGAGCATGATGGGGATTCCGTCGCGAATCGGGTAGGCCAGGCGGGCCTTGCGGCTGATCAGTTCGCCCGCCGCCCGATCGTATTCCAATGGACCTTTGGTCAGGGGGCAAACCAGGACCTCGAGAAGGCGCGGGTCGATCGCCGGTTCGGTGGGGGCGTGCGCGTCAGACATGTGCAATCCTATTAACTAACCGAGTGGCCAGATGGCTGATCGGGGCCGGCGGCGCCCATTTCCAAGAGTGCCAGCAATGTCGCGGCTCGGTCGGCATCATCGGGGGCTTCCAGCAGCGCCTGCTTCTCCACCGGCTCAAACGGGCACGCCATCGCCAGGGTAATGATCAGCGCATCATCGGACAGGCCGCGAATCGCATCCCAATTGGCCTCGACACCGCGGCGGGCGAAATAGACCCGCAGCGCGGTCAGTATCTTGTCCCGCTGGATCTCCGCCGGTGGGCGATCGGTCGCCAGGTCGCCCCAATATTGCCTAAAGTCGCCACGAACGCGCCGATAGCCTTTTCGCATTTCCAGTTCGGTTGCGAACGAGAACCGCAGCAGGCCGGTCAGTGTGATCAGCATCCGACCATCGTCGGTCTCGCTGAACGATGACAGACGACCGAGGCATCCTACCCGGTAAAGACCTGCCTGCGGATCCGGCTGGATCATCCCGAACATCCGCCCGGTGGACAGAGAATCCTCCACCATCGCCAGATAGCGCGGTTCAAAGATGTTCAGCGGCAGTTTTCCCCGCGGCAAAAGCAACGCCCCAGTCAACGGAAAGACCGCGAACTCAGACGGCAGATCCTCGGGCCGCGGGTGGAATGGCGGCATTCAGCTAAACAACAACGCGGACAGGCGGCGGCGGGCGGCGCTGGTGGCGGGATCGTCGAAGCCCCACGCCTCAAAGAACTTCAGCAGTTGCAGGCGCGCGGCGCCTTCGTTCCAGGTGCGGGCGCGCCGCACGATTTCCAGCAGCGCATCGGCCGCCTGCTCCCGCTGGCCCATCGCGTTCAGCGCGGTAGCGAGGTCGTAGCGGGCCTGATGGTCGGCCGGATCGGCTTCCAATCTGGCTTGAAGGGATTGAAGCTGGTCGGTGGCGGCACGGCCTTCCTTAGCCAGAGCCAGGGCGCTGCGCGCGCCGGCGATCTCGGCATGTTCCAGGATTTTCTCTGGCACCTGGGCGAGTGCCTCTTCCGCGGCTTCCTCCTGGTCCATCGCCATCAGGGACCGGATCAAGCCGCCCCAGGCGTCGGGGTTTTCCGGTTCCTCGCCCAGCAGGGCGCTGAACAACTGGCCGGCTTCCTGCGCATCGCCCTGTTCAAGCGCCGCCTTGGCCTCAGCCAGCAGATCGGCGCTGGGCATCGATCCGCCGGTCGATTTCAGCAGGGCCTCAACGAAGCGCTTCACTTCGGATTCGGGTTGGGCGCCTTGGAAGATGTCAGCGATCTGTCCCTGCCAGAATGCGGCCACGGTGGGGACGGACTGCATCGGCAGGCCAAGCTGGGCGAGCTGGCGAACCAGCTGCTGGTTGGCGTCGATGTCGATCTTCACCAGCTTGACGCGGCCGCCGGCGGCCTTGGTCACCTTTTCCAGCGTGGGGGTCAGTTGCTTGCACGGGCCGCACCATGTCGCCCAGAAGTCCACCAGAACGGGGATCGTGCGCGAGGCCTCGATCACGTCCTGCATGAAGGTCTTCTGGTCGCCGTCAACGATCATCGCGGCACCATTAGGGGATGCAGCCGAGGGGGTTTGGCCGATAATATGGTCCATTGGGCGTGTTCCTGGTCGTCGTCAGTCGTTCAGGTGTAGATGTAGCCTATCCGCGAACAAACAAGCGTCCGAATGCGATAGGTCAATCGTTGGGGGACCATGCCGGGTTGAGGCGACGGCGTCCAGTTGGCGCGGCCGGGCCAGGCCAATGATCAGGGGCAAATGACCCAGCGGTCATCGCGATTAGCCGACGCGACCTGGCGAGCTGATCCCCGGTTCGGATTTTGGACGGATCGCCACGTCGTGGCCGCCCCCCAATGACGGCGTGTTCGGTCAATCGAACAGCGAGCTGACCGAACTTTCGTCGCTGATGCGGCGCATGGCTTCGGCCAGCAGCGGGGCAATGGTCAGTTCGCGGATGTTGCCGCAGCGCTTGACGTCGTCGGTGGCCAGGATCGAGTCGGTGATGGTCATCATCTCGATCGGGGAGGATGAAATCCGAGCGACGGCGGCGCCGGAGAGGACGCCATGGGTGACGTAGGCGCTGGCGGACCGGGCGCCGCGCTTCACCAGCGCGTCGGCGGCGTTGCAATGGGTGCCACCCGAATCCACCAGGTCATCAACCAGGATACAGTCCCGGCCGACGACATCGCCGATGATGTTCATCACCTCGGAGTGGCCCGCGCGCTCACGGCGCTTGTCGATGATGGCCAGATCGCAGTTCAGGCGGGTGGCGATGGCGCGGGCCCGGACGACGCCGCCCACGTCCGGGGAGACGATCATCAGGTCGCGGCCATGGTAGCGTTCCTGGATATCGCGGCTGAACAGCGGCGCGGCGATCAGGTTGTCCACCGGAATGTCGAAGAAGCCCTGAATCTGGCCGGCGTGCAGGTCCATGGTCAGAACGCGATGGGCGCCCGCCTCGGTGATCAGGTTGGCGACGAGCTTGGCGGAGATCGGCGTGCGCGGGGCCGATTTGCGATCCTGGCGGGCGTAGCCGAAATAGGGAATGACCGCGGTGATGCGGCGGGCGCTGGAACGGCGGAGGGCATCGAGGGTGACCAGCAGCTCCATCAGGTTGTCGTTGGCCGGGAACGAGGTGGACTGGATGACGAACACATCCTCTCCGCGCACGTTCTCCTGGATTTCGACGAACACTTCCATGTCGGCGAACCGCCGGATGGAGGCCTTGGTGAGCGGCAGGCCGAGGATGTCCGCGACAGCCTCCGCGAGGGGCCGATTGCTGTTGCAGGCGACAATCTTCATGAGCAGGACCGCTGGAAAAAGGGCCGAACCGGTCGGGGCGCCGGAAACAAGCGGGCTTCTAGCAATCGTTCTGTCACATGTCCATGAAGTGCAGCCATGTCGTTTCGACGTGGATGGTTAGTTTTCCGCTGGATAACGCACGAATTCCGGTGTGCCGCGGCAGGCCGGGATGAACTGGGCCGCCCGGAAGGCGGTATGGCGGATCGCGGCCTCGGCCGGCAGGTGCAGGCCGTGGAACACCATGGCGACCAACACAATGACTCCGGCCAGGGGCACAAGGCGTAGCCGGGGCGGAGGGCCGGCGAAACGCGGCAGGGCGGCGGCGCCGGCCAGCCCGATCAGAGCGCCGATCACCACCTCGGGGACCGAGTGAGCGCCCAGCAGCAACCGGGATATGCCGATGACGAGCGCGGCCAGGATGGCGGCCGGCAGAACAGCCGACCGGCGGTTGGTCAACATCGCGACCAGGCCGCCCACGGTGACGGTCGCGGCGGCGACGTGACCGCTGGGACTGTGGACCGTCAGCGGGGCAAACAGCGGCGAGCACGCAAGAAAGGCCAGTTTGGACAACAGGGTCGCGAAAAACACCGCGGCCACGACCAGCAGCCAGGTTACGGCGCCACGCCGCCAGCCCTGGATGACCAGGGCGACGGCAACCGCCAGGACCAGCGGCACGATAACGGCCTGGTCGGCAAAGTCTGTCAGATATCTCACCCAGCCCATATAGGCGAACGCGAACGAAAAATGATTCAGAATCGCGTCATGTCGGGGGAATATCCGGTCAGGCCGGCCGGCGTTATTCGCCCTTCCATACCGGTGTACGCTTGGTGAGGAACGCGTCCATGCCCTCCCGGAAATCCTGGCTGGTGTAGGCTTGTTCGATCAGGTCCTCGTCGGGGGGAAGATTGTCACGCAACCGGCGCAAGGCTTCGCGCGTGACGCGCATTGTGATCGGGGCATGGCTGGCCAGAAGCGTTGCCAGTTCGACCGAGCGGGCCTGCAGCGCGGCGTGGTCCGCCAGCACTTCGGTGACGAGGCCGACCGAGAGCGCTTCCTCCGCGGAAAGCAGGCGGGCGGTGAAAATCATCTCGATCACGCGGGCGGGGCCGACCAGGGCGTTCAGGCGGGCGATGTTGGACATCGACAGGCAATTGCCCAGGGTGCGGGCGATAGGGAAGCCGAAGCGGGCATTGGCGGCGGCGATCCGCAGATCGCAGGACGCGGCGATGGCGGCGCCACCGCCGGTGCAGGCGCCGGCGATCGCGGCGATGGTCGGAACCGGGCAGCGTTCTATGGTTCCGAGCACCCGGTCGATCCGGGACTCGTAGGCCATGGCGTCGGCGGCGCCGCTGAATGCGCGAAACTGGTTGATGTCGGTGCCGGCGGCGAAGGCTTTCTCGCCGGCGCCGGTGATGACGAGGGCACGAACGTCGCCGGGGGCGGCGGCGATTTCCGCCAGCCGTTCATACATCGGAAAGGTCAGGGCGTTGCGCGCCTGCGGGCGATTGAGGGTGATAAAGCCAATGCTGTCGCGCTGTTCGTAGAGGAGTTCATCGGTCATCTTGTCGATCCTGGAAGCGTTCCTTGCTGTCGTAGGACCTGGATCGGCGAGTATGCAAGGTCGGCGGTTCACCGGACGTCTAACCGACGCCTCAAGACCCATAAATCCACATAAAATCTTATTTTTTGGATAGGGTGGTATTCTCGGGCACGATGCGAACGCGACATGGAAATGCAACGGCAGGCGCTGCATGTGGAGGAATATGTAGCGATATTTGGGAAAAAAGTCAATTCGACTGTGGCCGCTCGAATGCAACCTCCGGAGCAAAGCGCCAGCGCCTTATCGTATCGGCAGATGCCTTGAGCCGAGAGGAAATCAGCCCCATAATTTTGTCATGTTCATAGGTGCATGCTGCGTCCGCCGGGCGCTAAACTCGCCGGCCCCACGTGCCTGGTTCGCGGGCTGGCCTAACCGACGGAATGCCGCATTTCACGCATGCGGCGCGCACCTGAAAGAGGACCTTGATGGATAAAAACCTGATCGCGCTGATTGGCGCGGTGACTTCGGCGGCGGCGGCGGTTCCCGCGCAGGCCGCACTGGCCCCGGTCACGCGGGAGACATTGTCGCAAATCGACAGCTACGCCGATCTGCTGCGTCCGATCCCGGATGCGCTGGCGATTCTGAAGGGTTCGGCGGAAGCGGCATCACCAAGCGACGCCCAAGGCGGGGCGGTGATCCAGCAGGCGCAACTGCCTTACTATGGGCAACCCTATTATGCGCAGCCCGCTTACCCGCCGGCGTACGTTCCGCCGGTTTATGCGCCGCCAGCGTATTACCCGCCCGGCTACTATTATCGCCGGCCGTATTTCCATCACCATCATCACCACCACCACCACCACCACCATCATCATTACCAATAAGGCATGATAACCGACGGGGCATGATCTGGACGCGGCGGCCGCTCTGCCGCCGGACATGACAGACCGCGCCCCGTGGGGCGCGCACCAAGGACGAATGGCGAACTACAGGGAGGGAAGATGATGAAACCGATCAAATGGCTGGGGCTTTTCGGCGCGCTGTGCCTTCTGGCCGGATGCGTTGACCTCGGCGACGAGGGCTTTGCAGGGGCCGGTTTCGGGCCGGGCGATTATGGCATGGACGGACCGATGTATGACGGGGGCTACGCAGATGGGCCCAGCATGTATGCGCCCAGCTTCGGGTACATGGGTGGTTTCAATGGCGGCTTTGGCGGCGGCTTCATCGGCGGCGACGACGACGACGACGATTGACACCGGACGCAGGCGGCTTATTTGGCGAAGCGGGTAGGTTTAATGGCCGCGCTAAGCGGCAGCGGCGTTTACGGAGTCCGGACCATGACACTGAAGTCGACGATCCTCCTCGGGGCCGTTTTGGCCGCTCTGGCTGTGCCGGTCGCGTCCAGCGCGCAGCCACCGGCAACGGTGAACGGGGCGTCCAGCGCCACGCTGCGGGGACGTGTCGAGCAGCGGCTGAACCGGATGCACGCCGCATTCGGCATTACACCGGACGAAGAGAAGCAATGGGGACAATTCGCCGACGTCGTGCGCGCCAACGCCCGGACGATGAGCGGGTTGTTCGCTGAACGCAGGGCGGCGCTGGCCACGATGACTGCCGCTGACAATCTTCAATCGCTGACCGAGATCGCCGCCCAGCATGCACGGGCGATGCAATGGATGGATGCCGCTTTCATGGCGCTGTATTCGACAATGCCCCCGGCCCAGCAACAAGCCACCGATGCGGCGATGCGCACCGAAAGCATGCACGCGCGTCCCTGATGGACCCAGCTGGCTGAGCGAATTGGCATGGGAGGTTGCGGCGGCATCGCGGGCGCTCGACCGAGCGGGTTGGCTGGGTATAGCGTCCTCCACGGGATGATGACCGAGGAAACGGGAGATCGCTATGTCCGCCGCGCTGAGCAATGACGCAGCCACACAGTTGAAGGCGCTCTATGCCGAAATGCAGCCGCACAGCCTGTATCCGCTGTGGGAGGTGCTGGCCGCGCTGGTCACCCCGAAGCCGCGATCGCCCGCCGTCGCGCATCGCTGGACCTATGACGACGCGCGCGCCTATCTGCTGCGGGCGGGGGATCTGATCAGCGCCGAACAGGCGGAACGGCGGGTGCTAATCATGGAAAATCCCGGCCTGCCGGGGTCTTCGTCGGTGACGTCCAGCCTGTATGCCGGTCTGCAGCTTATCCTTCCCGGGGAAATCGCGCCCTGCCACCGCCATGCCCAATGCGCGCTGCGATTCGTGATGGAAGGAGAAGGCGCGTTCACCGCCGTCGATGGTGAGAAGGCCATCATGCGCCCGTTCGATCTGGTGCTGACACCCGGCTGGCAGTGGCACGATCATGGCAACACCTCCACCACGCCGATGATCTGGCTGGATGGGTTGGACGTCCCGACAGTGATGCATTTCGACGCCAGCTTCGCCGAGCACCTGCCGCAATCCGCGCACCCGGAAACGGTGCCGCCCGGCGATACCGCAAAGCGTTATGGCCGCAACATGCGCCCCCTGGCGGGCACTGCAACCGATCGGCGTGCGGGGCGGCAGCCTTTGTTCCATTATCCCTATGCGGACTGGCGGGAGAGTCTGGACCACCTCGGCCGGTCCGGCGATCCCGACCCGCATTTTGGCTATGCGCTGGAATTCACCAACCCGGCGGACGGGGGCGCGGTGATGCCGACAATTTCGGCCCATGTGCGATATTTGCCGGACGGTTTCACCTCCCGCCCGCGGCGCGCGACGGATGGAACAGTGTTCGTCGTTGTCGAAGGCAGCGGAACGGCCGTCGTGGACGGGGCCGAGATTCCGCTGCGGGCGCGCGATACCGTGGTGGTGCCATCATGGCGCGAGCTGGTGCTGAAGGCCGACAGCGGCCTGGTGCTGTTCGGATATTCGGACCGCACCGCGCAGGAGAAACTGGGGTTGTTCCGGGAACATCGCGGTTAGGCGATCACGGGGGACCGCGTTGAGGCTATTGCGGAAGATCGCGTCGGGGCTGCCGCGGCACTGACCCAAACGCCGCCCGGCGACGCATAAACCTGCAAAACCGCTGCCAACCGCGGCCAAACCGCCACAGCTGACTTGACCTGTAGGCCCGCGATCATCATGTTCCCGCCGAATCAACGGTATCAAGGGGCCTGATGTCAAAAGAAGACATGATCGAATTCAGCGGCACGGTGATGGAGCTTCTGCCCAACGCCATGTTCCGGGTGAAATTGGATAATGAGCACAGCATTCTGGCACACACCAGCGGCAAGATGCGCAAGAATCGCATCCGCGTCCTGGCTGGCGACCGCGTGAACGTGGAAATGACGCCGTACGACCTGTCCAAGGGCCGCATCACCTTCCGCTTCAAGTAGTAGGCCGCGTTCAGTAATGTGTGATTCCAGCGGGGTAAAACCGCTCCCGCTGATCCTGGCATCGTCCAGCCCCCGACGCCTGATGCTGCTGAAGCAGATCGGCCTCGTGCCGGATAAGGTCGTCTCCCCCGACATCGACGAAACCCCCGCCAAAGACGAGCAACCCCGCCTGTATGCCGAACGCATGGCTCGGGCGAAAGCTTCTGCCGTGCCGTCGGCGGATAGCCTGGTGCTGGCCGCCGATACGGTCGTGGCAGCCGGGCGGCGCATCCTGCCCAAGGCCGAGGACGCGGCGCAGGTTCGTTCCTGCCTGACACTGCTGTCCGGGCGCCGTCACAGGGTGCTGACCGCCATCGTGCTGGCGGCGCCGGATGGCCGCACCACCGAACGGGTAGTAGAAAGTGCTGTCACGTTCAACCGGCTGACCGACGTGCAGATCGAACATTATGTCCTGACGCGAGAGGGCGAGGGCAAGGCCGGCGGCTATGCGATCAACGGCCACGCCGCCAGTTTCATCCGGTTCCTGTCCGGCAGCTACTCCGCCGTCGTCGGGTTGCCATTGTTTGAGACCGCGCAGTTGCTGCGAGGTCATGGCTGGCAGGTGCCATGACTGTTTCGATCCGAGCGGCCGCGAGCCCCGGCGAGGTTCGGGTCGCGGCTGTCGGTGATAACCGCCTGATCGACTATATCCTGTGGCGGCCCGGCGCGCCGGATGGTGTGGGCGACATACACCAGGGGCGGATCACAGCCCAGGTGCCCGGTATGGCTGGCGCGTTCGTGGCGATCGCTGGTGCCGAGGGTTTTCTGCCCGACAGCGAGGGCGCCAAGGGTCTGACCGTTGGCACCTTGCTGACGGTCCGGGTCACTCGGTCGGCACAGGGCAACAAGGGGCCTCGGCTGTCAGCAAGGAATGAGACGTTGGCCGGCGGCGGATCGGTTGCGTTGCTGCGGCGCGGCCCGGACCCGATTGCCCGTCTGGCCGCCCGTTTTCCGGGGGCGCCGATTATCGTTGACGACGCGTCGCTGGCGGCATCGCTGCGGTCGGCGACAGCGCGCGTGAGCGTGGAATCCAACGTGTTCGATGACGATGTGGCGGAGGCCATCGACGCCCTGTCCAGCCCCCATGTCGATCTGGCTGGCGGCGCATCGCTTTCCGTCTGGCCGACTCCGGCACTGGTAGCGATCGATGTGGACGCTGGCGGCAGCGTGGCGGGACCGGCGGCGGCCAAGGTCCGTCATCAGGCGATAAACCGAGAGGTCGTGCCAGTGCTGGCGGAGCAGATCCGGCTTCGGAATCTGTCGGGGGCGATCGTGGTGGATCTGGCGGGATTGGCGGCGCGCAAGCGGGCAGCGCTGGGGCCGGATTTCTCGGCGGCGTTGGCCGGCGATCCGCTGCACCCGCGGTTTCTAGGGTTCACCGCGCTGGGGCTGGCGGAAATCGTGCGGCCGCGAATCCACCCGCCGTTGCACGAAGTTTTAGCGGGTCCGCTTGCGGCGGGTCTGAGTGCTCTGCGGGCTGCGATGGCGGCGTTTCATCAAGACCCGCGCGGGCTGCCGGCGATCCGGGCGAACCCGGTGGTGATTTCGACGTTGCAGGCTGATCCGGTCGCGCTTCCCGATCTCGTTCGGCGCACCGGCCGGCCGATTACCTTGCGGTCAGATCCATCCCTGCCGGCGATGGCCTGGATGCTGGAGAAGGATAATGGCTAAGCCACCCCCCACCTGCCCGATTTGCGGCCGCCGGTCTTCCGAGGCGACAAAGCCGTTCTGTACGCCGCGGTGCCAGGAGGTCGATCTGGGCCGCTGGCTGACTGGGGTTTACCGTATTCCTGGCCCGCCGGCAGAGTTGGATGAGGACCCGCCGCCGTCGCCTGACGCCGCATGAAAAGAATGCGGCGGAACCGGTTGATCGAGGGTTGATCGTTCGGCTGTCATGGGCTAATCACCCGCCTCCAACGCGGTCACACGGTGACCGGGAGATGCCCAGGTAGCTCAGTTGGTAGAGCATGCGACTGAAAATCGCAGTGTCGGTGGTTCGATTCCGCCCCTGGGCACCATTTATTTAATTATATCAATGATTTAACAGCGATCCTGTCGCCGACAATGGTTGACGCCTGCCAGGGCTAAAGCAGCCTGGCACTTTCCATGTGCGCGCTATGGCCGGCTTCAGGTTCCAAAGACGCTGGCGCCGTTCAACACCCCCTGCCCCGATGACCTCCTCGCAGGGGGTCCGCAATGCGTGATTGGTCGGTTGAGAGCGTTCATCCCGCGGCCGCTGGGGTCTCCCCGTCCCGACAAGCCGGTTTCGGTGTCGCGCATCTGGCCGCATGCGTCCCGCCCACACCGAATCCGTATCGACGTCGGAAATAAGCGCGATAATTTTTCGCTCACCGATAAAAATGAAATGGGCATCCCACCGGGGAAAACCACGCCAGATGAAGGGTCGGCATACTGATGGAACGCCGCCGTACCGAAGCCGCTCTCTTGGCCGCCCGGCAAGAACCCGAACGCCTCGCCTTCGCCATGGACAAGGCCCGGGTCAGCGTCGCGGCAGTGATGCAGGGGAAGCGCCGGGCATCGTCAACGGTCCTTCGAGCACCCCCGCCGATTTGACTCGCTGTCGCCGATTCGACGATTTTAGATCGCTTCGATCATGACGCGGCCGCTGATGCGGGAAACGGCGGCGTAGGCTGGCGATCCGCGCGTTATTCGGCGGCCTGCTGGAGAATGGACTCAGGCGATCGATCACGCAGCGATGAGTGCGACTTGATCGGCATCAAAAGCATCCGGTAGAAACACTACCTATCGGTTTGAGATCTTTTTTCACCATTGTGAGGTTATGAATGTCCACTGCGGCACCGTTGGCCGGTTCTACACAAACCCGGCACACAGACAGCGTGGACGTTCTGGAAGGGTTGCGCCGGACTCCATTGCTACGCGGCCTGGATGAAACCGTCCTGGGCAAACTAGCAGCCATCAGCCGGTTGGCTGACTATAACGAGGGAGTTGAGATCTGCCGCCAGGATCAGATGGCGGACCAGCTCTTCATCGTGATCACCGGTCAGCTGGCAGGTTTCACCACCGCTGCAAGCGGCCTGACCGCGGTGGTCGAAGTTATTCAGGCCGGCGGAACGCTGGGGCTGGCAACCGTTCTCGCCCGCCTGCCCTGGCTGATGGGTGTCCGCACGGTAGAGAACAGCCGCCTGTTAAGCATCGATGCGGAGGGGCTGCTCGCGTTGGTGGAACAGGAGCCGTCGCTGGTAACCGCCTTGCTGCGGGCCGAGGCCAACGAGTTCAGGGCGCTGGTTCGCCAGGTGTGCGACCTGAAGTTGCGAACGACCGCCCAACGCCTGGGATGCTACCTGTTGTCTTTGTCGGCGGAGCCACACGGTAATACCACGGCCATGCGGTTACCGTTCGACAAACGGCTTCTGGCGGCGCGGCTTGGCTGTCGGCAGGAAAATCTGTCCCGCGCGTTCGCGGCACTGCGCGACTTCGGCGTCGAAACCCACGGCGCCAGGGTGATCCTGCATGACATCGCCGGGCTGAAGGCCTACGCCGAACCGGATGAGGCATTCGCCTGATACCGTTGGTGCGGCTCAGGCGGCGGTAATCTCCGCCCAAACCGCCGCGCCGCCGACCGCTGCCATGTGTCGGCCCAGCATGGCCTGCCAAACCGCGTCCTTGCCGAATTCATCGCGCCAGGACCAAAGCCGCCGGGTCAGGAAATGCAGGTTGTGCTCAAAGGTGAAGCCGATCGCGCCGTGGATCTGATGGGCGATCCCGGCGGCGATACCAGCGGCCTCCCCCGCTCGGGCCTTGCCGGCGGCGATGGGCAGGATTTCAAGGCCATCCGCGACCGCCTCCGCGGCCAGGTCCGCGGCGGCCACGGCGGCGGCGGCCTGACCGGCCACGACCGCCAGATTCTGCTGCACCGCCTGGAATTTCCCAATCGGCCGGCCAAATTGGACGCGATCCTGGGCATATTGGGTGGTCATTTCCGTCAACCGGGTCAGCGCGCCGGCGATCTGCTGGGTGCGCATCGCGGCGCCGACGGCGATCAGCCCTGCCTCGTCAACCGCCGCCGGACCCACGGCTATAACCGGCCCGTCGAAGCGCACGGTGTCACGAGGTTCCCGAGCGACGTTCTCACCGGGCGAGGTTGACCAGGAGTCGCGGGATACCAGGGCGATCCGATCGTCCGCCAGAACGGCCATTTGCTGAACGTCCCGTGCCCAGGGAATCCGAGTCAGCGTGCCGGCGATGTGCCAGCCCGAGGCGGTTTCGGTCAGGGCGACGGTTTCACCGACGCGCACCGGGCCGGCGGTCAGCGGCCCGTCCGGAATATCCAGCCCTGCTCCGGCCAGCAACCAGGTTGCCAGCATCGTCTCTGCCAGTGGCAGCGGCAGCGCGTGGGCGCCGGCCACCTTCAGCAAGGACAGCGCGTCCGGCACCGCGACGCCGAAGCCGCCGGCAGCCTCTGGCACGAGCGCGCGGTGCAGACCGGCATCCTCGACCGCCGCCCACAGCGCGGCGGGCCAGGTGCCCCCGTCGGCCAGACGCTGCGTGGCGGTGTCGCACTGCGCCTGAAACAGCCGATCGGCCGTCTCCCGCAGCATGTCCCCGACTGATTGATCCATCATGCTTCTCCCATCGCGCGCTGTTTCCCCGCGGACCCGGGCCGGATCAGCCATCGGGTATCTCGCCTTCGGCGCTCGGCCTGCCCTATTATGAACGCTGGAACCGCTCTAGCCGCTATGAGCGAGGAAGCCAATAATGTCCGGCTAACCGCAGAAGGATCGAGTCCGTGGATGCAACCGCTGTCAGGGCCGCCATTCAGGCACAGCGCGAAACGCTGCAGGCCCTGTTCGACCAATTGCGTCAGGACGGCCTGGACGAACCTGGCGTGTCCCGCGACCCGTACGGCGCCGGAGAACAACGCGCCCACGCCACCGTTGCCAAGGCTGCCGCGGCGCTAGGTCTGGAAGTAACCCGCGACGACGCGGCCAACTTGTACATGACCCTGCCCGGCCGCGACCGGTCGGCGCCGGTGCTGGTTATCGGGTCGCATTTGGACTCGGTTCCGCACGGCGGCAATTTCGACGGCGCGGCGGGCGTGCTGGCGGGCCTGGCGGTCGTGGCCGGACTCCGGAAGCTGGGCGTGACGCCGGCATGCGACATCGTGGTCATGGGAATCCGGGCGGAGGAAAGCGTCTGGTTCCAGGTGTCGTATATCGGCAGCCGGGGCAGCCTGGGCACATTGCCGGATGGTGCGCTGACCGTCCGCCGGGTGGATACCGGGCGCACCCTGGCCGATCATATGACGGAATGCGGCGGCAACCCCGGCGCGTTGCTGGCCGGCCGCCGGCATTTTCCCGACCCGACGAAAATCCGCGCCTATCTGGAACTGCATATCGA
>DAIEHR010000320.1 GCA_027353465.1 Acetobacteraceae bacterium | reverse complement strand
CGGCTGGGGCCGGACGAACTGCATGCGGTGAACCCAAGATTGGTGATCGCCCGCATCTCCGGCTACGGCCAGGATGGCCCGTATCGCGACAAGCCGGCGTTCGGCGCGATCGGCGAGGCGATCGGCGGGTTGCGCCACCTGACGGGTCATCCCGGCGGCACCACCGACCTGCCGCCGCCGCGCTGCGGGATTTCGATCAGCGACGATCTGGCGGGACTTTATGCGGCGATCGGGCTGCTGTCCGCCGTGTGGCAGCGCGACGGGATGGGCACCGGCAAGGGCCGGGTGGTCGATGTCAACCTGGTGGACAGCGTGTTCAGCCTGATGGAGGGCATGCTGCCAGAATACGCGATGGACGGGCGGGTGCGGCAGCCGGCAGGCGCGGCGCTGCCGACAGCCTCGCCCACCAACACCTATCCCTGTGCGGATGGGCGCTGGTTGTGCATCGCCGGGAATTCCGACCTGATCTTCTCGCGCCTGATGGCGGCGATCGGCCGGCCGGAGATGGCGGCCGACCCGGCCTTTAAGACCAACGGCTTGCGCTGCGACAACCGAGCGCCGCTGGACGCGGCGATCAAGGCCTGGACCCTGACGCTGCCGGCCAAGGAGGCCGAGGCGATCCTGGAAGCCGCGGACGTCCCATGCTCCCGCCTGTTCGACATCGCCGATTGCGCCGCCGATCCGCATTTCCGGGCGCGCCAGGCGGTGCAGGACATTGATGACCCATTGATCGGACGGACGCTGCATCCCGGGCCGACGATCCGGTTGGATGGGGAGAAGCCGGAGGATGTGGTCCGCTGGACCGGGGCGGCGGTCGGTGCGCATACGGATTATGTGCTGGGGACGCTGCTTGGGATGGCCCGGACCTCGGGCTGATCCCTGGTGCTGGGGGGCCGCAAGGGAGGTAAGAGCCTAACGCGGATAAGCAAGGCGATGGCGCGGTGTACACGATGTTGGCCACGTGTTTGATACCGGGTCGCTTCGCCGTATCCAAGGCAATACCCATTCGCGTGTTTTGCGGTTCCACTTACTTTGTTGGCCGCTCGCGGAACCTTTCCGTTTCGTAAATCAATCGGCTGGTCGGCGACAGAATCTATTCCCGACCCCGGAATCAACTTGTGTCGGACTACAAGGAAATGGAACCGCAAAACACGCGAAGGGAGACGGTGGCCCGGACCTCGGGCTGATCTCTTGTGTCGGCGGGATCGCGAGGCAGAAAAGAGCCTAACGCAGATAAGGAAGGCGATGGCGCTGATGACGCGGATGGTGCGATTTACACGATGTTGCCCGCGCGTTTGATACCGGGTCGCTTCGCCATATCCAAGGCAATATCCATTTGCGTGTTTGCGTGTTTTGCGGTTCCATTTGCTTTCTTTATTGCGCGCAGAATGTTTCCACTTCAAAAACCAGGCGGCGGCGCTGCGTCGGAACCGATTCCCGGCCCCGCAATCGGCTTGCGTCCGACCACAAGAAAATGGAACCGCAAAACACGCGAAGGGAGACGGTGGCTCACAGGCGTGGACGGGCCTCATCGTTTAGGGCGCAGCGCCCGGCTACGACTGACCGGCCAACATCTGACCAGCGTACATGCATGTCATCGCCTTCATTATCCGCGGTCACGATGCCACCCCACCACGCCGCAAAGGCGCCGATATCCGCTTTGCCTGACGTACGGTCAGGGCAGTCCGTCATGGCCGGCTCCGGGCCATGACGAGGGGAGACCAGCGGAAACCGCGGCCAAGCGAAACGGTTATTTCGCACTGGATCGGAAATCGCCAATCGATCCGGTCTTGCATCTTCCCTCGGCAGCGTCCGATATAACGCCCTATGCAGCGCGTCGTCTTCCGCCTCCTCCCGTTGATCTGCCTGGCGCTCGCGGCGTGCGGCAGCGGCGGGACGGCAAGCGGCGCACGCATCGGCGACGCCGGCCAGGCCGCTCCTGTGGAGTGCGCCCCGTTTGCCCGAGCGTTGACCGGTGTGAACCTGTCCGGTAACGCGGCCGACTGGTGGTGGCAGGCCGAGGGCCGCTATGCCCGGTCCCGCACGCCACAGGTCGGCAGCATTCTGGTCTATCGCCGATCCTCCCGCCTGCCCTATGGACACGTCGCGGTGGTTTCGGCCGTATTATCGCGGCGGCAGATCATGGTAACCCAGGCTAACTGGGTGCACCACCGGGTGACAGAAGACCAGCTCGTCCTGGATGTCTCTCCTGACGGCGACTGGAGTTCGGTGCGCGTCTGGTGGCCGCCCACCAACCAGATGGGCACCGCCGACTACGACGTTTTCGGCTTCATCCGACCCGAACATCCGTCCGGCCACGACCATATCCTCGCGGCAGTACCGCGGGCTATTGAGGTCGCGGAAGCGAGTCGGTAGCCATCTCCGGCCGGCCTTTGAAGCCGGTCGCCACCACGTAAAGCTCGCTGGAGTCCTTCCGGCTGGCTGGCGGCTTGGCATGCCGCACGGTGCTGAAATGCTTCTTCAGCACGTCCAGTATCTGCTTTTCAGACCCGCCCTGAAACACCTTCGCCACGAACGCGCCGCCGGGCGACAACACCTGGATCGCGAAATCCACCGCCATTTCGGCCAGCGCCACGATCCGGATGTGATCCGTCGAGGCATGTCCCGTCGTGTTCGGCGCCATGTCCGACAACACCAGGTCAGCACCGCCGCCCAGGTCCGCCGTCAAACGCTCCGGCATCGCCGGGTCGGTGAAATCGCCCTGAATGATCACCGCGCCATGGATCGGGTCTATCGGCAGCAAATCCAGCGCCAGTACCGCCGACGCGCCGCGCTTCACCGCGACCTGCGTCCATCCGCCCGGCGCCGCGCCCAGATCCAATACCCGGACGCCTTTGTGGATCAGATGGAACTTGTCATCTAATTCCAGCAGCTTGAACGCCGCGCGCGACCGCCAGCCCTGCTGTTTGGCCGCCACCACATAAGGGTCGTTCAACTGGCGCGCCAACCACCGCGCGGACGCAGTACTGCGACTTTTCGCGCTTTTGACGCGAACCACCAGCCCACGGGAGGACGGCTTGGACGGTGCCTTGGCCATCAGCGGCACCCGTCGCGGCGGCGCCCCTGGCGTGAGCGATCGGCACGCATCAACCTTAGCAGCACGCCTTCCCGTAGCCCGCGATCAGCGACGATAACATGCGGCGCCGGCCAAACCCGGGTAATCGCGGCAAACACCGCGCAGCCCGGCAACACAAACTCGACCCTTTCGGGCCCAACACACGGATGCAGCATCAAACCTTCCCGGCCCAGCGCACGAAGGTGCGACAGCGCATCCGCCGCCTCCTGGCTGCAAAGCTCCACCCCGTCAACCGCCAGCCGCCGGTACCGCTCCAGATTCAAGGCGACGCCCGCCAGCGTGGTGACCGTGCCGCTGGTCCCCAGCAACCGCACCCCGCCTTCGCGGATCTCCCGGGCAATGCAATGTACTTTCTCGAAAGACCGCAGCCGGTCGGCGACATCGGTGACCATCGCCTCGAACCCTTCGGGCGTAAATCCGGCGTCGCCCCAGCGCTCCGCCAGCGTCACCACGCCCACCGGCAGCGAATCGTAGCCGATCAGTTCCGGCCTTCCGTTTGACAGCCGGACCCAAGCGAGTTCGGTGGAACCGCCGCCAATGTCGAACAGCAATGCGCGCCTGCCATCGCACGGCAGCAGCGGGGTGCAAGATTCCAGCGCCAGCTCCGCTTCCTCGCGGCTAGAGATAATGCCGAAATCGAACCCCGTCTCCTGCTTCACCCGGCACAAGAATGCCGGCCCGTTCGCCGCTCGGCGGCACGCTTCGGTCGCGATCGCCCGCACGCCGCGCACCGGCCGCCGCGCCAATCGATTGGCACAGGCCTGCAGAGCACCGATTGCTCGGTCCATCGCCGCTTCGTTCAGCATACCAGTGGTGTGCAGTCCCTCGCCCAACCGAACGATGCGAGAAAAACTGTCGAGGACGCGGAATCCCTCACCCGAGGGCGTGCCCACCAGCATGCGGCAATTATTTGTGCCCAGGTCTAAAGCGGCGAAAGCGGGTCCGAACGGACGGCGTGCCTGATCCCCGCGCGCTTCAGGACAACTGGCGGCGGTGTCAAGCTCAGCGGGGGCCTGAACCGGCATCATATTTAGATTGTCACCCGGCTTAGCCGGGGGGGCAAGCACCGAATGCAAGTCCAGTGCCGGCTGTCGGATTTTTCATCGCCCCGTAGCCTCGGCGTGAGCGACGCGCCATCCGCCGCCACCTTTCGCCTTCACCTCGCGGGCCGCCATATGGGCCCGCCGCAACAGGATGCGGATATCCTCGATACTGCCCGGTTGGCGGCTGGCTATGCCAATCGAGAAGGTCGTGCGATAGCCCTTCGGCTGGTCCCGGAACTGACGTTTCTGGCATAGCGCCTCGGCCCGCTCCGCCGCCGTCAGGTGATCCATGCCGTCCAGCCACACGCCGAATTCATCCGCGCCGATGCGGGCGACCAGATCGCCCGGACGCACCATCGCGCGCAACTGGTTGGCCATGCGCACCAAGAGGCTGTCGCCCTCCGCCCGGCCGGCGGTCATGTTCAATCCGCGCAGGTCGTCGATATCAATCAATACAAGGGTGCCAATGCTGGCATCCAAGTCCAAACGGTCGATGTGACGATCCGCCTCATCCAGGAACCACCGCCGGTTCGGCAAACCGGTCAGGCGGTCGATCCCCACCTGCCCCATGCCATTACCGATCGCCACCCGCAGCAGCATGCCTACCGATGCCGCCCACTCGTGATCGGCATCCGTCCACGGACGCGCGCGCGGCAAACGCCACATCGCCAGGCCGCCCGGACGGTTCGGCGGCAGCACCCACGGACAGGTCAAAACCGGCCGTCTGTCCGGCGCAACCTTATGAAGCGGCCTTCCAGGGCTGGCTTGCAGAATCCGAAAAGCGAAATCGGTGGTAGAACCACCCCCCGACCCAACGCAATACGCGACAGGTGCGTCCTCTGCATCCAGGCTGAGATCAAGTACCGCCAGGCCTTCCAGGCCGGCAGTCAATCGCAGTTGCTCCAGGACCGCGACGACAGAACCATCGTAATCGCCACTGAACGGCACGCGGGTGACTCCAAATAAAAGGACTAGACCCAGATTAGGCTTTTCCTGTGGCCCATGAATACCAAATCACGATCCAATCGCAACGTCCGTGTCACTGCCGCTTCGGCCCGGTATGGTGTACCATCCCAGCCAAGCAACCGGAGGGAACACGATGCGCGCCGTTTGGTACGACCGGCAGGGACCGGCGGATGAGGTTATTGTCACCGGCGAACTGCCAACCCCTGAACCTGGTGCGGGACAGGTGCGGGTACGGCTGGAAGCATCCGGCGTCAATCCGTCCGACACCTATCGCCGCCGGGGCGCGGTGCCGGCCGAATATCCCCGTGTCATCCCCAACAGCGATGGCGCCGGCACGATCGATAAAGTGGGCGACGGCGTGGCCGCCAGCTGGATCGGCAAGCGCGTGTGGCTGTACAACGGCCAGCGCAACGGCCGCTGGATGGGAACAGCGGCGGAATACATCGCGCTCGACGTCGATTTGGTCACCGAGTTGCCGGACCATGTCTCCTTCGCCCAAGGCGCAACCCTGGGAATCCCCTGCATGACCGCGCATGGCTGCGTGTTCGCCGCCGGTCCGGTGCAGGGCAAAACCCTACTGATCACCGGCGGCGCCGGCGCGGTCGGCCATTATGCCGTGCAACTCGCCGCCTGGGCGGGGGCGGAGGTGATCGCCACCGTCAGCTCCGCCGACAAAGCCGAACGCGCGCGGGCCGGCGGCGCCGCCCATGTGCTGAATTACCGCACCGAGGACGTTGCCGCGCGCGTGGCGGACATCACCAACGGCTACGGTGCCGACCATGTGGTGGACGTCGATCTCGGCGGCAATCTGGCCGCCACGCTGGCATCGGTGCGGGAAAACGGCAGTATCGCCTACTACGCCACCGCTGGGCTGCGGACGCCGGAGATCGATTTACGCGCTCTGATGGGCAGGAACGTCACGATCCGCGGTTTCGTGCTTCCGACCAGCCCGCATGCCACCCGCAAGCGCGCGCAGCAGGACATCGCGGCCTTCGTCCGCACCCCAGGCCGAATCCTGTCGGTCGCCGGAACTTTCCCCTTGTACGAGACCGCCGCCGCGCACCGGTCGGTAGAGGCCGGGGGTAAGATCGGCACCGTCGTCGTTCAGTGCGCGCGGTAAACACGCTGCCGGATTGACACGTTCGGCAACCCCGCATTTGCTGGCGCCACAACAAAAACCCGAGGAACCACGATGACCAAGATGACCCGCCGAGCGGCGCTGGCCGGGGCGGCGGCGCTGAGTGCGCTGCCGGCGCGCGCCGAGAATGCGTCCGGTGTGACCGACAAGGAAATCCTGTTTGGGCAGACCATGCCTTACAGCGGGCCGGCATCCTCGTACGGCACGATCGGCAAAGCGGCTGCTGCTTACTTCAAGATGATCAATGACAAGGGTGGCATCAACGGCCGCACGCTCCGGATGCTGTCGCTGGACGATGGCTACCTGCCGCCGAAGACCGTGGAACTGACCCGGAGGATGATCGAGGAGGACAAGGTCGCCTTCCTGTTCAACTGCTTGGGCACGCCGACGAACAACGCGACCCGGAAATACACTAACAGCAAGAAGGTACCCGACATTTTCGTGGCGACCGGCGCCACGCAGTTCGGCGACCGGGAGCACTATCCCTGGACCATGGGCTGGCAGCCGACCTATCAGATCGAGGGGCGGATTTACGCCCACTACATCCTGCAGGCCTTCCCTGACGCCAAGGTGGCGGTGCTGTATCAGGGGGATGATTCTGGGCGCGACTACTTCAAGGGCGTCAAGGACGGGTTGGGCGACAAAGCCGAGAAGATGATCGTCGCCACCGCGACCTATGAGGTTTCGGACCCGACCGTGGACTCGCAGATCCTGACCTTGCGCGATGCCGGCGCCGATGTGCTGTTCATGACCGGCATTCCCAAGTTCAACGCCATGGGCATCCGAAAGGCCTTCGACATCGGCTGGAAACCGCGGCTGTTCTGCATCTCGTCCACCGGATCATCGGTCGCGACCGCGATCGTACCGGCGGGCGTGGAGAAAGCCATCGGCGTGGTGACGGCCAGTTATCTGAAGGATCCAACCGATAAGCAGTGGGCCGCCGATCCCGGGTTCCTTGAATGGCGCGCCTTCATGGACCAATACTACCCAGGCGCCGATCCTACTGATGTCAACAACGTTTATGGCTACACCTGCGCCCAAACGCTTGTGCAGACGCTGACCCAGTGCGGCAACGACCTGTCCCGCGCGAATATCATGCGCCAGGCCACTAACCTGGACATCGCCCTGCCTATGCTGCAACCCGGCATCCGGGTAAAGACAGGGCCGGAAGACTATTATCCGCTGAAACAGATGCGACTGGTCAGGTTTGACGGAACCGCGTGGATTCCGTTCGGCGAAGCAATCTCGGGGTAACTTATGACAGACAACAAGTTGGTTTTGATCGTCGGCGCCAATCGCGGCATCGGCCTGGGCGTCACAAAGGTCTTTCTGGCTCACGGGTGGTCGGTCATCGCGACCGCCCGCGACCCGGCGAAGGCATCTTCACTGCAAGAACTGTCGGCGGCGCATCCCGGCCGGGTGTCGATCCCGGCCCTGGACATGAACAACGCCGCCGCACTCGATGGATTTGCCGCCACGCTGGGTGACAAGACATTGGATGCGGTATTGGTGAACGCCGGCGTCGCCGGCCCCGATCACCGCAGCGCCGATGCCGCGACGGCCGAGGAAATCGGCGCATTGATGTTCACCAACGCCATCGCACCGACCCGCCTCGCCCGCTCACTCGCCAGCCATATCCGGCCGGGGTCCGGCGTGCTGGCGTTCACCTCCTCCATCATGGGCAGCGTGGCCCTGAACGAGGGCGGGCACGAGCTTTACAGGGCCAGCAAGGCGGCGCTGAACTCCCTGTCGCGCGGGCTTTGGGGTGAATTGCGCGGCAAGAACATTACGCTGCTGACGCTGCATCCAGGGTGGGTGCGGACCGACATGGGCGGCGCTTCGGCGGCGGTCACGGTAGCGGACAGTGCCGCCGGGATGGTTCCTGTGATGGAAAAACAGGCCGGCGCGCATAAGCACCTGTTCCTGGATTATACCGGTAAAGAACTGGCCTGGTAGATACTTGGGGATCGGTGGTGGCCGCCGATCCCCAACTGCTTCGCTTTTGCCAAGGCCCCGGCGCTGGATACGAAAACTTATCGGCCAACAGGGACTCCTCCCTCTCCTCGTCATGGCCGTGCTTGTCGCGGCCATCCACGCTTTTACCGCCTGTGCGAAGATGGCCGAAACAAGTCCGGCCATGACGGAGAGGCAACGGCGCGTTCCGCCGATATGGTATTCCGATGGGCATCACCGGAATGAATGCCGTTGCTGCCGCATGTCAGCACCAATGGGATGCAGGAACCTCCGGTCTCCCGAACCTTGCTAACCCCACCCACCGGCATACTATCCCTGCCAAATCAGGGAGAAACACCAATGATAACCAAATTCGACAGCCTGTTCGCCGGCCATACCGACGTGGAAGACATCGGCTACGGCGGAATCCCGATCAATGACCGGCGCTACGATAACGCGCACCTGTCCTCCGCCCTGTCGAAAGCACAGGCCATCGCGGTGAAAATGGACGATCTCGGTTACTCCACCTTCTGGATGGCGGAACACCACTTCCAGCGCGAAGGCACCGAGTGCATCCCCAACGTGCTGCTGATGGCCTTGCACCTGACGCATGTGACCAAGAACATCAACATCGGCTGCGGCTTCAACGTGCTGCCAATGTGGCACCCGCTGCGCCTGGCCGAGGACTACGCCATGGCCGATATCCTGTCGAAAGGCCGTGTCGTGTTCGGCATCGCCCGCGGCTACCATACCCGCGAGGTCGAAACATTCGGCTCCCCATTGATGGACCAGGAAGCCAACCGCGAGTTGTTCGAGGAACAGGCCGAGATCATTTTCAAAGCGTTCAACGAAGAGTCCTTCAGCCACAAGGGCAAGCACTACACCCTGCCGCCCGAGGTGCCCTATCGCGGCTATACGCTGAAGGAACTGACCCTGGTGCCGCGCCCGGCCCGCCTGCCGGTGGAATGTTGGCAGCCAATCCAGGGCGGATCGGAACGCGCGCTGGCCTTCATGGCCAGGCACGGCATCCAGGGCATGGTGGGCGGCGGATCGGCCGAGGGCGGCGCGATGCACAACGTGGTGCTGAAATGGCAGCAGGAGCATGCGAAAATCGGCAAGCACATCGACCTGGGCGAGCGCCTGTGCTTCGGCTTCCATTTTTACATGGGAGGAAGCAAGGAACAGTGCATCCGCGATGCCGCCAAATACTACGAAGAAAACATGAAGATGTTCGGTGAATTGCGCCTGAACAAGGCGATGACCGATGAGCAGATCGAGATCATGCGTGACCCGAAGCGCGCCCCCACCGCGAAACTGCCGCGCATCGAAGACGCCGTGAAAGCCGGCGGCTTCCTCACCGGTTCGGCCGACGAGATCATCGACCACCTGAAGAAACTGGAAAAAGCCTATCCAGGCCTGGACCGCATCTCGATAAGCCCGTCGCTGGGCGTGCCGAAAGCGGTGATCCTGGAACAGGTGGAGCGTTTCGCCAAAGAAGTGATGCCGGCGTTCAAAGGCAAAACGCTGGAGGTGAAACAGCCGGCGCTGGCGAAATAGCGCGATCCGCAACGCCCGGCGGGGACGATCGTCACCGGTGAAACAGGCGGTGACGAACGAACGCCTAGTTATCTTTGATTGAGAGGGCGATTCACGCCCAAGGCTGGATCAACCTCAGGCGATCGCGCTCTAGCGGAACAGGAACTCCTGGTAGCCGCCCTTGGCAACCGCGTCAGTGGTCCGCCGGAAATGCACGCCGTTGCCGTTATAGCCAAGGACGCGCCTTACGGTTCGCCCGTCCACGTTACGGTTCACGCCGGTCTGCCAGGAATCGACCTTCGAGGACAGCAGCGGTTCGGCAGCCTCGATCACGGTTCGGGTCCAATCGTCCACCTGCTCCGGCCGGGTTTCCACCCGCGTGTAGTGATGCTCCTGCATGAATCGCAGCATGCCGGCCTGGAACTGCACGCTGTGTTCAATGGCCTGGGGAATATTGCCGCGTGCCGTGTGCGGCCCCAGCACCATCAGCATATTCGGAAACCCTTCCGCGAGCATGCCGAGATACGTGCGCGGACTGTCCGCCCAGGCGTCCTTCAGACGCAGGCCGTTGGTGCCACGGATGTCAATACGATCGAAGGCGCCCGTCACGCCGTCGAAGCCGGTGGCGTAGATCAGCACGTCGAACTCATAGTCCTGTTTGGCGGTGCGGATGCCCTGCGGCGTGATGCGCTCGATCGGTTCGTCGTTCAGCGTATCGACCAGCGTCACGTTGTCGCGATTATAGGTCTCGAAATAGCCGCTTTCCAGCGGCACACGCCGGCTGCCGAAGCCGTGGTCGCGCGGGATCAGCTTCTCCGCGATCTTCGGATCCTTCACACGCTGGCGGATTTTCCGAGCGATAAAGTCGCTGATGGCGGCGTTTGCGTCTTCATTGACCCCGATATCGCGAAAATTGCCCAGCCAGATGCCGAAACCCGGTTCGGCATACAACTTCTCCCAAAACGCCTCGCGCTCCGCCTCCGGCACCTCCAGCGTCTTGCGGCGGTCTGCCTGGTGGATGAACCACATCGGTGTCGTGGCGCAGTGGGCATAGATCTCGTCGTAGCGGGACTTGATCTGCTCCATCTCCTCCTTGCCGATCTTGGAATTGTGCAAGGGCGCGGCCCAGTTCGGGCGTCGCTGGAAGACAGTCAGGTGCGTCGCCTGCCTGGCGATCGCCGGGATCGCCTGAATAGCGGTCGCCCCGGTGCCGATAATGCCGACGCGCTTGCCGGTGAAGTCCACCGGCGTATGCGGCCAGCGGGCCGGGTGATAGGCGGGCCCCTTAAAGCTGTCCCGGCCGGGAATGGCGGGAAGCGTGTGGGCTGACAGAATGCCGACGGCGGTCACCAGAAAGCGCGCCTTCGCCTGCTGGCCGTTCTCCAGCGTCACGGTCCATTGGGTCTCGGA
>DAIEHR010000283.1 GCA_027353465.1 Acetobacteraceae bacterium | reverse complement strand
GCGATCATCACACGCTGCCGCTGGCCGCCGGAGAGCTGATGCGGCAACGCATCCAGGCGGTTCGCCGCATCCGGAAACCCCACTTCGTTCAGCAACGCGACCACGCGGTCCCGCACCGCATCCGGCCGCATCGGCCGGTGCAGTTGGATCGCCTCGGCGATCTGTTTGCCGATCCGGGTCAGCGGGTTCAGGCTGGTCATCGGTTCCTGGAACACCATGCCGGCGGTCCCGCCGCGCAGGTGCCGTAGCGACTGATCCGGTGCGCCGATTACGCTTTGGCCGTCGATCGAGACCTGCCCGCTGCTGACCGCACCGGGCGGCAACAATTGCAACAACGACAACGCGGTCATCGACTTGCCAGAGCCACTTTCGCCGACCAGCGCCAGCGTCTCGCCCCGGTCCAGCGTGAAGCCGATCCGGTTGACCACGGCGTGATCGCCGAAGCGGACGGTCAGGTCGTTGACCGACACCAGGGTCATGCGTGCGGCGTCTTGCGCGGATCGAACGCGTCGCGCACCGCTTCGCCCACGAACACCAGCAGCGTCAGCAACCCGCCCAGCACCACGAACGCGGTGATCCCCAACCAGGGCGCCTGCAGGTTGTTCTTGCCCTGCGATACAAGCTCTCCCAATGAGGGCGAACCGGGCGGCAAGCCGAACCCCAGGAAATCCAGGCTGGCGAGGATGGTGACCGACCCGGACAGGGTGAACGGCAGAAACGTCAGCGTGGCGACCATGGCATTGGGAAGAATATGCCGCCACATCACCGCCGTGTCGGACACGCCCAGGGCGGTGGCCGCGCGCACATAATCCAGGTTGCGGCCACGCAGAAACTCGGCCCGCACCACGCCGGTCAGGTTCATCCAACTGAACAGCAGCAGAAAGACCAGCAGGATCCAGAATGTCGGGGTGATGATGCTGCCCAGGATAATCAGCAGATACAGTTGCGGCATCCCGGACCAGATCTCGATGAACCGCTGGAACAGCAAATCCACCAGACCGCCACGGAACCCCTGGATGGCGCCGGCGGCGATGCCAATGACGGAGGAGATCGCCGTCAGGGTAAATCCGAACAGCACCGACAGCCGAAATCCGTAGATCACCCGGGCCAGCACGTCGCGCGCCTGATCGTCGGTGCCCAACAGGTTATTGCGGTCTGGCGCCGACGGCGCGGGCGTGGGCAACCGTTTGACCAGCGAGTCGTAGGAGTAACGAACCGGCGGCCAGATCATCCAGCCATGGGCGTTGATCGCGGCCTGCACGTCGGGGTCGGTGTAGTCGGCATCGGTGGGCAGGAAATCGGCACCGAATTTGTCCTCGCTATAGTCCCGCAGCACCGGGACATACCAATGGCCGTCGAACCGGATCAGCAACGGGCGGTCGTTGGCGAGCAGTTCCGCGAATAAGGTCACGGTGAACAACGCCAGGAAGATCCACAGCGACCAGTAGCCGCGCCGATGCGCGCGGAAGATCGCCCAGCGCCGGCGGTTCAGCGGCGAGATATACATTACTGCCTCGCCTCGAAATCGATGCGGGGATCAACCACGGTGTACAGCAGGTCGCCCACGATCTGCATCAGCAGGCCCAGCAGGGTGAACATGTACAGCGTGCCGAACATCACCGGATAGTCCCGCCTGATCGCCGATTCGAAACTCAGCAGGCCCAGACCATCCAGCGAGAAAATGATCTCCACCAGCAAGGCCGAGGAGAACAGGATACTGATGAACGCTGAGGGGAACCCGGCGACGATCAGCAGCATCGCGTTGCGGAACACATGGCGATACAGAATCCGCTGCTCGCTGGCCCCCTTGGCGCGGGCTTTCACCACGTATTGCTTGCGGATTTCCTCCAGGAAGCAGTTCTTGGTCAGAACGGTCAGGCCGGCGAAACCGCCAACGACCAGGGCGACGGTCGGCAATACGATGTGCCACAGATAGTCTCCGACGCGGGCCGGAAAGCTCCAGGTCTCGATACCAGAGCTGTGCAGTCCCCGCAGCGGGAACCACTGCACGAAACTGCCCCCCGCGAACAGCACCACCAGCAGGATGGCGAACAGAAACCCCGGCACCGCGTAGCCGATCAGCACCGCCGCGCTGCTGACGACATCGAAGCGGCTGCCGTCACGCACGGCTTTGGCGATCCCCAGGGGAATCGAAAGGAAATACACCAGCAGCGTTGACCACAGACCCAGTGAGATGGAGACCGGCATTTTCTCCTTGATCAATTGCAGCACGGACTCGTCGCGAAAGAAGCTGCGTCCCAGGTCGAAGCGCATGTAGTCGCGTAGCATCAGCCCGAACCGTTCCAGCGGTGGTTTGTCGAAGCCGAACATCCGCTTGATGTCGGCGACGACGTGCGGGTCCAGGCCCCGAGCGCCGCGATAGGAACCGTCGCCGGCCGGCATCGCCTCGGCCGCACCGGCCCCGGTGATACGCCCAGTCACGCCGCCGCCGCCGCCCTTCAGTTCGGCGATCATCTGCTCCACCGGGCCGCCGGGCGCCATCTGCACCACGGCGAAGTTGATGGCGATGATCCCGAACAGCGTCGGGATGATCAGCAACAGGCGGCGAAGAAGATACGCTGCCATCAGGGCCGCCCATCGGTCATCATGGGCCGTTCCGGCGGGCGGCGTCGTTGGCGGCGGCCTTGACCGGGTCCAGCCACCAACTGTCGAACGCAAGCCCGGTGCGCACCGGCTTGTCCGGCCGGCCGAAGCGGTCCCAATACGCGACGCGCACCGATTGCAGATACCATTGCGGCACTACGTACCAGCCTGCCAGCAGAACGCGGTCCAGCGCCCGCGTCGCGGTCACCAGATGCGCGCGATCCGGCGCGGTCAGGATATGGTGGACGAGGTCGTCGATGACCGGGCTGCAAACCCCCATCATGTTGTAGCCGCCCTCCGGCTTCACGCTGCCACAGGTCCAATAGCCGGTTTGTTCGTTACCCGGACTGTCGGTTTCCCCGATCGTATCGACGATCATGTCGTAGTCGTATGTATCGGTCAGCCGCTGGAACTGCGCCGGATCGACGGTCCTGACCCTGGCCTCGATACCCAGTCGCGACAGCCACTGCACATAGGGCAGCGACACACGTTCGAACGCCGGTTGGTCCAGCAGGATTTCGAAGCTGAACGGCTGGCCGTTCGCATCGACCAGCTTATGGTCGCGCACTTTCCATCCGGCCTGCTCCAGCAGGGTCAGCGCGGCGCGCAGTCCCTGGCGATTGTTGCCGGACCCATCCGTGACCGGCAGTTGGAACGGCGTGGTGAACAACTCGGGCGGCAATTGGTCGCGATATGTGTTCAGCAGCGCCAGTTCGTCGCCCTGCGGAATACCGCTGGAGGCGAGGTCACTGTTGCTGAAATAGCTGTTGGTGCGGGTATAGGCGCCGTAAAACAGGTTGGCGTTCGCCCACTCAAAATCAAATGCCAGCGCCAGTGCATGCCGCACCCGCACATCCTTGAACAGCGCCCGGCGGGTGTTCATCGCATAGCCCTGCATGCCCGTGGGCATGTGATGAGGCAGCAATTCCTTCTTCACCAGCCCTTTCTCGACCGCTGGGAAATGATAGGCGGTGGCCCAGTCCTTGGCGATATTCTCTTCCCGGAAGTCGATCTGCCCGGCTTTGAAGGCTTCCAGCGCCACCGTCCCATCCCGAAAATACTCAGTCCGCAGCTTGTCGAAATTGGCCAGCCCGCGCATCACCGGCAGGTCCTTCGACCAGACATCGGGCACG
>DAIEHR010000262.1 GCA_027353465.1 Acetobacteraceae bacterium | reverse complement strand
TTGAGCCAAACCGCGTATTCGTCGGACGTGCGTTGGGCATCGGTGCGGATGCGCCACACCCCGCGCCAGCCGGACGGGTCATGAACAGCGAATACGATGTTGGTATTGCCGGCGTCGATAACAAGAAGCATGGCTGAGCGGCCGATTTTGGGCCGGTTGGAGCGTGCGTGTGCAAGCCCCTTCCGGGCGGGCTGTATGTCAAAACGGCGTCACATGATCGATGGTTGGGGTGAAAGTCAATGTAAGCCGCGGCCGAGGCTGTTGTCACCTTACCGTTGGCTCCTGTCGAACTGTCTGACGCGCGGCGCCTGCCTGCCGTCCGGGTAGTCCCATCGACGCGAGGGCGGCAGCAGAGCAAGCGGCGAAGATCGCCAATGCGAGGGCGCTGGCGTCGCGGAGCGCACGAGCATGGGCCTGGGACGCCGAATATTGCCTCGGTCGAGCACTTGGCACCGCTGGGTCGCCACTGTCGCGCGCGAACGCCTCGAAGTGATGGACGTCTCGGCGCTTTCGTCCCAAGCTCCGCCGCAGGATCGTGGCCACCGAAGGTGCCGTCGGTGAAGCGCGGTCCTCGTCATGGCGGCTTCGATAGGTCGGGCTGAACGCAAGTGATCGCCCTTACCTTGGTGCAGCAGCACCGATCGATCGAGCAGCCGTGTCTCGGCCATCGCTAAAGCCTGCCGCGCCTGTCCCGCTGCCAACGATTTGCTCGCAGCCACAAGGTAGTCGCACGGGATGGCATTTTCCCACTCTCCGTTGAACGGGGGTTGGGCGTGAAAATCGACTGGGTAGCTTCGGGCGTCATATTGCTGGCGCTGTTGTTTTTCCGCAGGGAACGTCCCGTTCCCATCTCACTGTTATTGGATCCAGGCCGAACGGAAGCTTTGTCGCAGCGGTCTGCTCCGATGGTGCCGAAACCACGGCGCCAAGCAGAATGCCAGAGACTGGAAATAGGGGCCTCATGCCGCCACATCGCCTTCTTGGGCCTTTGTATTTTGGCGTGGTTACTGTATTCACGGACCTTCCGAAAGGTGGCGTGCGGGACTGTATCGCGCCGTCGTGATCACTTCCAAAGACTTGCTGCCAGTTACATTGATCTCGATCAAGGATAGCCAGGGTCGTTAATGTCTTCCTGTCGGTGTGCATCCGCTGAGTTAGGTATCTCGTGATCGGCTGGATGGTTTTGCGGAGACGGCGTGGAGAATTTCGATAAAATAGCCCTGTAAACAACGGGGATCCTGCCATGAACGATGCAGTTGGGGCCTGACGGGTGGTTGGCAGCCATCCTGATCAGCGCCAGTCCATTAGCATTGACGGAATTGGTTTCGCCAAGGCGCAATGATAGATGATATGCGCGCTTGTGGGTCAATGTTAAATGCGGCCAGTTATACTTTGAATATTTGTGCATCACCGAATGTATAAGTGATATTTCTACGAATAATATAGTGAGTTTCCGCCGGATCTGTATAACAGCAGAATAGCTGCCGATACCAGGAGTCCATCCCATGGGGCACAAACAAGTACTTTTCCGTTCCGCTGCCCGCGAGAAAATACTGCGTGGGACGACGCTGCTTTGCGATGCCGTTCGGGTCACCCTGGGGCCGAAATCGAAGTCGGTGCTGATCCAAAAAAGCTGGGGGTCGCCGGTTATCTGCAACGATGGCGTCACCATCGCCAAGGAGTTTGACCTCAAGGACCCCGAGGAAAACCTGGGTGCGCAGGTCTTGCGGCAGGCCGCGGAAAAGACGGGCGACACGGTTGGTGACGGCACCAGCACCGCAACAATCCTCGCCCAGACGATTTTCGCCGACGGCGTGCGCAACGTTGTCGCCGGTGCCAGTGCGATCGATTTGAAACGTGGCCTGGACCGCGCCGCGAAAGTCGCGATCGAAGTGCTGCGTCAGATTTCCCGCGACGTGAGCACCCGAAAGGAAAAGGCTCAGGTCGCCACCATCGCCGCCCACAATGATCGGGTGATCGGCGAATTGGTCGCTGACGCCATGGAAAAGGTTGGCGGCGAGGGAGTCATCACCGTCGAGGAGTCGAAGACAACGGAGACCACACTGGAAGTGGTTGAAGGTATGCAGTTCGACCGCGGCTACATCTCACCGTATTTCGTTACCAACGCGGAGAAGATGATCGTCGAGCTTGAGGATCCGTATATCCTTATTCATGAGAAGAAGCTGGCAAGTCTGCAACCTATGTTGCCCCTGCTTGAAGCCATCGTACGATCTGGACGGCCGCTACTGATCGTCGCGGAAGATGTCGAAGGGGAGGCCCTGGCGACACTGGTGGTGAACAAACTGCGGGGTGGCTTGCAGGTCGCGGCTGTGAAGGCCCCGGGTTTCGGCGATCGTCGGAAAGCGATGCTGGAGGATCTCGCTGTGCTGGCCGGCGGCCAGATGATCTGCGAGGAGGTCGGTGTCAAACTCGAATCTGTAACCATCGAGGCGCTCGGAATTGCCAAGAGGGTGGTCATAACAAATGAACACACAACGGTCGTGGGCGGTGCCGGGAAGAAAGAAGATATCGAAGGCAGGTGCAAGCGGATACATCAACAGATAGAGAATGCCACTTCCGACTATGACCGTCAGAAGTTGCAGGAACGACTGGCGAAACTATCCGGCGGCGTTGCCGTGATCCGTGTCGGCGCGCCGTCCGAGGCCGAAATGAAGGTCAGGAAGGAGGCGCTGGATGATGCGATCAGTGCCACCAAGGCCGCGGTCGCGGAAGGGATCGTGCCAGGTGGCGGGTTGGCGCTGATCCGTTGCATCGAAGCGGTCGGCGCGGAAGAAGCGAAGTGCGAGGGCGATGAGCGCACAGGCGTACAGGTGCTAAACGCGCGCTGGAGGCGCCCACCCGCCAGATCGCTGAGAATTCCTCTGTGGATGGTGGGGTTGTGGTTGCCCGAATGCTTGCCGGACAAGGCGCGCAAGGCTTCGACGCGGCCCGGAAGGTATACGTCGATTTGTTTGAGGCAGGAATCATCGATCCGACGAAAGTGGTTCGTATCGCCCTGGAGAATGCCGTCTCCGTCGCCAGTGTTCTGCTGCTGACGGAGGCGACGATGACCGACATTCCGGAACCGGGGAAAAGCCGCGGCCTGGAGCCGGATTTGGCGGCGTGATGGATGTTTTTGAACAGGAGAGTACGATGGTTGACGACGTAACACTGCAAGCCCAGGTGATGGACGAACTCGTATGGGTTCCCAATGTTGATACCGCACATATCGGTGTTTCCGCACGGAACGGTGTCGTAACACTCAGCGGTATCGTTTCAACCTATGCCGAAAAACTTGCCGCCGAACGAGCTGCCAACCGCGTGAAGGGGGTACGCGGACTGGCGGAGGAGATCGTGGTCCGGCCCCCGGCGGCGCACAAGCGGTCGGACGAGGAAATTGCTGAACGGGCGGTCAAAATCCTCAGTTGGGATGCGGAGGTGCCTGATAAACAGCTTCAGGTGAAGGTCGAAAAAGGCGTCGTGACGTTGACCGGCTTTGTTTCACATCAATTTCAGAAGCAGGCCGCCGAAAACGACATCAGGCTACTTAGCGGCGTTGTTGACATCCTGGACCTGATCGAGGTCCGTGGCAGTTCTCGGGAAGTCGCGCACGCCGCGAGCTTACATGACCAGATCGAGGCCGCATTACGACGCAGCGCGGAGTTCGAAGCGTCGCATATCACGGTCAAAGTCAGCGGCGGAACGGCTACCCTGGAGGGTCGGGTGAAAAGCTGGTGGGAGCGCGGGATCGCCGAGAATGCGGCTTGGTCGGCCCCCGGGATTACCGAGGTCGCCAATCACCTTGTCGTCGCCGCCTGACGCCAACGTGGACGCCTCGCCACTGGCAGGCGTCCGCATCCGGGTTATCGCTTGAACCACAAGCATCGCTCGTGCGGGCAAGGCCGCCGTTGACTATCAGTTCCGTGATGGGCGTGAGATAAAGCCTAACTAAGTAGTCTGGGCGACGCGATCGCCCCCCGTGAACGACTGGGGCCTGTAGATGTGCTTCCTGCCACCCTGCGCATCCTGGAGTCTTGTGGGGCGCACCAAGCGGTGCCTGGTTGGTCTGCTCCGGGACGAGCGTGACGCCAACAATCTTTTCGACCCCCCGGGTTTGATTGGCTCGGGGCGGGATTTCTATCCCGCCCCGAGCAGACCCCGTTATTCAGCCGGCCGCCTTAACCTCGATCTTCTTGGGCGCGGCCTCAGCATTTTTCGGCACGGTTACGGTTAGTACTCCCTTGGCCATACTGGCCTCGATCTTCGTGCCATCGACGCCATCGGGCAGTACGAACGACCGTTGGAATTCCCCGTAACTCCGCTCCGAAAAATAATATCCCTTCTCCTTTTGCTCCTTCTCCTGGCGCTTCTCACCTCTGATAACGAGCGTATTTCCTGAAACGGAAACCTCGATATCCTTTTCCGCCATCCCTGGAAGTTCGGCGGTCAGCCTGAAGAATTTATCATCTTCATTGATGTCGACGGCTGGGGACGGAATACTAAATCCCGTCTCCGCACGCCGCGTTTGAAACGGCACCATGCCAAAGCCGCTGGTAAATCGATCGAAGAGCCGGTCCATTTCGGAGCGTAGCGACTGCCAGACGTCCGTCGTGCCGATGACCGACGGTGCCGATTGCTTCACGGGGACGATATTCGTTGCCATATCAATATTTCCTTCATTTTGTTGACGATGGACGCGGGAATTTTTTGCGCGATACGGTGTGGACTGCCCTTGATGCAAGTCAACGATCCACTCTTCTTCAAGTCACTGTGCGGTGAACGGGCCGCAGCCACGCCCCAACGTGGCGGCCACAGTTCTTTGTCGGGGGTCTCGACCAGATCTTGATGCGAGGGGAATCCACCTCCTTTGGCGGATTGACTATTCCGCACGCCGGCCACCGAACATTTGATCTCTAACAATGCAGATGCAGTCCGCCTTAGCTACGAATTTCGCTCTTAAGACAGCCCAATCCATGACACGGGCGCGTCGGGCCGGTTATGCTTGCATTCACTCGCCAGCGAGTCGGGAACGCCATGTACGGTATGGTATTAAAGGCGCTGGGACACCCTCTGGAATGGACGGAACTTCCCGATCCGCAGCCGGGACCACTTGAAGTGCGCGTTCACGTGGCGGCGTGTGGCGTCTGCCGCACGGACCTGCACGTCGTTGATGGCGAACTGTCTGGTGCAATCACGCCGATCATTCCGGGGCACGAAATTATAGGCCGCATCGATGCTATTGGCCCGGGTGTTACGGGGCTGCGGATAGGTGAGCGGGTTGGCATTCCATGGCTCGGACACACATGCGGCGCCTGCGGATATTGCAAGACCGGCCGGGAGAATTTGTGCTATAATCCACTTTTTACCGGCCACACCCGAAACGGCGGCTTCGCGACGACGACGATAGCCGACTCACGTTACGTTTTTCCCCTTGGAGAGGAAGTCAGTGATGAGGCGCTCGCGCCCCTGCTTGCGCCGGCCTGATTGGCTGGCGATCACTGGCGATGGCCGGTGATGGCAAGACGATCGGTCTGTATGGCTTTGGCGCCGCTGCCCACATCGTGGCTCAGGTCGCGGCGTGGCAAGGCCGATCCGTGTTCGCTTTCACCCGATGCGGCGATACGGCCGCGCAAAGCTTCGCCCGGGGTCTCGGCGCGGTATGGGCGGGCGGCTCTAACGAAATGCCGCCGGAACCGCTGGATGCTGCGATTATATATGCGCCCGTGGGAAGCCTTGTTCCATTGGCATTGCGCGCGGTTCGGAAGGGAGGTCGCGTCGTATGCGCCGGCATTCACATGAGCGACATTCCGAGCTTTCCGTATCGTTTACTTTGGGAGGAGAGGCAACTCCTCTCGGTTGCGAACCTCACACGTCGTGACGGCTTGGATTTCCTGAATCTGGCCCCAAGGATCGGCATCCTGACGAAAACGACGGTTTATTCACTTATCGACGCCAATCGCGCACTCGATGATTTACGGGCCGGACGCTTTGAGGGAGCCGCGGTTCTTATCGCATAGACTGGCGACCGCGCGACCCCAGGACGCAGCCATTCCCATTACGTCTGTGGTGAATGGCCGGCAGGGTTCTTACAGCCGCGATCCAATTCCCGTTCGGGCAGACCAGGGCGAGAATTCTGTAAGATACGAAAAGAAACCATTGGAGGTCGATGAGATGTTCATAATGGTTAACCATTCATTATTAACGACACGTAGTCTGGATTTCCCCTCTTCAGGCCCATTGATGTATCTCCACCTGATCAAGACTCGAAAAACCAACCTGATCTTGACCCAAATCAATGCTCGGAATCGGCAGCGTCTCTAATCGAGAGTCTTCGCAATTCCACTCTTCGTCAGGTTCATGGGGCAAGGCAATGCGGTTGATCCATCAGGTGATCGAAGATTTGCGAGGCCGGCCGGATGAGGATGTAAGTCCCATGGGTGCGGCACTGGAAGAACTGCTCGGCGGCGAACGAGGATCTTTAACTGATCTGGCGGATCGGTTTACTCAGGTCGGTCTTGGACGAATCATGGCCTCATGGATCGGTAATGGGCCAAACTTATCCATCAGCACAACGGATCTGAGGCGCATCCTCGGTGAAGAACGAGCGCAGGATCTGGCAACCCTGACCGGCTTGTCTTCGGAAGACTTTCTGGTGCATCTGGCACGCCAATTGCCGAGGGCTGTGCATCATATGACACCGGACGGCCGGCTGTAGGGGCGGTCAGGGCCAGCAACCAAGGAACCCGGGATGTTGTATCAATTGGAGGTTCTTGAAGTGCGTCACATAGCCGATCTGGCGTTGGACGCGCGCATGGTTCGCGATCGACTGTTGGAAACGGTTCCTGAAAAAGGTTTGGGCAAACCGGCGCTGGCTCGCGGCGACCGCGATCCCGCGGCCGGGGGCAGTTTGGATGCCGTGCCGCGGACGCAGCCCGCGTTCGTCGCCTTGCTGCGGGCAATCGAGGTACTCCCACGTGACATTCGGGAAAATCTATGGGTCGTGGCGCGCATCGGTCGAGGCGATGCCGCGATCGAGGACCGCGACGCAACGATCCGTTCCGCCAAGACACTGAAGGAGGATGAAATCGCGGCGGACCTTATGGGAGATCACGACCTACATATTCATCTGAGGAAGGGCCTTTACGATCTTGGCGAAACGAGCCTGCCGGTCGATGAGCACTGAGCCGTCCTCTAAGCGGTCTCCCGGTGTTCCCGCCGCCGATGTTTCCATGCGTGAATTTCTTCCATTACGAAGCAATGGCTGGATCGCGGATCGGCTTCGGCAGGCTGCTAGCCTGCTTGCGGCACAAGGTGCCAACCCGTTTCGAACCGCGGCCTATCGCCGTGCCGCCGACGCAATTGTGGGGATGGAGGCGGACCTTCGAGATGTGGTGACCGAAGGTGGTCAAATGGCCCTGGAGGCAATTCCCGGCATCGGACCATCGATTGCCGGTGCCATGTCGGAAATGTTGGCCACCGGACGCTGGGGTTTTCTTGAGCGGCTGAAGGGTAGCAGTGACCCGGAGGCGCTATTTTGCTCCGTTCCCGGTATAGGCTCGGGCCTGGCTCACCGGATCCAGGAAACGCTGCATTTAGAGTCACTGGAGGCACTGGAAATCGCGGCAAATGATGGACGCCTGCGACAGGTGCCCGGCTTCGGCGAGCGTCGGACGGCGATCATTCGGAGCGCTCTTGCCGCGCTGCTTGCCAGGGCGAGGCCGCCGGTGTCTCGCGTCGTGGATGAGCCGGACGTCGCAATACTGCTTGATGTCGATCGTGAATATCGCGAGAAGGCGGCGGCAAACGCACTGCACCGGATCGCGCCCAAGCGCTTCAATCCGACGGGTGCGGCGTGGCTGCCCGTGCTGCATACGATGCGTGGCCGTTGGCACTTCACGGCACTTTACTCCAACACCGCGCGCGCCCATCAACTTGAGCGAACGGGCGATTGGGTCGTCGTCTATTTCCATCGCGACGCCAGGCCCGAAGGACGGCGGACCATCGTTAACGAGACTCAAGGACCGGCACGCGGGCGTCGGGTGGTGCGCGGCCGCGAGAGCGAATGCCGCGCACTGGACGGTGGTGTCCCGCGGCAGGCTGAACCGCCGGCGGCGTTTCCGATAGCCACTCCAACGGTTGGTTCGGTAAACCTGGTCTCCCACGCATTAGGCGGTGAGCGATGACACGGCTTAAAGAGTGGCGTCATTCGTGTCGTAGGGTAAACGACTGAGCCACGGGGTCTCGGGCGATGCCATCATGCTCCCAGTCTCAAGTCAGCGAGAGCCGTTATGATGCACTGGTTTTTTTGTTAAATGAAAACAATCGTGGTTCCTGCGGTGCCTCTACCTGGCCCTCGCGGTCGTTTTGCCATCAGAGGCCGAAGGGATAGGTCTCATCATCTCCGGCGGTCACCTGCCCAGGCAGCGGTATCACCGCGCGGGTCTTATCGAACCATGCGAAGGCGTCATACTGGTCGGGAAGCGTCGCGTAGGTGTAATGGCTCCAGCGTTCCGTCTCCGGCCTATATATAACCCCAATGTAACGTTCCAATCGGGGTTCGGCCAGAACATGCCGAAGATCGTCACGATGTCCGGCCCGCAGGTCCCACAGGAAGCGTTCGTGGCCGACCTGGTGACACAACGCCTCGTAACTGTCGGGCCGGGACGGCCGCACTGTCTTGATCTCCATCGGCGCATCCCATTCGGAGGCCGCCGCAACAGTACCGGTATGCGTGCCGAAGCCGATCAACGTAGCATCGCCCCCATAAGACTGGCGGCACAGCTGGCCGATGTTCAGTTCCCCGCGCTCCATGCCCATATCGGTGAACCGCGCATCCCCAATGTGGGAGTTGTGGGCCCAGACAACGGCTTTCTTGTCGGGACCAGCCCATTCCAGAATGTGCCGCAGCGTATCAAACATATGCTGGTCGCGCAGGTTCCAGGACTCGTGGGAACCGTAATACATGACCCGGTAATAACGCTCCGCGTCAGCCACCAGACGGGCATTCTGCGCCGCGTCGAAAAACCCCGCGCCGTCGTGGCGTGCGTATCGAAGTTCCTTTTGCATTAGATCGACGAGAATGCGGGTCACCGGCTGTTCGCACAATGCGTAGCCTTCGGTGAGCGAAGCCCGCCCATAGGCCGCCGGTTCCCGCGACCAGGGCGACAGGCAGGCATAGCGAAGGCGCGCTACTTCCGCCGCCTTGGGATCGACGCGATCGAGGTAAGTAAGGACGGAGGCAATCGAGGCGGTCATGTTGTACAGATCGAGACCGTAGAACCCCACTCTGTCGCCGGGCGATCGCGTAGCGTTGTGGCGCCGAAGGAAGGCAACGAAGTCATCGACATCCTTGTTGCGCCACATCCAGGTCGGGAAGCGCGAGAACGGTGATGAGCTCATTGGCTCATGCGGGCTTCGCCGCACATAGCGGTCGATTGCGGCGGCATCAGGCCAGTCGGCCTCCACCGCCACGATCGTAAAACCATGACGCTCGATCAGCCGGCGCGTGATGGCGGCGCGGGCCCGATAGAACTCCGACGTGCCGTGGGAGGCCTCTCCGAGCAACACAATGCGCGACTGACCAAACCGGTCGAAGGCGTCAGCGAAGGCCGGATCGTCCAAGGCAGGCAATGGTTCTGCCGCGCCACGCAGCAATGCCGCCGTCGATACTGGTTGGGCCACCGAGGGCGCTATAGGGGCGTGACGTCGTGCTGGCGGCACCAGATAGTGCTGGAACCAGGCGGCTGCCATCTCGGTGACCGTTTCCAGCGCGCCAGGCTCCTCGAACAAATGGGTCGCGTTGGGGACAATCCTCAACAGCTTTTCACACCTCAAATCGGCCAGAGCCTGGCGGTTCAGGGTGAGCACCTTACGATCGTCGCCACCGACGATCAGCAGGGTCGGCGCGCTGACCTCAGCCAATCGCGACCCGGCCAGATCGGGACGGCCGCCGCGGGAGACCACTGCCTGCACCCGGCCACGAAGTTCCGCCGCGGCCAGTAAAGCCGCCCCAGCGCCTGTGCTGGCTCCAAACAGACCCAGCGGCAGATCGGCGATGTCGGGCTCAGCACTGATCCATTGCGCCGCCTCCAGCACGCGCTCCGCGAGCAGGGAAATATCGAAGACATTGCGCCGGTCCTTCGCCTCATCCACAGTCAGCAGATCCAGCAGAAGCGTGGCGAAGCCCTTTGTGTTCAATGCGTCGGCAACGGAGATGTTGCGAGGACTAAGTCGGCTCGACCCGCTCCCATGCGTGAACAGAACAATGCCGCGCGGTTCCGGCGGCACGCACAGGTCGCCGACCAGGCCCAAGGGCGGCACTGCGATCTGCCGTCTGGCAAAGACCTGGGACGGGCCCGGAGCCTCCGCCCAACCCTGACGCAACAACCCGAGTGTTTCTTCATCCGTGAGTTGATGGAAATCGCTGTAGAAAGCACCAACCCCGTTAAAGCGCCTGGCGGAATGCAGGCATACGACAAGGTCGGCGTGCTTGCGGATATCGGTCAGCGCTTCCTCCGGCGCAACCGGGATCGCGAGCACAGTCTTGGCCGCGCCCTGGCGTTTGAGGGCAATCAGGGCGGCTTTAGCCGTGGCCCCCGTGGCAAGACCATCATCGACAATGATCGCGGTGCATCCTGCCGGGCTCAGGCGCGGGCGGTCGCCCAAATATCGGGCACGGCGACGTTCAAGTTCCCGAAGTTCGCGCTGGCGGGCACGCTCAAGATAAGCGTCGTCCACGCCGGAAATGCGCCGCATGTTTTCATTGATAACGGTCTCGGGATGTTCGCCCTCGACAACCGCGCCAAGTGCCACTTCGGGTGCGCCTGGCGCCCCAATCTTGCGCACCAGCATAAGCTCGAGCGGGGCATGCAGAGCCTGCGCGATTTCCAGGGCGACGGGAACACCGCCGCGGGGCAGAGCGTAAACCACGGGCCGATCAAGCGTCATCGTAACCAATCTGGCTGCCAATTGGCGGCCTGCATCCGCTCGGTCACCGAACTTAAAATGAATGCTGGTCATTCAGCAATTACAGCAGCCTGAAAGCATCGCGCAGTGATTTATATCAAACGTGTCGCGCCCGTGCCGGAATGGACGAGGCCTTTCGCCAGCGTCCTGTCCCACATGTTCCCGGACATTCCAACGCCGGGACAACTCGCGCCCCGGTGGGGATCGGCGCCGGTGCGTTGAGGTGGCCCGCATCGGCTGGACACAAACCGGGGTGATTTGCGTGCCGATTGACGGTCCGATGGCACAACCCTGCGCGTGCGAGGCGGGCTTAACGCGCAGATACTGTGACCGGTGGCACAGGGCCTCCCCGGATATTCGGGTATACCGCCACTTCATGTTCCAGAAACTGAGTGCAACCGAAGAGAACACCGCGATCGATTGCCTTGATCCCGTGCCGCCGAGGCCGCCGATGTTCCGCATATATCTGGCCACTCGAAACCGATCGACCTGAACCACGAAAATGAATGAGGGATGTGCCGCCATGGGACTGAGGACAAAATTCAATCTGGCCATCGTCGCCGCGTTTCTGATCGGCTTCGCGGGCGCCGGTGTGTTCCTGCAACGCCTGTTCGTGGAGAACGCCCGCGAGCAGGTGCTGCAAAACGCCCGTATCATGATGAGCGCGGCGGATGCGGTCAGTCACTTTACCGACACCTATGTCGGGCCATTAGCGGAACCGATCAACAACGCCGGCAGCAAGTTCGTCGCGGCGTCGATCCCGTTTTTCGCCGCGCAAACAACCTTTAAGGACGTGCAGGCCCAATTCCCAGACTACACCTACCGGGAGCCGGCGCTGAACCCGACCAACCTGAACGATCGGCCAACCGACTGGGAGGCGGACTATATCCACGCCTTTCGCGACAAACAGGGTCTCAAGGAATTGACGGGCGTGCGAGAGACGCCGACCGGCGCGGTGCTCAGCCTCGCCCGGCCGATCGCGGTCGATAGCGCGGACTGCCTTGCCTGTCACGGCACGCCATCGAAGGCGCCCGCTGCCTTGGTGGCGACTTATGGCGGCACAAACGGCTTCGGCTGGAAGTTGCATGAAGTCGTGGGCGCCCAGATCGTTTCGGTGCCTATGGCGCTTCCACTCCGGCAGGCTCATGCCACCTTCATGACCTTCATGGCGATCCTGTTCGGCGTCTTCATCGCTATCGTCATCATCCTAAACGTATTATTGCATTACGCCGTGGTGAAGCCCGTCGTAAAACTATCCCGAATGGCGAACGCGGTCAGTCTGGGCGACATGAACGTCGAAGAGTACGAACGGAAGGGCAAGGATGAGATCGCGGTGCTTTCGATGTCCTTCAACCGCATGCGCCGCAGCCTGGACAGCGCCATGAGGATGCTGGAGCCGTGAACAAACAAGCGACATGACAGATCCTCCGCGACCTGTGAACATCGGACGCTACCAAGTGCTCGACATGCTTGGCAGCGGCGCGATGGGGGCCGTGTTCAAGGCCTACGACCCGGTCATTGGCCGCAATGTCGCTATTAAAGTGGTGCGCATGGAGGCGGGGGAGCCGGAGGAGCGGACTGCATCGCTCATACGTTTCCGCGCGGAGGTGCAGGCCGCGGGACGTTGCACCCATCCCGCGATCGTCGGGGTCTATGACTTCCTGGAACAGTTGGGCGATCCCGCCATCGTCATGGAACTGGTCGAGGGCAGCAGCCTGTACAGCGCCATGCGCGACCCGGTTCGCCGCGCCGCCTTGTCCATTCCGGATGTCATGCAGCAGGTGCTGGACGGTCTGGGTTACGCGCATGGCCAGGGCATCATCCATCGCGATATCAAGCCGGCGAACATCCTGCTGACGACATCCGGTCAGGCGAAGATCGCTGATTTCGGCGTAGCTCGCCTGACCGACGGCAACGCCACGATCGGCGGCGGCATGCTTGGCACGCCGAGCTACATGGCGCCGGAGCAGTTGACAGACGACGCGGTGGACCGCCGGGCGGACCTGTTTGCGGTCGCCGCCATCATCTATGAAATGCTCGCCGGCAAGCCCCCGTTTGTTGGCCGGACCGTGACCGAGACCATTGGCCGTCTGTCCAGTCCGGATCCGGTCGATCTCAACCCCATCCAGGGCGGCTATGTGGCGTTGCTGCGGCGTGGATTGGACAAAGACAGGAGCCGGCGTTTTCAAACCGCGGACGCGTTTTCCGCGGCCCTTCAGTCCGCCATCGGCGACCCCGGAGCCACGGTTGTTCTGGCGGCTTCACGACATCCGGCACCGACGCTGGACCCCTCGCTCGTGCAGCAAGCGGAGCGGCAGCTTAGCAAATTCGTCGGCCCGATGGCGCGCGCCATGGTGTTGCGGGCCGCGCGCAATGCCGTCACACCCAGCGAGCTATATGCGGCCCTGGCGAACGAGTTGCCGAGTGCGGCGGAACGGAGCCGCTTCCTGCGCGCCGTCGGCGGCGGCCGGATCGAACCGAGCCTCGGCGGTGCTCGGACACTGGCGGGCCGGACAGGAGCGGGGCACACGGACGCTGGGCACACCCGCCAAGACCGGATGCCGGGGCCGATGATGGGCTCTGTCATGGGGGGCGGGCAGGCGTTGATTTCCGTCGATGCCGCGGCGACGGCGCAAGCCGCTTTGGTGGTCCATGTGGGGCCGATCGCTCGGGTTCTGGTCCGGGACGCGGCCGCGAAGGCTATCTCGATCAGCGATTTCATCGAACGCCTTTGCGCCCATGTCGAGAAGCCCGATGAACGCGTGCGCCTGCAACGCAGGCTCCGAACCGAGATCGAGGCGAAGTCGACCTGACGACGGCTTTTGCCGCCTGGATGTGACCCTGGTCGCTTCGGCGAAGGGCGACCGCCTCTAACCTGGGGTCACTCAGGATTTCAGGAACATCCAATGGCGACCGACATCAACCGCGACCGCGCTTTGCTTTCGATCACCAGCCCTCTCGGCGCGGATGTGCTGGTCCCCGTGGCGATGCGCGCGGAGGAAGCTCTGTCCGCGCCTTTCCGCTGTACGGTGGACCTGGTGTCCACCCGCGAGGCGATCGATCCGGACGATCTGCTGCACCAACCAGCGTGCGTGCGCGTGACACTGTCCGAGTGCCCGACTCGTTACATACAAGGTCTGGTCCGTTACTTCGAGTCCACCGGCCCGCAAATCCGTGGCCTGTTCGGCTATCGCCTGGAAATTGTTGCCAGCCTTTGGTTCCTGCAACAAACCGGGGACTGCCGCATCTTCGAAAACAAATCTACCAAGGATATCGTCCAGTCCATCCTGACCGAACACAGCATTCGGTTCGCCTTCCGCGTTGGCAACCCGAAGCCGCGCCCGCTGACCGTGCAATATAACGAGACCGATCTGGATTTCATCACGCGTCTGATGGCCGAGGAAGGCTGGTTCTATCTGTTCCGCCACGAAGCGGCCTCTCATACCCTGGTTATCACCGACTCGAACGCGTCATTCAACAAGATCGCCGACGCAACCGTTACCCTCGGTCCCGGCCAAGGTCGAACCATCCTTTCCGAATGGCGGCCGGGCCGCGCCACCGCCCACGGCAAGGTCATGCTGGGTGATTACGATGCCGAAAAGCCCTCAACAACACTTAACGGCGAGACGAACACCACGTCCCGAACCGCCGGCGCTGCTCAGCGAGACCACTTTCATTGGCCGGCCCGAGCGCTGACAAATGACCAGATCGAGCAGCGCACCCGTCGCGGTATCGAGGCCGCCGAGGCCGAGGCCGCCCTTGCCCGGGGCGCCGGCTTCAACCCGGCCTTCTTCGCCGGCGGCCGCATCCAGGTAGTCGCCCGAACCGGCGCCGACCCGCTTGAATACCTGTTGCAAAGCGTCACCCACCAGGCAACCGACGGGACCTGGTGCAACGACGAAAAGCCGCCCAGCTACACCAACACGTTTCGCGCCTTTCCCGGCGACATGCCTTGGCGTCCGGCACAATCGCCTCCGCGTCCACGCATGGAAGGCCTCCATTCCGCCCTCGTCATTGGACCGGATAATGAGGAGATCCATACCGACGAACTCGGTCGCGTAAAGATCCGGTTCCGCTGGGACCGCCGCAAGGACGCAACCCCCGGCGGGGCGATCTGGGTCCGCGTCATGCAGCCATGGAGCGGCGCCAACACTGGATGGACCTTCATCCCCCGAGTCGGCACCGAGGTTGGCGTCAACTTCGTGGACGGTGACCCCGACCGCCCCATCGTTGTCGGCCAGATCCACAACGGCGAGCAGCATCCACCCTGGCCGCTGCCCGAACAGAAAACCCGCAGCGGCCTGCGGACGCGCTCCACCCCCGACGGTGGGGAGCAGAACTGCTCCGAATTCTGGTTTGATGACAAGAAAGGCAGTGAACTTGTCTGCCTGCATGCCGAACGTGACTTGAAGGTGGAGGTGGAGAATGACTCGACCCACGAAATCACCAAAAACCGCAGGGCAACGATTGCCGAAGGCAACGACACCGTCACTGTTCAGCAGGGCAGCCGCACGATCGATGTGCCAATGGGCGACCACACCATCAAGTCAAAGCAGGGCAACATCGCGCTCCAGACAGACATGGGCGACATCACCATCAAGACCAGCCTCGGCGCGGTCAGTGTCGAAGCCATGCGGTCGCTAACCCTGAAAGTCGGACAATCCACCATTACGCTCGATCAAACCGGCGTGACCATCAAAGGCATGCAGGTGCAAGTCGAGGGTCAGATCATGACAAGTATCAAGGCGCCGATTACCCAACTGGATGCCGACGGGATGCTCAAGGCTTCCGGCGGCATCATGATGCTGAACTGAGGCGTGCCATGAACAAGCTGGACTCCGCCGACCTGCAATCGATCCTCCCGCGGTTGGAACTGCCAACGGAAACCGCCGCTGCCATCGGCGCCTGCCGAGCCGTTCCCGAAGCCCTGGACCACCTGTTGAAGTCGGATCTGCTGTTGGAAGCCGCCCGCCTGTGCGCCCACGCCCTGCCACCACGTGAACGCGTCTGGTGGGCAACCCGTTGCGCTAGGGCAACGTCCGCCGCCGGGTTGCCTGATCTGGACCAGCAGGCCCGCGGTTTGGCGGAGGAATGGGTGCGCCGCCGCACCGACGAAACCCGCCGCGCGGGCATGGACAAGGCTATCAGCGCCGGTTGCGCCTCGCCGGAAGCCTGGGCCGCTGTCGCCGCCTTTTGGAGCGGCGATTCCATGTCGCCGCCGGACCAACCCAAAGTCCCGCCGGCGCCGCATCTCCCCGGCACCGCCGTTGCCGGCGCGGTGATCCTGGCCTCGGTCCGAGCGCATCCTGAACGGCAAGCTGAACGCCTGCGCCGATTTGTCGGCAGCGCCTTGGATATCGCCGCCGGTGGTGCCGGCCATCTGGACCCGGAGGCAGCCTGATGGGACAGCCAGCCGCCCGCATCACCGACATGCACATCTGCCCGATGTGCAACGGACCGGTCCCGCATGTCGGCGGTCCGATCATCAAGGGCCAACCGACGGTGCTGGTCGGCGGCTTGCCCGCCGCGCGCGCCACCGACCAACTGGTCTGCGTCGGCCCGCCCGACCTGATCGCCCTTGGGTCGCCCACCGTGCTGATCGGCAAGCTGCCGGCTGCTCGTATGGGGGATGTTACTGGCCACGGAGGGACGATCGTGTTCGGCTGGCCTCGCGTGTTGATTGGGTGATGGCATGCGCTTGACACTTTCCGTTCTGGCCGGACCGGGCAGCGCCGGCTGCGACACGCGGGACATCCCGCGCGGCACGTTCGCCATTGGACGGGGGGCGGACAACGATTGGGTGCTGCCCGACCCCCAACGCCACCTGTCGAAGCGTCATTGCGCCGTCGGCTTCCGGGATGGCGCCTGGGAGGTCACTGATCTCAGCACAAACGGCACCTTCCTCAACGACGAACGCGATCCGATCGGTGCCCACGGCGTCCGCGACCTACGTGACGGAGACCGTGTCCGTCTGGGCGGCTATGAGATCGGCGTCAGCATAGCTGAACCCGCGTCACAGCCCATCGACCTGTTCGGTTCATTGGAGCCAGAGGTGTTCGCCGGCCCTGTCCAACCGGATCACACGCCGGGCGTCGAGGACGCCTTCCGGCCGCCTCGTCCCGTGGTCCTGCTGGATGACGACTGGGACCTTTCCGACTCACCCGCGCCGCCACTCGTGGCCGCGATCACGCCAGATCTGGCGCCCGCGCCGGTGCCAGCGTCGTCCACCACCGACCTAATGGCAGCGTTCCTGCGCGGTGCGGCGATGCCGGACGCTTATCCCGCCGATCCGGTCGCCGCCATGGAACGCCTCGGTGCGGCGTTTCGGGCCATGGCCGGCGGCCTGCGCGAGACCTTGGCCGCCCGCGCCGCGGTCAAAAGCGAATTCCGCATCGACCAGACGGTAATCCGTGCACATGGCAACAACCCGCTGAAATTCTCGGCCAGCGATGACGACGCCCTGCTTGCCCTGGTGGGCGCCGGACGCCGCACCGAAATGGCCCCCGCCGCCGCCGTCGCGGAGGCATTCCAGGACATTCGCCTGCACGAACTGGCCGCCATTGCCGCAATGCAGAGCGCCGTGCGTGCCCTGCTGAGGGAACTCGACCCGGCCAAGCTGCGCGAGAGCAGCGGTGGCGGCCTGCTGGAGGCGCAACGCAAGGCGCGCGCATGGGAAGCATTCGAGGTCGCGCACGGCCGGTTGACCAGCGCGTTGTCGGACAGCTTTGAAAGTGCGTTTGGCCGATCCTTCGCCCGAGCGTATGAGCAGGCGCTGCGTGAAGCGCGGGCGGCGAGTTGATGCCGCATCGTCGAACCGTCCTGCTGGCGCCGCTGCTATTGGTGGCGCGCTGTGCCGCACCACCGCCACAGCCCCCCACGTTGGCGCTGACCATCCACGCGGGCGCCGACCAGAATCCCGACCCGGCCGGCCGGCCAACGCCGGTGGCGATCCGTATCTATCAACTTGCCGCGCTGGGGGCGTTCGAACGGGCTGACGTGTACACGCTGATGGACCGGGAAGCCGAGGCGCTGGGGTCGGACCGCTTGGCCTCCGACGAAATCATTGTCGCCCAGGGCGCGACGCACACGCAGGTCATGGACCTGAAGCCGAACACCCGCTTCATCGGCGCCGTCGCGCTGTTTCGCGCGATCGACCGGGCGACATGGCGGGTGCACGTCCCGGCCGCGCCGAATGGGCCGACCCGGCTGACGCTGGTTACCAGCGGCCTTCAACTGACCGTTTCGCCGAGCTGATCGAGGGAAGAGCCAGACATGACATGGACCAATCGCGTCGTCTGGCAGGAGGGCATGTTCCTGCGGGCACAGCATTTCCAGCAACAGGACCGGCATCTGGATCATCGGCTGCGAACCAGTTTAGCCATGCTTCACCCCTATCCGTGGGGCGTCGCCAGCATGGTGATCGATCGCGACCTGCTGGCAACCGGCCGCTTCGCCCTGTCGAGCGCAACGGGCCTGTTCGAGGATGGAACTGCCTTTACCATTCCGGGCGACACCGATCATCCATCGCCGCTGGACCTGCCAGACGGCACCCGCGATACAATAGTCAATCTGGCCGTGCCGATCGCCCAGGCCGGCGGCGTGGAGATGGTGCAAGCCGGATCGACCGAGGGCCGTTTCACCGTTCGTGATTTCGAAGCCTACGACACGCATTCCGCCTCGCCTAAGCCAGCTGATCTGCTGATTGGCCGTCTGCGGCTGCGCTACATGCTGGAAACCGAGGATCGCGCGGGGTTTTTCTGCATTCCGCTGGCGAAGGTGACCGAGGTTACATCCGACCGGCGGGTGATCCTGGATGATCGGTGGATCACGCCATGTATCACATCATCCGCATCACTGCCTCTGGTTGGTCTGATTGCCGAACTCACCGGCATGCTGAACCAACGCGGCGAGGCCCTCGCAGCCCGATTGACGGCACCGGCCGGACGGGGCGTGTCGGATGTCGCCGACTTCCTGCTGCTGCAATCGATCAATCGCTGGCAGAAGCTGCTGGCGCATTGGGCGGATGCGCCGCGCATTCATCCGGTCGAGCTTTACGCCGCGCTGGTGCAAATGGTCGGCGAGTTCGCCACGTTCACGGAAACGACACGACGGCCCTCTCAGTATCCGTCGTACCGGCACGAGGATCTGCAACGGAGCTTTGCCCCGGTGATCGCCGATCTGCGCCGCTCGCTTTCGGCGGTGATCGAGCAGAACGCTGTTGCCATCCCGTTGCAGGAACGCCGGCAGGGCGTGCGCGTCGGCCCGATCGCCGATCGCGGGATCCTGCGGGGATCGAATTTCGTGCTGTCGGTGCAGGCCGACCTGCCCACCGAAACGCTGCGCCGGCTGTTCCCGGCGCAGGTCAAGATCGGCGCCGTGGAGCAAATCCGCGAGCTGGTGAACGTTGCGCTGCCGGGCATCGGTATTCGTCCGTTGCCCGTCGCGCCGCGGCAGATACCGTTCCATGCCGGAGCGTCCTATTTCGAGCTGGATCGCAACAGTCCCCATTGGCAGCAGATGCAGTCATCGGGCGGCTTCGCGATTCACGTGTCCGGCGAATTTCCCAACCTGCGCCTGGAACTCTGGGCAATCCGCGGATAGCCACGGCGGGCGCTGAACAGAGGCAGCGCCCATGAAAGAGAATCCCTTCGCCGAACCGGACGACAACGATCGCACCGTGGTCCGGTCCTTGATCAAACCGCATCCCGAGGCGACCAGACCGTCGTCCCCGGATGCAACGGTTGCCGTCGTCCCGCCGCGGCGCCGTGCCGCGTCAGTGAGCCCGGCCGTATCGGTCGCGCTGGCATCCGGGGTCGAATCACCGCTCGCAGCGGCGGCTGCTCCACTGCTGCAACTGCTGGCGCGCCTGCGCAACACGCTCACGCCACCGGACTCCGGGGACCTGCGCGCCTGTGCCGCCGCGGCCCTGCGCGACTTTGAGCGCCACGGCAAAGCTGGTGGCGTTCCGGAGGGCCTGCTGCGGCCAGCGCACTACGCCCTGTGCGCCAGCCTGGACGATATTGTGCTGAACACCCCGTGGGGCAGCCAGGGCAACTGGGCCTCGCAATCGTTGATCTCGGCCTTCCATAACGAGGTCAGCAGCGGCGAGCGCTTCTACGAACTGCTGATGGGTCTGTGCGCCAGCCCGGCCGCGAATCTCCCCGTCCTGGAGATCATGTATGTCTGCCTCTCGCTGGGATTCATGGGCCGCTACCGCCTGTCGCCGCGGGGCCCCGCCGAGGTGGACCGCTTGCGGGAGGAGCTTTACGCGGTCATCGCCGGGGTGCGTCCCGGCGCGGAGCCAGATCTTTCCGCCGCCTGGCGCGGGGTTGATGCCCCGTATCGCCCAACCTCCCGCCGTCTGCCTTTCTGGGTCGCCGGCGTTGCCGGACTGGCAGTTCTCGGTGGGCTGTTCGTGTGGTCCAGCCTCGGCCTGAACACGGCTTCGGACGCGGCCTATGAAGCGGCGCTGCGGGCTCCGCCGGTCACCATGCCGGAAATCACGCGCCCCAGCCCGGTTCAGCCCCCAGCCACGGTGGCCTCGATCGAACCCGGCGCCCTCGACCGGCTGAGAGCCTTCCTGCAACCAGAAATCCAGGCCGGACTGGTGGAGGTGGTGGGGACCGAATCCGCCCCGATCGTGCGTCTGCATGGGGGGGCCACCTTTGATGCCGGCAGTGCCGTCGTGCTGGCCAAGGCCACGCCCGTCCTGCAACGCATCGGCGCCGCCCTGAAGGACGAACCCGGCCCGGTCCAGGTGCTCGGTTATACCGACAACGAACCGATTCGCACCGTCCGCTTCCCCTCCAACTTCCAGCTCTCCGCGGCGCGGGCCGATGCCGCCGCCGCGATCCTCGCCACCGCGATCGGCGACCGCGCCAGGCTGTCCACCGAGGGCCGAGCGGACGCGGACCCGATCGCCTCCAACGCCACGCCGCGGGGGCGCGCGGCAAACCGCCGCATCGAAATCATTCTGCACCGTCTGGGCTAAGGAAACCCGTCATGCGCAATATCCAGTTCTCCCGCTGGTTACTGACCTTTATCGGCACCGCGCTGCTCGCCGCCCTGGTCTGGGTGTTCGGCCCGTTCCTGGCCGCGCTGGAACCATGGCTGCCCCGCGCCGCCGTAATCGCTGTGCTGTTCGGCGTCTGGGTTGTTGCCAACCTGGCGATCGACTGGCGCCGTCGGGCGCGCGACACGGCACTGGCCACGGGCGTTGCCGAGGCCGACCCGGCTGCCGTCGCCTCAGCCGAGGAAGCCGACGCCCTGCAAGAGCGGCTTGGCCGAGCGATGGCACTGCTGAGGAAGGCGCGTGGCCAGCGCGGCTATCTGTATCAGGAGCCGTGGTACGTCATCATCGGGCCGCCCGGCGCAGGCAAGACCACCGCCCTGCTGAACTCTGGCCTGAGGTTCCCCCTGGCCGACGAGATGGGCGAGGACGCGATCCCTGGCGTCGGTGGCACGCGCCTGTGCGATTGGTGGTTCACCGATGACGCCGTGCTGATCGACACCGCCGGCCGCTACACCACGCAGGATTCCGATGCCGCCGTTGACCGCGCTGGCTGGGAGAGCTTTCTCGATCTGTTGAAGCGCACCCGGACCCGTCAGCCGCTGAACGGCGTGATCGTCGCGATTGCCCTGCCGGACATCGCCACCGACTCGCCGGAAGCCTCTGCCATGCACGCCGCCGCCATCCGCCGCCGGTTGAACGAACTGCGTGACCGCCTGGGCGTCCGCCTGCCGGTCTATGCGGTCTTCACCAAGGCCGACCTGATCGCCGGCTTCACCGAGTTCTTTGACGACCTCGATCGCGAAAAGCGGGCGCAAGTGTGGGGCACCACGTTCCCGCTGTCCCAACCCGACACGGGTGTAACGTCCGGCTTTGCCGCCGCGTTCAAGGGCTTGGTGCAACGCCTGGATGCCCGCTTGCTCGACCGCATGCAGGCGGAGCGCAGCCCCGACCGCCGGGCGCTGATCGCCGGTTTCCCGGCCCAGGTCGCCAGTCTTGGCACCTCGCTGCAACAGTTCCTGGATGCGGCCTTCGGCGGCTCCCGGCTTGCCCCGGCGCCGATGCTGCGTGGCGTCTATCTGACCTCCGGCACCCAGCAGGGTACGCCGATCGATCGGTTGACCGGCGTTCTGGCTGGGGGATTCGGCATCGATCAGCGCCGGATGCCCAGCCTGCGGCCCGATCACGGGAAGAGCTTCTTCCTCAATCGTTTGCTTTGCCAGGTTGTGCTGGGTGAGGCCATGCTGGTCTCGGAACCGGTCGGTACCGCCCGCAAGCGGCGCCTGCTGTTGGCGGCCGGGTATGCCACCCTGGCATTGGCCACCGCCGGCGGCGGCCTGGCGCTGTGGAGCGCCCGCTCCGTAAACCAGGGCGATATTGGCCGGTTCGCGCGGGCGGTCTCGGCATATGACAACACGGTTTCGCAGCGGACGTTGACCCCGGTCGCCAGTGCGGATTTGCGCGCCATCGTGCCTGTGCTGAACCAGGCCCGTGGCCTCTTGCAAGCGGCCGGCAGTGATCGGATCAGCCTCGGCCTGTCGCAGCACGATAAACTCGCAGCCGCGGGTCGAGCGGTCTACCGCAACGCGTTGCAGAACATCCTACTGCCCCGTCTGATCGTGCGGCTGGAAATCCAGATGCGCGCCGCCCGGGACAAGCCCGATTTCCTCTACGAGGCCACCCGGGTTTACCTGATGCTTGGCAGCGAGGGCCCGCTCGACCGCGACTTCGTTACCGCCTGGATGCGGCTGGATTGGGCACAACGACTGCCCGGCGCCGAACTCGCCCCCGTGCGCGCCGATCTGCTTGGCCACCTGAACGCCCTGCTTGCAATGCCGCTGCCAAGCATCGCGCTCGACGGCGCCCTGGTGGATACCGCGCGCGTTACCTTCAGCCGCGTTTCGGTCGCACAACGCGTCTATGCCCGCATCGCCCTGTCCGCCGCGTCGCAGGCCCTGCCGCCCTGGCGCCCGTCCGACGCGCTGGGTGCGGCGGGCGCATCGTTGTTTGTCCGAGCCTCCGGCAAGCCACTGACCGACGGGGTCCCGGGCCTCTACACCCAGATCGGATTCAATACCGTGTTGCTGCCCTCGGTTCCCGCGATGGCAAAGCAGGTCGCGGCTGAAAGCTGGGTGCTTGGCAAGCAGAGCCAGATCGATCTCTCCGGTCCGGCCTTGGCGAGCCTGCAAAGCGCCGTGGTGGGACTTTATGAGGCCGACGTGATCCGGCGGTGGGACGCCCTGCTGGCTGACCTGAACCTGGCGCCGCAACAGTCCCTGCCACAGGCGGCACAGGCGCTGTATGTGCTAGGGTCCCCGCAATCGCCGATGCGCGCCTTGCTGGCGTCGATTGCGCACGAACTGACCATGGCGCCACCGGCCGCCGCCCCGGCCGCGACGACCGGCGCCGCCGCCGAACTGCAACGCCTGCTGGTCCCTGCCGCCAATGCCGGGGTCGTCCAACCCGGAGCCGCGATTGAGGCGCACTTCAAGCCGCTTAGCGATTTCCTTGGCCAGGGCATCGACCAGGCGCTGACCGCCATCAACGGCGTGCAGCAGAGCTTGGCGCAACTCGCGGCCGCGCCTCCCGGGACCACGCCTCCGGGGGGCGCCGATCCGGTCCCGACGCTGCGGGCTGTCGCCACACAGGCGCCGCAGCCGGTGCAGCGCTGGCTGATGTCCGTGGCCAGCGCCGCTACCGCCCTGCGCACCGGGGGCGCCCGTCAGCAGGCCGCCGCCGCGTTTAACGGGGAGGGCGGCCCGGCCGCGTTGTGCGTGCAGACTGTTCAGGGCCATTACCCATTCGCTACCACCGCTGCCGCCGGCATCCCGCTGGACGATTTCGGTCGCCTGTTCGCGCCGAACGGGCTGATCGACGGCTACTTCAACACCCAGATTCGCCCGTATGCTGACACCACCGGCCCTGTCTGGCGCGCCCGGGCGGCCGATGGCATTGCCGCGCCGGTCTCGGATGGTGAACTGGCGCAGTTCCAGCGAGCCTCACTGATCCGCCAGATGTTCTTCGCCGGCGGCGGATCGACACCATCGGTTCACCTGGAAATCACTCCGGTCGATCTGGATCCCGGCGCCAGGCAGGTGACCCTGGATCTCGGCGATGAGAGCATCGTCTACGCCCACGGGCCGGAGCAGGCGACGCAGGTTGCGTGGCCGAGGGAGGGGGGCAGCGCGGCCCGGCTGGTCTTCGATCCGCCCGCGAGCGGCGGCAGCCTGCACGCCTCCGGCCCCTGGGCACTGTTCCGGTTGCTCCAAAAAGGCACGCTGACCGGGGACGGTTCGCCCGACCATTACACGCTGACATTCCAGCAGGGGCCGCGGCGTGCGGTATTCTCCATCCGCACCGGGTCGGTGATCAATCCACTGCAACCGGCCGCGCTGGAGGCATTCCGATGCCCGGCCGTGCACTGACCCCGCCGGCACTGGGGTACTTCGGCAAGTTAGCATTCGCGCGGCAATTTCGTCCGAACCGACCTGCCGAGGCACTTCACCGACCATTGGGACGCCTGGTTCTTCCGTCTGTCGGCTGGCCTGTGTTGACCGCGTCGGCCGCTGCTTTCCCCTGACTATCGCCTGCATCGGTGCCGACGTCGCGGCCGGCTGTTTACAGGGCGGCCCAATCGAACAACTGACCCTCGGCCGGCGATCGTTTCCTGTTGTGCGGCGACGGCATCAGCAGGGCGGTGCCGGTCGCGGAACTAGCAGCGCTGCCGCGACAAGAGACTGATGCGCGAGCGGTGGTGACTGACGCGACGTAGGCCGATGCGGCCATCCCAGCCTCGCTCCGCAAAGACAAAGGCCCGTGACACATGTCACGGGCCTACCTGTTGTGCGCGTTGTAGGAAGACAGATCAGCCGTTCGCCTTCATCTCCGGCAGAGAGTAAACGATAACGTCCTTCTTCGTCGCCTTGCCGTCCTTAACTTCGAAGGTGGTGACTGTGACTTTGGTGTAGTTCAAGGTGAACGACTCGCTGGGCTGCGAGTCTCCGCCGGCGCCGACGGAGTAGTTGCTGATGACAACGCCCTCCAACTCATAGGTCATGAACGCGATAACGACGTTCTTGCTGGTTGTCGTGAAGCTGATCGTTACGGTGTGGTCGCCCACGCCGGCCAGCGAGTCCTGCAGGAGTTTGCCTGACGCCACCGAGTCCCATTCCTTGGAGCACGAAATCTCGGACAGGTGCGGTTCGGCATGCCCGCGGTTGGCATCGCTGCGCTTGCTCATGCCCATCATGCGACCGGCGCCGAAACTGGCGCTGTGAAGCTCGATCTGGTTCTTGAATCCCTCGGTGGAGGTGTTGCCGGGAATCTTGTCGTTTTTCATGTAGATGGCCATCGGATATACCTTTCATGCTGGGGTTGGGCCAACGCAGGTATAAGCGAAGTCGCCATTATCATTTGTGACCACGGTTACCTTGTCCACCGAAGTATTATCGGCCAGGCGTGCGAGTATTTCCGCCGAAAGTTCCGGGAGCAGGGTGCGGGAGAGGATATTCTCCACGTTCCGCGCTCCGGAGGCGCCTTCCGTGCAGCGGTCGGCGATGGCGTCAACGACCGAGGCATCGTAGCTGAACGAAGCCCCATAATTCTGCCGCACCCGCTGTGCGATCCGGTCAAGCTGCATGATCACGATCCGCCGGATGATGTCGTATGGCAACGGATAGTAGGGCACGACGGTTGTCCGCCCGAGGAATGCCGGCTTGAAGTGTTTCAGCAACTCCGGTCGCAGCGCTTCCAGCAAGTCGGCCGCGTCCGGCGCCTCGTCAGGGTCGGCGCAAACCCGGCTGATCAGGTTGGTGCCGGCGTTCGAGGTCATGATGATCACGGTGTTGCGGAAATCGATCTCCCGGCCTTCGCCGTCTGTCATCATTCCCTTGTCGAACACCTGATAGAACACGTCCTGCACGCCCGGATGCGCCTTCTCCATCTCATCCAGCAGAATGACGGAATAGGGGTGTCGCCGCACCGCCTCGGTCAGGACGCCACCTTCGCCGTAGCCGACATAGCCCGGTGGGCTGCCCATCAGCAGGCTGACTTTATGCTCTTCCTTGAACTCGCTCATGTTGATAACGGTCAGGTTTTGTTCGCCGCCATACAGCAGGTCCGCCAGCGCCAGCGCGGTTTCTGTCTTGCCGACGCCTGATGTCCCGACCATGAGGAACACGGCCAGCGGCTTGCGCGGATCGGTCAACTTTGCCCGAGCGGTATGAACCGCGCGGGCGACGGAGTCGAGCGCGTGCGGCTGTCCGATCACACGCCGTTCCATCGCCGCCCGCAGATCCAGGACGGTGCGGATTTCGTCGCTGCGCATGCGCCCGGCCGGAATGCCTGTCCAACCCTCGACAATTTCGGCCACTGCCTGGCCATCTACCATCGGGAAGATCAGCGGCTGTTCCCCTTGCAACGATCGCAGTTCCCCAGCCCTCGCGGCCAGATCGGCTCGGATCGCGGCCTTGTCGCCGGTGTCCGCCGGATCGTCGATGCGGCTGCGCAACGCCGCGATCGCTTCAGCCAGTTCCTTCTCGCGCTCCCAGCGGGTTTCCAGTTCCGCCAGTTCCTTCTCCGCCTCCTCATAGGCGCGGCTCAGCTCCGCCTGACGCATCGCATGGTCGTTGCCCCAGGCGGCCTCGCGATCGAGAATCCCAAGCTCCGTCTCGATCAACGCCATCCGCCGCTGCCGGTCCTCGATCGGCGCCGGAATGGCGGACTGGCTCATTCCCACACGCGCGCAAGCGGTGTCGATCAGCGACACCGCTTTGTCCGGTAGTTGCCGACTGGGAATAAATCGAGCGGACAGGCGGACGGCCTCGCTTACGGCTTCGTCGAGGATACGGACCTTGTGATGTTCTTCTAGCTTGCGGACAAGTCCGCGCACCATGGCAACCGCCACCGATTCGCTCGGTTCCTCAACCTTCACGACCTGAAAGCGTCGTGTCAGCGCCGCGTCTTTTTCGAAATAACGCTTGTACTCGGCCCAGGTCGTTGCCGCGATGGTACGAAGTTCGCCGCGCGCCAATGCCGGCTTCAGCAGGTTTGCCGCGTCGTTCTGCCCCGCGCCACCACCGGCGCCAATCAGTGTGTGCGCTTCGTCGATGAACAGGATGATTGGGCGCGGGCTGGCCTGCACTTCTTCGATGACCGACTTCAACCGGTTTTCAAATTCGCCTTTGACTCCGGCTCCGGCTTGCAGCAGGCCCAGGTCCAACGTCCTTACCGACACATCGATCAACGCCTGCGGCACATCCCCTGACGCGATCCGCAGGACGAAACCTTCCACAACAGCAGTCTTACCGACGCCTGCCTCTCCGGTCAGGATCGGGTTATTTTGCCGCCGCCGGGTCAGGATATCAATCAATTGGCGAATTTCGGCGTCGCGCCCAAGGACCGGGTCGATCCGTCCCTCCCTGGCCCGCGCCGTCAGGTCGATTGTGTAACGGTCGAGCGCTGCGCCGCTTGGCATCGCCGCGACCGGAGTCGCGCCGGCTGCCGGGACTGGCACCAGCTTGGCAAAATCGCGTTTCAGCAGATCGGGCAGGATCCGGGCGAACTGGCCGGACATGTCCCGAGCCCGCCGAGCCAGGCTTTCGTCCGCCAGCAATGCCCACAGCAGATGGCTGCCTGTCACCTGGGCTGCCCCCTGTTCCACCGAGGCAAACAGCCACGCCTGACGGGCAAGCTCCACGATGTCCGGCGACAGCGCCGGAGCACGGCTGTTGCCCGTGGTCATCCGGTCCAGCGCGTGCCGCAGATCGGCCATCAGCCGGCCTGGTTCTATTTCATAATGACTAAATATAGGTGCAATGCCAGAATTCGGGCTTTCGATCAGTTTCAAGAACAGATGCTCAAGCTCAACATTGTAGTGACTTCGCGAAAGGGTCAGGCCCGCGGCGGCTTCCAGTGCGCGACGATTGGGGTCATCCAATCGATCAATTAGTCGCTTCAAGTCGATCGTGGCCATGATTCTGCTCCCGGGGTTGTATTAAGCTACGAAAAGCGTGCGCGGCGCCCGAACGCGGGCGTGATCGCAGGGGGAAGGCGTAGATGGAAGAACTCGACTTGGCCGCGATGCTTGCCCCGCTTCCGGGTGACAGCCCAACCGGCACGGACCCGCGCGAAGATCTCGCCCCGGATGCTTTGTATTTCCGGCTGCGCGATGCGCGAACCGAGGCCCGGGCGGCGGAACGACGCGCGGATGCCGCGGATGACACCGCATCCGCTGAGTGGGGCCCAGTCCGCCGAATGGCGGTTGAATTGCTCAAGACCCGAGCCAAGGATCTGGAGGTGGCCGTCTGGCTGGCCGAGGCACTGCTGCGTACCAACGATTTGGCGGGGCTCGCCGTCGGTTTTGAATTGATGGTGGGACTGGTGGAGAGATGGTGGGACGATTTGCACCCAATGCCCGACGATGAAGGTCTGGCGCGCCGCCTTGCGCCCATTGCCGGGCTGAATGGTGAGGGGGCGGAAGGCTTGCTGATCCAGCCTCTCCGCAAGGTTCCATTGTTCAATATGCCAACAGGTGAAACGATTGGGCTGTGGCAATACCAGCAATCGGCTGAGCTGCTGACCATATCTGACACGGAACGGAAGCGTCAGCGCCTGAATGCTGGCGTCATACCGTTTGAGGATGTTGAACGCGGCGCCCGCGCGGCAAGCGCGCGCATGGGTGAGGTGCGACAGGCGGCGGGCAGCGCCCTTGCGGCTTGGGGCAGGTTGGACATGCTTCTCGCCGATCTGACCGAACGCGACGGCCCGCCGATGGGACGTGTGCGCCAGATTCTTATGGAAATCGCCGAGGTGGCCGGTCGATACGCATCGCCGGAAATGGCCGATAGCGAAGCAACCGAACCAGTGGCGGATGACGCCGCGCCCGCCACCACTTTTACTGGCCGCGTCAGCACACGCGAGGACGCGCTGCGTGTCCTGGATGAAGTCGCCGAATTCTTTCGTCGCACTGAGCCCCATTCGCCGCTTGCCTATACCTTGCGTGAGGCTGTCCGCCGGGGGCGCCTCACCTGGCCTGAACTGCTTGAGGAGATCGTGCCGGACAATGACAGCCGGGCCGCGATCCTCAGCAGCCTTGGTATTCGTCCTCATTCGTCTTCGGAGTGACGTGCGTCACTAAAATCACCTGTTTGTCTTGTTGACCCTGCTGGCAGCCGATCTCTACCTTTAAACCGCGAGATCAAGGCCATTCTATACTTGAAACGGCGAAACATTCCCACGGGAGAGGCAAATGAGCGGCAGTATTCATGACAAGCTGAAGCGCGTGCGTAAACCGCGCGTCCACATCACCTACGATGTCGAAACGGAAGGTGCCCAGGTCCTCCGGGAACTTCCCTTCGTCGTCGGCGTGCTCGGCGATTTTTCCGGTGACCCGACGCAGCCCCTGCGTCCGCTGGCGGAGCGGAAGTTCATTCAGGTCGATCGCGACAACTTCGATGACGTCATGTCCAGGATGTCCCCTGGTTTGAACCTGAAAGTCGATAACAAACTGAACGATGACGGCACGCAAATACCTGTCGCCCTCGCATTCAACGCCATGGAGGATTTTGAACCGGCCCGAATCGCCGCGCAGGTCCCCGCTTTGAAGGCGCTGCTGGACGTGCGCGAAAAGCTTCGCGACCTGATGAGCAAGGCCGATCGCTCTACCCAGCTCGAATCACTGCTGGAAGAAATTCTCAAGAGCGAAACAGAACTTAAGGCATTGTCCGGCCAGCTTGGCCTGGAAACGAAGGAGGGCTGACCGATGTCGGGAACACAGATGCAGACGGCAACGCCGTCTGGTCAGACCGAGACTATCAATCTGCTGGACCAGGTCGTCGCCGCGACGAAGCAGACGGAACCAGATCGCGCCCAGGAGCTGGTAAAGACCCTCGTTGAACAGGCGATGACCGGCACGGTGACGTTCGATCGCAACCTGTCGCGCACCATCGATCGGGCTATCGCCGCGATTGATATGAAACTATCCAGCCAGCTGAACGCGATCATGCACGATCCGCGCTTTCTTCAACTGGAAGGAAGCTGGCGTGGCTTGAACCACCTGGTGATGAACAGCGAAACCGGCACCGGCCTGAAGTTGCGGGTGCTGAACGCCAGCAAGCGCGATCTTACCCGCGACCTGACCCGCGCGGTCGAATTCGATCAAAGTCAGCTCTTCAAGAAGATCTACGAAAATGAATTTGGCACCCCGGGCGGCGAGCCATATGCCGCGCTGATCGGCGACTATGAATGGACCGCGCATCCCGAAGATGTCGAAACCCTGCGTCTTGTTTCCAACGTCGCCGCCGGGGCCTTCGCGCCGTTCATTTCTGCCGCGGGCGCCAAGATGTTCGGCTTCGACGACTGGACCGAACTGTCAAAGCCGCGTGACCTGGCGAAGATCTTCGAAACCCAGGAATACACCAGATGGCGTAGCTTTCGCGACAGCGAGGACTCGCGTTTCGTTTCACTGGTGATGCCACGCGTCATCGCCCGTCTCCCTTACGGCGCAGCGACCCGCCCGGTGGAGGAATTCGCTTATGAGGAGGCCCCGAAAGACGATACCGGCGCTGCCCGCGCGTTGGAGCACAACGAGTATTGCTGGATGAACGCCGCCTATGTCATGGGCGCCCGCTTGACCGACGCCTATGCCAAATCCGGTTTCTGCGTGGCGATCCGTGGCGCCGAAGGCGGCGGCCGGGTGGACAACCTGCCCACTCACATTTTTACCTCGGATGATGGCGATACGGATACGAAATGTCCGAGCGAAATCGGCATCACCGACCGGCGTGAGTTTGAACTGTCGAATCTCGGGTTCCTGCCGCTCTGTCACTACAAGAATACTGATTATTCCGTGTTCTTCGGTGCCCAGTCCGCGCAGAAGCCGAAGAAGTACGACCGCCCCGAGGCGACGGCCAATGCCGCGATTTCCGCTCGTCTGCCCTACATCATGGCCAGCGGTCGTTTCGCCCATTACCTGAAGGTGATCGCCCGCGACAAGATCGGCAGTTTCATGGAAGCAACGGAGTGCGAGACCTGGCTGAGCCGCTGGATCATGAACTACGTGAACCCAAACGAAAGCGCCGGCGCGGAGACCAAGGCCCGTTATCCGTTGCGGGAGGCAAAGGTGGAGGTGCGGGAAATCCCAGGCAAGCCGGGCTCATATAACGCCATCGCCTATCTGCGCCCCTGGCTGCAAATGGAGGAACTCACCACCAGCTTGCGCATGGTGGCCAGCATTCCGCAGAAAAGCTGACAGCGGATGCTGCCCGTCTCCGAACTCCTTGCGACCGCCCGGTCCGCCGGCACGATGGAGGCATTCCGACTAGCGCTTGATCGCTGCATCGCGGCGATCGATGCGCTGGTTAGCGGACAACTGGATGCGATCCTGCACCACAGCCGGTTGCGGCGTCTGGAAGGGTCTTGGCGTGGCCTCGCCTGGCTAGTGCAGGGATTGGATCCCGGCGGAACCGTCAGGGTGAAGGTGCTGAACCTGCCCTGGCGGGACCTTTGCCGCGATCTGGCCAGGGCAACCGAATTCGATCGCAGCCACCTGTTCCGGAAGGTGTACGAGGAGGAATTCGGCATGCCCGGCGGCGAACCATATGGACTTCTGGTGATCGACCATGAACTCCGCCACCGCCCCGTGGCCGAGGCCCCGACCGACGATGTCAATGCTATGGCCGCACTGGCCGGCGTCGCCGCGGCGGCCTTTGCCCCCGTTGTGATCGGTGCCGCCCCTGCCTTGTTGCAGGTGGACAGTTTCGGCGACCTCGCCTTGGCCGGCGACCTGGCCGACCCGTTCCGCTCCGACGAATTCGTGCGCTGGCGCGGACTGGCGCGGCAGGACGACATGCGTTTCGTGGCGGTAACCCTGCCGCGCGCGCTGGCGCGTCCGGCCTGGGCCGATGACCCGGCGCGAGGCGACGGCTTCCGCTATGCCGAAACAGTCTCCGGCCCCGACGAAAACGTATGGATGACCGCCGGCTTTCCTTTCGCCGCCGTCGCCACGCGCGCGTTCGCAAACCACCACTGGCCCGCCGACGTCCGCGGCGCGGAGACAAACCGGCTGGGCGGCGGTCTCGTCACCGACATGCCGGCCCAATTGTTCCCCACCGATCCGGCTTGGTTCCGGTCCAGCCTCGATGTCGCCCTGTCCGATCGCCAGGAGCGCATGTTGATCGAGGCCGGACTGATGCCGCTGACCGCGCTCCCGTTCGGGGAACAGGGGGTATTTGCCGGCGTTCGCACCCTGCACATGCCGCAGCGCTACGCCGGACCCGACGGCGCGGTCGCGGATGCCAACGCGCGCTTCTCCTCCCAACTCAATTCCATGCTCTGCGTGTCGCGCTTCGCGCATTACGTCAAACTGCTCGGGCGCGAGGCGGTGGGATCGTTCCACGACGCGGCGGACATCGAGCAGCGGCTGCATGCGTGGTTGCAGGGCTACGTGAACCCCAGCATGTCCGCTCCCAGCGATGTACGTGCCCGTTTTCCGCTTGCCACCGCTCGGGTTTCCGTGCGCGAGAAGATCGGAAAGCCCGGCACCTTTACCTGCACCGTCCACCTGCAGCCGCATTTCCAACTCGATGGCGTATCGGCGACGTTCCGTATGATCACCGATCTCGCGGCCCCTGGATCGTAAGGAAGCCCGTCCATGCAAAGTCCCGGTCATACCGAAGCTCCACGTGCCAGCCTGCCGCTGTTGGACCGCCTGCTGGACCTTGAACCTGAACAGTCCAAGGATAAGCCGATGTCGTCAGCCCGGGCGCTGGCTGCCTTGCGCCGCAGCGTGCAGCGGGACCTTGAAGCCCTGCTGAATACGCGCCGCCGCTGGCGATCGTGCCCGCCGCACCTGACTGAACTCGCGGTATCGTCGATCGGCTACGGCATCCCCGACTTCGCCTCCGGCGTCCTGAACGACCCAGCCCAGCGCGAACACCTTCGCACCGAAATCGAAATCACGCTGCGCCGGTTCGAACCGCGCTTTGCGCGCCTCCGCGTCGCGCTGCTCGACAATAGCGATCCGCTGGACCCGCGCCTGCGTCTGCGGGTCGAAGCCCTGCTGCGGGCCGAACCGGCCGAGGAACCCGTTGCATTTGAAACCGTCATCGACACCGCCGCCGCCACGGTCACCGTCCGCGATCAAGGGGAACGCCCCGATGTCTGACTCTCTGCTGCCATATTACAACCAGGAACTCGCCGCCATCCGCTCGCTGGCGGGCCGGTTCGCGGAGGCGCATCCGAAGATCGCCGCCCGCCTGCGCCTGTCCGCCGACACTGTCGATGATCCTCACGTCGCCCGCCTGTTGGAAGGCGTTGCCTTCCTCGGCGCCCGCGTGCAGCAACGGCTGGACGATGAATTCCCCGAACTCACCGAGGCGCTGCTGGGAATCCTTTACCCGCACTACCTTGCCCCGGTGCCGTCATGCATGATCGCCAGATTCCAGAGTCAGCCAGGTCTGGACCGGCCAGTCACCCTGCCGGCTGGCCTCGCCCTGGCCACCGAACCGGTCCGCGGCGAGGTCTGCCGATTTCGCACCGCGTGGCCGCAAACCATCTGGCCCATCGAGATCGAGTCCGTTCGCCTGTCAGGCCTGCCCCTCGCCGCACCGGCCAATCCGCACGCGGCTGGCGCCGTTTCGGTGCTGCGGATCCGCTTGCGTTGCACCGCTGATGTTGACTTCACCACGCTGCGGCTTGACCGCCTGCGGTTCTTTCTGCGCGCCAGCCCCAACGTGTCGTTGCCCCTGCTGGAATTGCTGTCAACCCGAGCAATTTCAGTGGCTTATGCCGATGGTCCAGCCGACCCCAGGCCGGCCATCTTGCCGGGATCCGCGATTGAACCGGTGGGCTACGCATCGGAGGATGCCTTGATCCCGTGGTCGCCTCGTGGCTTCTCGGGTTTTCGCCTGCTGACGGAATATTTCGCTTTTCCGGAAAAATTCCTGTTCCTGGATTTTACCGGAATCGAGGCCAAGACCCTGCTGCAAGCCGGCAAGGAACTGGACATATTCGTCTATATGGACCGCGCGGTGCCAGACCTGGAACGGATGGTCGGCGATGATACCCTGGCGCTGGGTTGTGCGCCCGCTATCAATCTGTTCCAGCAGCGCTGCGAACCAATCGCCCTGACCCACACTGATACCGAATATCGCGTCGTGCCGGATGCCCGCCGAACGGCATCGATGGAAGTGTGGCAGGTGGAGCGGGTGCAGGAGATACTGGGGGATGGCAAGTCACGGCCCTGGCGGCCGTTCTACCGCCTGTCTGGGCTCTCCGGCGACATGGATGGGGCGGGCGGCAGTTTCATCACAATCCGCCGGCCATCGCCGATGGGCGGTTCGGAAACCTATCTTGGCACGTCGGATCCCGACTTCGATCCCGACGATCCCGCCGACAGCGTCCTGTCCGTGGATGCACTGTGCTTCAACCGCGACCTTCCGGCCGCCTTGCCGTTCGGCGGCGGTCATCCGACCCTGCAAATCGTGGAAGGCCACGCTGCGATAGGTAAGGTGAATTGCATGACCGCGCCAACACCTACACTAGGGCTGCCGCCGGGTAAGGGGACTCTCTGGCGCCTGGTTTCGCATCTGTCGCTGGGCCACCTTTCCATCGTTGGCGGCGAAGCGGCAGCGACGGCACTGAAGGAGGTACTCCGCCTCTACGATCGGCGTGACACGCCGGAAACCCGCGCCGTCATCGAAGGCCTGGTTTCGGTGTCGGCGCAACCAGGGGTTGCCCGCGTCCCAGGTGCCAGGCCCGGTTCCTTTTGCCGTGGCGTTGATGTCAGCCTCGGCTTTGATGCCCGCCTATGGCAGACCAGCGGCTTGTTTCTCCTGGCTTCCGTCCTTGACCGGTTTCTGGCGCTGCACGCCACTGTCAATGCTTTCGTCCGCACGCGGGTCATGGTTCAGGGGCAGCAGGTGGTATCCTGGCCGGCAAGGGCCGGTGCACAGGTGCTTCTATGAGGCGCGCACCGTCCGTGCATCACCGGCTTCTGACACAGCCGCACCGCTTTGGCTTCGACGCGGCCTTGCGGGTGTTGATGCGTTTGCGGAAGACCTGCGATCCATCGCAGGCGGCGCGCTTTCGCACCCAACCCGGCCGAGCGTTTCCGGCGGGCGAGGTCACGGCGGTTGATCGGCAGGCCGAACCGCGCGTCACGGTGTCCCTGATTGGCCTGATCGGGGCCGGCGGCGTCCTCCCGCGTTTGTATGAGTCCCTGGCCGCGGAAACGTCCCGGCGCGGATCAAGCGCGTTGCACGATTTCCTGGATCTTCTGTCGCACCGCATGGTGGCCGCGTTCGGACGGGCCGGTTTCAAGTATCGCCTGCATCGTGCTGCCGAGGTGTCAGCCATGGCCGTCCCGCCGCGGGCCGACCCGATCAGCACGTCGTTGCTTGCGGTGTCCGGCTACGGCACGTCCGGTTTGCTCGCGCGGCTGGAGGCTGGTCCGGACCCGCTGCTTCACTATGCGGGATCGTTCGCGATGCATCCGCGTTCCGCCGAGCGTCTGTCGGCCTTGGTCGGCGACTGGATCGGCAGGCCGGTTGAAGTCCGCCAATTCACGGGCGGCTGGATCGTTCTGCCGCCCGACCAGCAGACCTGCCTGCCGCGGCTGATGGACGCGGGTGCGTGGAACCGTTTAGGCGTCGATGCGGTGGTCGGAGACCGAGCTTGGGAAACCCAGGGCCGAATTGTACTGCGGATCGGCCCGCTGGACCGGAACGATTTTGAGGCGCTGCTGCCGGACCAACCGGCGCATCGCCGCCTCGTTAGCCTGGTTCAGGCATTCCTCGGTTTGGAGGTGGGCTTCGTCATCAATCCCGTGCTGGGCGCGGGCGCTAGGTTTCCACTGTCGCTGAATGGAGCGGCCCCGCCGCGTCTTGGGTGGAATACCTGGACGAGCGTGCCCGTTGGACTGGCGTTGCCCGATGCTACCGATGCTACCTTCGATTCCGTTTTGTGACTCGGGTTGGTATATCCGACCGTTCGCTACTCCATCGCGCCAGTGACGCTGACCCCCGTGGGCGCGCCGCGTGCGCGAACGTGCAAAGACAATCGCAAAGATGTTGCGGTAGCGCAAAGCGCAGCAGCGCTCCGATCCGCGAACAATGGGGTTAAATCAAGTGCTTGAATGATAAGATTGGCGGAGGGGATGAGATACTCATTCCGAACCGGAAAAATCGCATAAAGCGGCTCAAAATAAGAATTTGTTTTGCCTGTAGTTGGTGCAATCGTTGGTGCAAAATGGAAGCTTGCCACCCGCCCACGGGAGCAGCGGAAGCCCGCATTGAACCCTCCCCGCGTATAACAGAGGCGGCACCACCTGAATGGGACTGAAGAGATCGGTCGGGATGGGAACCCAACGAGAGGACCCAGCAGAAGGCGGCAAATGTCTCATAAAATGAGACGGGCTGGAAGGAGGCCGGGAGGGACCGGGGATGGGACCCAAGGGGAACCAGGGGCTTTTGGGGCGCCCACTCTTCATGCCAGAACCGAACAACAACATGGCGAACCTTTAACCCTTCTTTGAAATCCTTCAGGACCCAGGGAATGCCGCCTAGGGACCGTTGACGCCGCTTTTTCTCTCTCGCAACGATGCGGCGTGCGGCCGGGCCGTAGTGGTCGGGCAACGGGAGAACACCATGGAACGGGAACCGAGATACCGCAAAGAGCCGTGGGACGAAGCGGCAGGCTGGCGGAAGGTCCAGGACGCCTATGACGCTCACCGGGGGATGGAGAAGGACACATATCTAGCCAGCCATCCCGGCTGTGCAGCGATAATAGACGGCCTGGGGAACGTCCGGGACGGAGTGCGAGAGAAGCTGTGGGACGTGCAAGGGGCAATCAACCGCACGACGGACAAGACCGGGGGCCTACTTGCGGAAATCCGCACCACCCTGGCCGTGATTGCAGTCATATTGTTTACGATCGCGCACAAGCTAGGCGCCTTCCCGTTCTAAAAAGTGCGTTGTGGGGCCTTACCCTGTCCAAAAACGAACGATTTCGGACGGGCCCGGTCAAACTGTCCGAAAAACAGCTTGACGACATTACGGGCATTGCCTTGGATACGGACATCGTTTTCGGACATGGAGTTCCACGTATGTCTCGCACCTTCGCCTACGTCAGGGTGTCCACCGCTGGCCAGACTACGGAAAACCAAATCAGGGAGATCGAAGCCGCCGGGTTTCGCGTGGACACCCGACGTGTGATCGCGGAGACGGTTTCCGGGAGTTCCGCGATTGAGCAGCGACCCGGCTTCACGCGGCTGCTGGATAGGCTTGAGGCGGATGATGTGCTGATCGTCACCAAACTGGACCGGTTGGGCCGTAACGCCATCGACGTGGCCATTACGGTCGATAGGCTGGCCGCCATGGGTGTCCGGGTTCATTGCCTCGCGCTAGGAGGAGTTGATCTGACCAGCCCAGCGGGCCGCATGACCATGGGCGTGATTAATGCCGTCGCGCAGTTCGAGCGGGATTTGCTGATTGAGCGGACCCAGGCGGGGCTGGAAAGGGCGAGGGCTGAGGGGGCGACTCTGGGCCGGCCTGCAACCTTGAATGCTGCCCAGCGGGATGCTGTGCGGGATGCCTTGGCCGCTGGCATTAGCGTATCGGCTTTAGCCAAACAGCACGGCACCAGCCGCCAGACCATTATGAGGGTCCGGGATGCAGCATAAAGGGGAAGTGGCCGCAAAGTCCCATGGCGTCACGCTGGGGGCTGGAAAGGCGGCCCCTTCTCCCTGGCAGGAGCACAGGCCCTCCAGGACCGCGCCAGGGCCTTTGCGGGGGCAGTGGGGCCGATGATCACCGACATGCGTTCGTATGGACAGAGCCTGCGCCAGATCGCCGCTGAATTGACCGCACGGGGCACCCGCACGTCACGTGGCGGGGCCTGGAGTGCCGACGCAGTCAGGCAGGTCCTCATCCGCAACGAGTCAGCGTCTTACTCGAAGTTCTAAGGAAGGAGCCGTATCACCATGCCGTCGTTCAAACTCGACCGCCGGGGCTTCCTTCGGGGTCTCGCCGCGTGCCTGCTGTTGCCCGCCGTGATCCCGGAGAAGGCTGTAGAGGCCGCCGAGGTAACCCCAGACGTTTGGAGGCTGATGGAACTGCATCCGGTCACCTTCACCGTCAACGGAGACGGCCGAATTGGCCAGTCGGACTACTCCAACCCGGAGACCAGGGCCGACGCGTTCGATCTCGGCTACGACGATGCGGCGACCTCTGCTGCCTTACTGCTGGCCGCCGACGACGTGCAGCCACTGATGTGGCATCTTTACTCTGAATACGCCGAATTCCGCGACAGCCTGCCCGAGATCGATCAGGAGCGGTGGCCTGAGGAACCCGAGGACGGGGTAGAAGCCTGGGTGGATGGGTTGGACCCGCTGGCGTTCGCCAACCTGCGGCAGACGGTTCACGCATGGCTGGACGCCGAACCCGACTATCAGAACGAGGAGAACGAGTATTTCGCCACCCCAGCGGACGGGGACGATTACGCGTTCAGGTTCTTCCAGAGCCACTTCCCTGGGGACCCCGAGGAACTGCTGGGGGTCATCGTCGTCGAAGGGGATCGCCCAGGCAGCACCTACTACGCTGCTGAACTCACCGTGTCGGTTGAGGAGGCAAACCGCCGGGCGGAGGCAGCCGGTATTCCAATCCGATTTACCCTCGAACTCATTGATGATGCTAATGCTGACCTGGAGACAGACAACAGTCCGCTTGTCGCGCCCATTACTTCGGCGACCCTTCCCCTACAGCCCGAGCAGGAAGACCTGGATTACCTGCTTAATGAGCCACGGCCAGTTCCTCCAGGCCCCAAGCCGAACGCTGAAGTCCGCCGATATCCAAGTCTGTATCACCCGAATTGGAACCAGTCTGATGAGGACGAGTAAAGCGAAATGGGTCCGTTTGGCGACGCTGAAGGTTCGACGGGACCTCTACATGGACGAGACCACCGACAACCGCTACGGGGCTTCGATGTGGCCGCCGTGCGGGCTGTATCGGCGGCTGGAGGCGCTGGCGGGCCGTGGGGGGCTAATAAACTCGGTGACGAATGCGACGCGATCCGATCTGCATTGCACCGCCATGTGTGAGACCTGACCTACGGGCGGGCGAGGATCAACGACCCGCCCATACGCGCGTCAGCGCCGCCAGAACGTCCGATCCTAAGGCTAAATGATCACCGGGGGTCGCGAGGGCCAACCTCAGCGAACAACACCATCACCCTTTAGTCCCGCGAAAGCATGACGGCAGGCCGAGGAAGCATAGCTTAAATGGTTCATCTATGTCACGAGCGTAGACCTGCTATGCTCATACTCGGCGGCTGGCGGGTCCCCTTTGGCCAACAGCGCCGACGAACAAAAATGCAGCGAAGACCTCATTCATGTGGCATTATCGATGGCCCTCCATGACCGAGCTTCTGCCAACGTATTCCGATGACTGAACACGTTTCGCCCGCCGCTAAAGCCGCACGCGCCTCATACTCGACTGGGACCATAACAACCCCGCTTCAGGCCCTCGGAGCCGATATAAACGCTTCGTCGTCAGCAGACGTTGACCAAAGCAAGGTCCAGCAACGGGGTGGCACTGATGAACATCCGATCTCACCCCCACAAAGACCGAAACCCCGAATAGCGCCTACTGGACCTGATGTTCCTTTAATGGCCTGCCAGGAAACCTCCCAACCTCTATGCCCTAATAGCGCTGATGAGGGGGGTGATGATGGAGGTGATGCTGTCTCGATCCTCCACGGCCCAGAAGGCCCCTCAGGGGTAACTGGAACCAATTTTCCCGAACCACCGTGGCCCGGCTCTCTTCCGCCGCCGGAGGGCAATCCTGCCGAGAACCGGGAGTTCGCCATTTGGCTCCGTAGGGCGACCCAAATGCCTCTGAACTACATCCCGGTGACGCCCGCTGCTGTTGCCCTGGTGGAGGAGCTAACCACCCACGTGGCAGTCCAGGAGGCGCTGACGACACCTGTCCGTCGGGGTGAGGCCGGAAGGAAACTTCTCAGGGGAGCCGTAGGTGCGGTGGTTGGGGGAGTTCTCAGGGCTTGGACACAGACCATACCAAGCTACAGGAAACTTCAAGCCGCGTCGTTTACCGGCCAACCGATAGGCAGGCGAGCATTCGAGGCTGCAACCACCGCGCTGCGTGGCCTGCGCCTCCTGGGGGTTGCTGAAGGTATCACGAAGCCACCGATCGACTGGGAAGAAGGCGTTCGATCATGGAGCGGCGCGGTAACCCGCTACTGGCCGACTTTGGACCTGCTGGACATGGCGACGTTGCACGGCGTCACAGCGGCGACCGTCAATGCCGACTTTAGGTCCCAGCCGTCCACCAAGGCCCCGCCGCTCCCGCCTGAACCTGTATTGGTCCGTAGGGTGACCTCCAGACAATACGACCCGGCAGCAAGGGATGTGGGCAAGGACTTATTACCGATTAGCGCCCTCGGTCATAATGCAGAGCGACTGATCAGGGAGGTCCAGAGTTTCAATGCCTTCGCTGCGGAACAGGCTGTGGAGGGCTGCCTGCCGCCTCGCTGGAAGCGGGTATTTCAAGCCTGCGATGCCCTTCATGGCCGATGGTATGCCCTTGGGGGATCGGCGGATCGACCCTATCAGTCAATGCCCAAGGCTCAACGCCGTGCGGACATCAGGATTAACGGCGAACCTGTAGCCGAGATCGACATTCAGGCCTCCCACCTATCCATCATGCATGGCCTGCTCGGCCTGAAATTGCCTGAAGGCGATCCCTATGAGGTCCCCGAGGTGCCACGCGATATCGTCAAGAAGTGGATTCTCGCGTCGTTGGGGAACGGGGTCGGGGTCACGTCATGGCCGAAACGCCAGTTGAAAAACGCCTCGCCCGAGGAAGCAGAATTATTCAGATCGTTCGATGCATCGGCGGTGAAGGCTGTTGTCTGCGCAAAATATCCATTCTTGTCGACACCTGCACAGGCTGTGGCGGTCCCTGCCGGCTTGACGAAGCTGTCTCATCTCGGGTCACCGGAGCGCCTCCTTGCATTGCGGCTCCAGGGTATCGAGGCCCGGGCATTAACCACCGTGATGATGCTGCTGAAGAACTGGAGCCAAGCCCCAGGCCCGGCGCTGGCCCTGTCGATGTTCGACGGCATCATCGTGGCCCAGTCGGCCGTCCAGAACGCCCAGATGCTGATCAGGGGGTCATTCGGGTATCATGCCGGGATCGAGGTTCGGACCACCGTTGGACTGCCTACGACAGCATAACATTCAAGATGCGCCGTGGGGTGCCCTGAAGGTTTCTGGCGGCGGTCGTATGTTATTATGACTTTAGGGTGGGGGCGGGCCTCGGACGGCGTAGGCGGCCTCCCGGGGAGCCGTATGAGGGCACCTTCGTTTCTGCCCCGGCTAAGGTCTCGCCCTCATCGACATTTCCCTCCTGGTGGGGGACAACATGGCTTTGAACAGCACGAACCGTCCGCGTCCCCCTCCGTGCCGGAGCCAGAACAATACGATGAGCCAGCCCGCATCCATCTCTGCCCTGATCTGGTCCGTCGCGGACCTCCTGCGGGGGGATTACAAGCCCGCCGACTACGGCAAGGTCATCCTGCCCTTCACTGTGCTCCGCCGCCTGGACTGCGTCCTGGCCCCCACAAAGGCCGCAGTGCTGGCTGAAAAGGCCACGCGGGAAGCCCAGGGGGTCAATCCCGAGCCGTTCATGCTCCGGGTGGCCAAGTTGCGGTTCATCAACACCTCGTCCCTGGACCTGAAGAAGCTGATGGGGGACCAGGACAACCTCGCCACCAACCTGACCTCCTACATCCAGGGCTTCTCCGACTCGGTCCGTGACATCTTCGAACGGTTCCGGTTCGCGGAGCAGGTGGACAGGCTGCGCAAGGCCGGACTGCTGTATCAGGTCACCGAGAAGTTCGCCGGCTTCGACCTCGACCCCGCTCGGGTGTCTAACCACGACATGGGCCTCGCCTTCGAGGAACTGATCAGGAAGTTCGCAGAGGCATCGAACGAGACGGCCGGGGAACACTTCACCCCGCGCGATGCCATCAAGCTGATGGTCAATCTGCTGTTCATCGAGGACGACGACATCCTGACGCCCGGGCAACCTGTCGTGCGGACCATCTACGACCCCACTGCGGGCACAGGAGGCATGCTGTCGGTCGCAGCCGAACACCTGCTGGAGCACAACCCGGCCGCACAGTTGACCATGTTCGGGCAGGAACTGAACGACGAGAGTTACGCGATCTGCAAAGCCGACATGCTGATCAAGGGCCAGGATGTGCGGAACATCGTCGCAGGCAACACGCTTTCCGATGATGGCCACGCTGGCCGGAAGTTCGACTACATGCTGTCCAACCCGCCTTTCGGGGTGGAGTGGGAAAAGGTCGAGAAGGAGGTCCGCAAGGAACACGAACAGATGGGCCATGCCGGCCGGTTCGGGCCTGGGCTGCCGCGTGTGTCGGATGGGTCCATGCTGTTCCTGCTGCACCTCCTGTCCAAGATGAGGCCGGCGCAGGAGGGCGGCTGCCGGTTCGGCATCGTCCTCAATGGGTCCCCCCTGTTCACCGGAGGGGCCGGCTCGGGCGAGAGCGAAATCCGCCGCTACGTGCTGGAGAACGATCTGGTGGAGGCGATCATCGCGCTGCCGACCGACATGTTCTTCAACACGGGCATCTCAACCTATGTCTGGATTGTCTCGAACCGCAAGCCGGCAGCCCGTAAGGGCAAAGTGCAACTGATCGATGGGTCGGCGCTGTGGCAAAAGATGCGCAAGAGCCTCGGGTCCAAGCGGCGGGAGATGTCCGACGATAACATCGCCTTGGTCACCCGGTTGTTCGGGGATGCGGCGGAGGCCCGACTGGCCACCATCACGGACGCCGAAGGCCGCAGCACGATCCAGCCGGTATTTGATGGCGAGGCCCCGCCACAGGCTCCCGAGGGCGGCAAGGTCCGGCTGGCACCTCTGTCTAGGCTGTTCCCAAACGAGGCCTTTGGGTATCGCAGCATCACCGTGGAGCGGCCTCTGCGGGACGAGGCTGGCAAGGTGGTGTTGGGCCTAAAGGGCAAGCAGAAGGGCCTTAGGCAGCCCGATCCCGCCCTGCGTGATACCGAGACGGTGCCGCTGGAGGAGTCCGTGGAGGCATATTTCTCCCGCGAGGTGCTGCCGCACGCCACAGATGCTTGGATCGA
>DAIEHR010000240.1 GCA_027353465.1 Acetobacteraceae bacterium | reverse complement strand
ACCGACTCCGCCATGTCGGCGGGAATGTCCTCGTAATGGTACTTCGCGCCCAGCTCGCCGCCTTCCCAGACGATCGCCTTCATCTCGACCAGGTCAACGACGCCCAGGAAGTTCTCTTCCGTGCCGATCGGCAGTTGCAGCGGCAGCGCGACGATGTCCAGCTTCTCCTTTAGCGTGTCGAACGCGCGGTAGAAGTCGGCACCGGTCCGGTCCAGCTTGTTGATGAAGATGATGCGCGGCACGTTATAGCGGTCGGCCAAACGCCAGTTGGTCTCGGACTGCGGCTGCACGCCGGCCACGCCCTCGATGATGAAAATCGCACCGTCCAGCACGCGCAGGCTGCGATTGACCTCGATGTTGAAGTCGATGTGGCCCGGCGTGTCGATGATGTTGATGCGGTTGTCTTTCCACTCGCACGTCACCGCGGCGGACGTGATCGTGATGCCACGCTCCCGCTCCTGGTCCATGTAATCGGTGGTGGTGTTGCCATCATGCACCTCACCGATCTTGTGAGACACACCCGTGTAATACAAAATCCGCTCGGTCGTCGTGGTCTTGCCGGCATCGATATGCGCGGTAATTCCTATGTTTCTGATCTTATCGAGCGGCGTAACAGACACGGCAAACCTCCTACCATCGAACGAAAGGCCCATCGCGCAGGCACACAAGCGCGCTAACAGACCGGCATATCAGAAAGGGCGCGTGATCCATCTCTGGATCCGGGGACAACCCCCGCGCGCCCGCCCACGGTGCCGGTCGAACCCTCGACCGGTTATGTAGGGCGGGAAATGCGACAGTGCGCGCGGTTTTGCAAGCGCGAATTCAGCGCGTTCCATGCATGGCAGCGAACAAGCGGGACGATTCATCACAGTCCGACACATGCCGAACCGCTAAATAGCCGGCTATGGACACAAGAACAGCCCAGGCTCTCGTCAGGTTTGGCCTAGGCCGGCGCGGCGGCGAACCGCTGCCAGCCGACCCTGCCGCCTGGCTGCTGGACCAATTACGCCAACCCGATCAAACCCGGTTCGACGATCCCCCGACCGCCGCGGCCGGTCTCGCCGCCCTGCGTGAAGATCGCATGACCAAGCCACCGCCGGGCGAATCCAGATCGCGCGCCCTGTTCAACGCCCAGGCAACCCAGCACCTGGCGAACGCCATCACCAGCCCCGCCCCGTTCCGGGAACGGCTGGTCTGGTTCTGGACCAACCACTTCACCGTCTCGGTGAAGCGCGGCGCCTGCGCGCCCGTCGCCGCCGCCTTCGTGGAGGAAGCCATCCGCCCGCATGTAACCGGCCGCTTCGGCGACATGCTGCTGGCTGTAATGCGGCACCCGGCGATGCTGCTGTATCTGGACAATGTCGCCTCCATTGGCCCCGACAGTCGCGCCGGCCAGAAGACCCATCGCGGATTGAACGAAAACCTGGCCCGCGAGTGCCTGGAACTTCATACAGTCAGCCCGCTGGCCCGCTACACGCAATCCGATGTCACCGCCTTCGCCAATATCCTGACCGGCTGGTCGATCGACCTGAAAGCCGATCCCCCGGGCTTCCGCTACCGCCCGTTCGCCCACGAACCCGGTGAACAAACCCTGCTGCAACGGCCATTCCCGCCCGGCGAGGCCGGCGGAGTCGCGGCCCTGACGTTCCTGGCGAACCATCCGGCGACCCACCGGTTTCTGGCCGCCAGGCTGGTCCGCCACTTCGTCGCCGACGATCCACCGCCCGACGCGGTGCGCGTCATCGAAGGCGTGCTGCGCGACACCGGGGGCGACCTGGGTGCCGCCTCGGCTGCGCTGCTAACGCTTCACGCGGCCTGGACGCCCGGCACCAAGCTACGGACGCCGATGGAGTATGTTGTCGCCAGCATCCGCACCCTGGATGTTCCCCCCGCCCGGGTCCCCAACCTGATCGGCATCATGGCGGGACTCGGCCAGCCCTTGTGGGGTGCCCCGGCGCCGAACGGCTGGTCCGACCAGGCGGCGGATTGGGCAGGGCCGGAGTCAATGGTTCGGCGGGTGGATTGGGCCACCGGTTTCGCCGGCCGCATCGGCAACCGGGACGTCGAAGAAATCGCCGCCAACGCCCTAGGTCCACTGCTGCGACCCGAGACCCGGGACGCGATCCGGCACGCCGGGTCCCGGCGAGACGCCGCGGCGCTGCTGCTAACAAGCCCCGAATTTCAAAGGCGCTGATGTCATGCACCTCCATAAAACCCCGATCGCCCGCCGGACCGCCCTGCTGGGGCTGGCCGCGACCGCCGCCTTCGGCCGGACCACGCTGGCTCTGGCCAACGCCCCGACCGACAGGCGGCTGGTTGTTATCGTTCTGCGCGGGGCCCTGGACGGCATGGCGGCGGTGATTCCCTATGGCGATCCGGCCCTCGCCAGCCTGCGCGGTGAAATCCTCCCCGCTTCCCCGGGCCAGACCGACGGGATGTTGGACCTCGGCGGCTTCTATGGCCTGCATCCCGCCCTATCGGGGTTGCATGCGATGTATCGGGCCAACGAAGCCCTGATCGTCCACGCCGTTGCCGCGCACTACCGTGTCCGCAGCCATTTCGAGGCGCAGGACTACCTTGAATCCGGCACCGACCACCGGATGACCAGCGGGTGGCTCAACCGGACAGTCACCGCCCTGCCCCCGCCGACAACCAAGCGCCCCGAGGGCGAAGCGCTGGCCGTCGGCGTGTCCGTCCCGCTTCTGCTGCGCGGCCCCGCTGAGGTCGCCAACTGGGCACCGCACGGCGTTGCCCAGCCAGCCCCCGATCTGTATGCCGCCATCGTTGCGCTAAACCAGCGCGACCCGGTCACCGGCCCGGCGATCCGCCAGGGGCTACTGGCGCGCGGATATAGTGACTCGGTGATGGCGGCCGACACGCAGCCGAAGGACAAATTCGCCTTTGCCGCCCTGGCCAGATCCGCTGGCGAGATGCTGCGCGCGGACGACGGTCCTCGCATCGCCGCCCTGGAGCTTGGGGGTTGGGACACCCACACCGCCCAAGCCAACCGGTTGCGCGGCCCGCTGAAACAGCTGGACGACGGGCTGGTCGCCTTGAAGGCGGCGCTGGGACCGGCCTGGAGCCAGACAGCGGTGCTGGCGATGACGGAGTTTGGACGAACCGCCCGCGTGAACGGCACCAAGGGCACCGACCATGGCACCGGAACGGTTGCCTTCATGGTTGGCGGCGCGGTCGCCGGTGGCCGTGTCAAAGCGACCTGGCCCGGCCTTGGCACCGGCCAATTACTCGAAAACCGTGACCTGGCCCCGACAACGGATCTGCGGGCGGTGGCGAAGGGATTGTTAGCCGGCCATCTGGGGCTGGGCGCCCCGGCACTGAATCGAATTTTCCCTGACAGCGACGCCGTGGACGGGCTCAGCGGTCTGATCCGCACCTGATGGGCCGGGGCATCCAAGCCCATGCCGACTTCATGCACGCAGTAGGAACATTGAGGAACAGGCTGGCAAGCTGGAAGGACCTGCTTTGGGACAACGTCTGGACAAAGGAAGGCAGCTAAAGCGGCACATTGTCCTATCGGCGACGGGCTGACTGCTTCCCTCGGACGATTTGTTCATTTCGCCGCCGTAGTCCCTAGGCCCGCGCCGCGCCCTGCACCGGCAGCTTCCCTGGAAACCGCGGCGCGGGCACATGATCATGCAGATACTCCTGCGGATCGACCGCCAGAAACCGCGATGGCCGATGCGCCTCATGCTGGAACACCGACACCGCGGCCAGCAGCCGCTTGTCGTCCTCTGACAGCCGGATCGCCTCCCGCAGATGTTCGGTCCAGCTTTCCATCGACCAGACCTCTACCCAACCCTCGGGATGCGCCACGTCCTCATAGACCTGCCAGAACACCGCTCCGGCGCGCCCGCGCACCTGATGCAGTTCGTTCATCAGCTTCAGAAACTCAATCCGCTGCGGCGGTTCCACCCGGTAATACGCCATCTCCATGATCCGGCCACGAGCCGCGCGCAGCAGCGGAACGAATTCCGGCGCCGGCGCCTCCGGCAACGGTGCCGGTTGTTCCGCCGTGGTCGAGGGCGCCCGCACGATCGCCTCGATGCTGAAAAGCCTGGCGACGATCATCAAGATCAGGCCGACCGCGGTCGCGGCCATGAAGGTGTGTGGAATGCCGACATAGCCGCCCAGCCAGCCCCACCCGAACGATCCGATAGTCAGCGCGCCGTTCTGCGCAAGCTGGTAGATGGACAGCGCCCGAGCGCGCACCCATGGCGGGCAGACCAACTGAGCCGCCGCCTGGATCGTGGCGAAAGCCGAGGTCCACCCCAACCCGAACAGCAGCATTCCGAACGAGGCCGGTAGCCAGTGGTTGGACACACTGACCACGGCCATGCCGGCGCAGGACACGATCGTGCATCCCGCCACCGTTGCGCCGCGCGACAGCCTGGCCCGCACGATCGGCAGCAGCATGCCCGACGTCACGCCCCCGACCCCCATCATACCCAGGATCACGCCGTACATCCCCGGCCCCAGCAACAGATCGCGCCGGACATACAGCGGCAGCAGCGCCCAGGGCGCCGACGCCGGAATCGAATACGCCGCCGTTCTGACCATCGCCGCCTGGATCGCCGGTGTATTGCGCACGAAGCGCATGCCCGCGCGCATGGCCGACACGAAATGCTCACGCGGCAAGCCGGTGAAACGACGCTCCCGCCTCCAGACAAACAGCGCGCTGATCACCGCCAGAATCGACGTCGCATACATCGAAAACGCCAGGCTGGAGCCGCCCAGCAGAATCAGGAATCCCGCAATCGCCGGGCCCACCGCTCGGGTCAGATTATAGCCAATCCCGTTCAGCGCGATGGCCTGCACCATATCCTCGCGCGGGACCAGTTCGGGCACGATGGCGCTCCAGGCCGGCTGGGTCAGCGCTGACCCGATGCCGATGGCGAAGGTCAGCACCAGCAGCCAGAATGCCGTCATCAGATGCAGGATCGTCAGGACGGCTAAAAGCGTGGCGGCCAGAATCGTCCATATCTGCGTGCCGATCAGAAACACCCGGCGATCGACGATATCCGCCATCGCCCCGCCGGGCAAAGCCAGCAGGAACACCGGCATGATGGTCGCGGCCTGCACCATCGCCACGATTAGCGGCTGCGGCGCCAGCGACGTCATCAGCCAGCCCGCGCCGGTGTTTTGCAGCCAGGTGCCTAGCCATCCGACGACACTCGCAATCCACAGACGACGAAAAGTGCCGTTACGCAGCGGCACCAGCGCGGCGGGCAAACGCATCAGTGACAGGTCCCGTTGTCTGGATCAGTGCGGCGCATCGTGCTTCATCTCGGTAAGCGGCGATCGTAGCGCACTCATCGGACAAATGGGCCAACTTTCGCGCGCGCCGTCGCCGAATCCGCCGATCTGGCCAGCTTGCCACACCTGCTGCATACTGCCCGGAGACCAATGGAGGAGCATACCGTGCCCGTCGAGAAGCAAGCCTATCGTGAGGCGATGGCCCGTTTGGGTGCGGCGGTTAACGTCATCACCACGGACGGTCCCGGCGGCCGGGCGGGATTCACCGCCAGCGCGGTGACCAGCGTCACTGACTCCCCACCGACGCTGCTGGTGTGCGCCAACCGGACCAACGATTCCTACCCCGCGATGAAACAGAACGGCGTGCTGTGCGTGAATACGCTGACGCCCGCTCAGGAAGGCCTGTCGCCGATCTTCGCGGGCATGACCCAACACAAGGTCGATGAACGGTTCGACGGCTACGCCTGGCACAAACTTGAAACCGGCTCCCCGGTGCTGGATCAGGCGGTCGTCGTGTTCGACTGCAAGATCAACCAAATCGTCGAGGTCGGCACCCACGACGTGTTCTTCTGTTCGGTGGAAGCCGTGCGCACCGGATCAGCCCATGAAGGCCTGATCTATTACGGCCGCGGCTATCACAAGGTCGCCGCGGACAAGACCTGACCGCCGCGACGGTATCGCCCCTAAAAGACGGAGGACCCCATGGACCAGTCCCTCGACACCCTGCTTGGTTTTGCCCCGGACTACGACTCCCCGATCCCCTATATGCGGCGTACGCGCGAGTATTACGCAGCCATCGGCTACACCACACCGTATCGCTGGGCGCATTATCTGGCCGCACCGTTCACGCCGCTGAGCAAACCGCTGAACCAATCGAAAGTAGCGATCGTCACCACAGCCGCGCCCTATCAGCCAGACAAGGGCGACCAGGGGCCGGGCGCGGCGTATAATGGCAGCGCCAAGTTCTATCAGGTGTATTCGGGAGACACCTCGGTCGACCACGATCTGCGCATCTCGCATATTGGCTACGACCGGACGCACACCACCGCGACCGATAGCGGAACGTGGTTCCCCCTCCCTGCTCTCCGCCGGGCGGCGGCGGCCGGGACGATCGGGGGCGTGGCGGCCCGGTTTCACGGGGCGCCGACCAATCGTAGCCATCGGGTGACGGTGGAGACCGACGCACCGGAAATCCTGGCCCGCATCCGCGAGGACGGTGCCGATGTCGCCATTATCGTGCCGAACTGCCCCGTCTGCCACCAGACCAGCACGCTGGTCGCCCGGCATCTGGAGGCAAACGGCATTCCGACAGTGGTGATGGGCTGCGCCAAGGACATCGTGGAGCACGCCGCCGCACCGCGTTTCTTGTTCAGCGATTTCCCGCTGGGCAATAGCGCCGGCAAGCCCCACGACGTGGCATCGCAGGATCAAACGCTGGCGTTGGCACTGCATCTGCTGGAAACCGCGCCAGGACCCCAGACAACGATGCAATCGCCGATCCGTTGGAACGCGGATGGCAAGTGGAAGCTGGATTATCTGAACCTGGAACAAATCGGCGAGGAAGAACTCCAGCGCCGGCGTGAGGAATTCGACCGTCAGAAGGAACTCGCCCGGCCAAACCGGGCGGTCAAGGCGGCATGACGGCCCGTCCCTATGAAGGCGTCCGCATCCTGGACTTCACCCAGGTGCTGGCTGGGCCGTACGCCAGCTACCAACTTGCTCTGCTGGGCGCGGACGTCATCAAGATCGAACGACGCGGCGGCGAGGACATGCGCCGCACCCCGTTGTCGCGCGAATGGGCCGAACGCAACATGGCGCCGGCCTTCATCGCGGTGAACGGGAACAAGAAAAGCCTGACGCTGGACCTGCAAAAGCCGGCCGCGCGCGATATCGTGCTGAAACTGGCCGCCAAGGCCGACGTGGTGATGGAAAACTTCCGCGCGGGCGTGATGGACAGGCTGGGACTGGGGTATGAGGCGCTGTCGGCGGTAAACCCAAGGCTGATCTACTGCGCGATCTCCGGTTTCGGGCAAACCGGACCTTCCAGCACCGAAGCCGGCTACGACGGCAAAATCCAGGCGATGTCCGGCATCATGGCGATCACCGGCCATCCCGAAACCGGGCCGACGCGCGCGGGGTTCGCGGTGTGCGATATCCTGTCAGGCGCCACGGGCGCGTTCGCGATCTCCTCGGCGCTGTTTCAGCGCACCCATACCGGCAAGGGCCAGAAGCTGGATGTTTCGATGCTGGAAGCGAGTCTGGCGTTCCTGACCACCCAGGTCGCCGACTACACCGTGGCCGGGCACCATCAGCAGCAGGCCGGCAATCAGGCGGTCAGCCGCAAGGTCACCGCGAATTTGTTTCGCGCCAAGGATAGCTTCCTGCTGCTGGCGGTGAATGACGAAAAGCAATACCGGGCGCTGATGACCACCCTAGGTTGCACCCAGGTGTTCGACGATCCCCGCTTTTCCGACTGGTTTCAGCGGAAAGCGAACGAGGCAGCGTTGCGCGAGATTATCGAAACCGCCCTGGCCGCGGAGGACTCCAAGATATGGGAGCGCCGCCTGAACGATGCCGGCGCGCCGTGTGCCAGCATCTGGAAGGTCGAGGAGATCATCGATCACCCGCAGATCGCCGCCCGCGGGGTGATGCAGGCAGTGGACAGCCCTTACGGCAGGCTGAGGCTGATGGGATCCGGCTTCCAGATGGCGCACGGCGGCGGCAGGCTGGACACGCTGGCCCCGGAGGCCGGCGCCGACACCGACGCTGTATTGCAGGGGATCGG
>DAIEHR010000204.1 GCA_027353465.1 Acetobacteraceae bacterium | reverse complement strand
AGGTCTGTTTGGGGTTGTGCCCCTTCTTAGACGCTGGTGCCGCTGGCGGCAGGGGCGATTGGCTTGGAATGGCGCGGAGGGCGGGGAGGGCCGCGGAGGGTGCTATGGGCCCGGTTCCGGGGCTCTTCCCGGCCTGCGGGTCCTTGGGGGCGAAATGACGAAGGAATGAGCGGCTGCGCGGGCGGTCCCGTCCCGCTGTCGTCGCAGGGCGCCGGCGAATACCGGCGGCATAGCTGCGGGGTGATCCCGGGGCGCCGAAGGTCGGGCGTAGGTCTGTTTGGGGTTGTGCCCCTTCTTAGACGCTGGTGCCGCTGGCGGCAGGGGCGATTGGCTTGGAAGGGCGCGGAGGGCGGGAAGGGCCGCGGAGGGTGCTGTGGGCCCGGTTCTGGGGCCATCCCGACCTGCGGGGCCTTGGGGGCGAAATGAGGAAGGAATGATCAGCTACGCTGGTGGTTCCGTTCCGTTTTCCTCTCAGAGCGCCCGGGCAAGCTCGGCGCTATGGCCGCGCGGGCATTGGGGAGGCAATTCTTCGAATGTCGGTGCTCGCTGGGTGGTGCCTCTCGGCACCCTTCGCGGTCCTTCCCGCCCACCGCCTCCTTCCAGACAAAATGAAGGAAGAATGACCGGCCGCGCTGGGGGTCCCGTCCCGCTGTCGTCGCAGGGCGCCTGCGAATACCGGCGGCATCGCTGCGGGGTGATCCCGGGGCGCCGAAGGTGGGGCGTAGGTCAGTTTGGGGTTGTGCCCCCTCTTAGACGCTGGTGCCGCTGGCGGCATGGGCGATTGGGATGGAAGGGCGGGGAGGGCCGCGGAGGGTGCTATGGGCCCGGTTCCGGGGCTCTTCCCGACCTGCGGGTCCTTTCAGGCGAAATGAGGAAGGAATGAGCGGCTGCGCGGGCGGTCCCGTCCCGCTGTCCTCTCAACACGCCCGTCCAAGCCCGCCGGCATGGCTGCCCCATCATCCGGCCTCTGGTGCCGCGTCCTGCTTCCATGGTGGACTCCGGGATAGAGGAGACGTCATGAAAAACCATCCGGAGGCGCGCGCCGTCGCGGCTGCCCGTGCCCCTGCGAGTCCCGGTCCCGATGCTGGGGCGAGATCGTCGCTTTTGATCGCCGACTGCCCCGATTTCTGGCGGCTTTGGGCCGTTGGCCTGGTGGTGTTCACCGTGCGGTGGCTGGAAACCGTGGCCATCGGCGTGTTCGTCTATCAGCAAACCCGATCGGCGTTTCTGGTTGCGATGATGACGATGCTGCGCCTGCTGCCGATGGGCCTGTTCGGCGCGTTCCTGGGGGCGTGGGCCGAACGGATCGAGCGGCGGACGACGCTGCTGGCGGTGGTGCTGACGATGATGGCGACCTCCGGCCTCCTCGGCGTCCTGGCCTACACGGGCGATCTGGCGGTCTGGCACCTCGCCGCCGCGAGTTTCGTGAACGGGTTGGGTTGGGCCACCGACAACCCCGTACGGCGGGTGATGATCGGGGAGGTGGTGGGCAGCCATCGGATCGGGACGGCGATGTCGATCGATGTCGGGACCAACAACGCCAGCCGCATGATAGGGCCGGCGGCGGGGGGACTTATCCTGGCGGGAATCGGATTGCACGGTATCTTCACCGTCAGCGTAGCGCTGTATGGATTTGCCTGTTTCGCCGCGTTTCGGGTCAGCTACCGCAACAGCGTCTCGGCTGCACCCGGCCCGGTGCTGGAACGCATCGCCGAGGGGCTGCGCCTGGTGCGGCGTGACCGGCGCCTGGTGGGAACACTGGTGGTCACGGTCATCTACAACATATTCGGCTGGCCCTTCACCAGTATGGTCCCGGTGATCGGGCGCGCACGCTTGCACCTGGGGCCGGAAGGTGTGGGCATTCTGGCGAGCATGGATGGGGTAGGGGCGTTCTGCGGCGCCATCCTGCTGGCCCTGTTCCTGAAACCGTCCTGGTACGCCCGAGCGTATATCGGCGGAGTGGTATCTTATATGACGATGCTGATCGTGTTCGCCTTGGCCCCGGTGCCGGCAATGGCGGGCGGGGCGTTGCTGCTAACCGGGCTGGGCGGGGCCGGCTTCAGCACTATGCAGGCAACGCTGGTCTATCTGGCGGCGCCGGCGGACATGCGGTCGCGCATTCTGGGCGTATTGTCCGTCTGCATCGGGATTGGGCCGATTGGGTTCGTCCTGCTCGGGCTGGTGGCGGACGCGGTGGGCGCGCCGCTGGCGACAGCCGGTGCCGGGCTGTGCGGTCTGGCGGCGATGGCGGTTACCTGGCCACTGTGGCGACATATCTGATCGGCCCAACCGTTGCATTTGTGGTGTGACGCTTCGCGTAGTGCTAGCCTGTGGTTGCAAACACGGAGTGTTCACGATGAAGGCGGAGGCCGGCGCCAGCGCATCGGGCTGCCGAAAACGGTCCCGGGTCCGCAACGGGATCGTACTGATCGCGGGCCTGTGTGTGATGCTCGTAACCATTGCGGGTGCGGCATCAATGATCTTCCGGGCCCGTCATTCCGAAATCGAAACCTGGGAACTGAATGTCTCCAACCTGTCCACCACCCTGGCGGAACATACTGACCAAAGCCTCAAGGCCGCCGATCTGGTTCTGCAAAGTATCCAGACGAAAATTGATGACCTGGGCGTAGTCGACGACGCCGATCTTCGCCGGCAGATCGGAACGCGATCAGCGCATCAAACCCTGCGTGATAAAATCGCCGGGGTACCGCAGATCAATGTCGCGACCGTCGTGTCGGCCAACGGGGATATCGTGAACTTCAGCCGAAGCTGGCCGGTGCCCGCAATCAATCTCGCCGACCGGGACTATTTTCAGGCACTGGGCAAAGACCCGGTTGCTGGCGTGTTTCTTAGCCAGCCGGTGCATAACCGCGGCGACGGCAGCATGACATTCTATCTCGGCCGGCAAATTCATCGTCGCGACGGCAAACCTGTCGGCATGGTCGTTATTGGCGTGTCATGCCAATTTTATCAGGATTTCTTCAAAGCGGTCAGCCCCTCCCCGTTCGCCACGCTGTCGCTGATCCGAACTGACGGCGTCCTGCTGGCGCGTGAACCGATCGGTGCCGAAACAATAGGTGAATCGCTGAAGACTCGCATCGCTTTTCGCGACGTTCTGACCCGGGTTTCATCGGGGGCGGTGCTGATCGATGGTCGTCCGTTGCCAGGGGGCGCAACCGGACCGTTGCGGATCGTGGCGCCGCGCCGATTGAGTGAGTATCCGGTTATCAGCACCATCACGCTTGATGAATTCGCAATTCTCGGTAACTGGCGCGCCAATTCTCGTATGATCATGCTGCTGAGCGGCTTCCTGGTCACAATCGTTTTGTTCGCGACATTCCTGGTGGTATCGTTGTTACGCGGACAAGATCAGACCCTGGCGCAATTGACCGACGCCCATCAGAGGGCGGAGACGGCGGCCGCGGCGAAATCGCGTCTGCTGGAGGAGCTATGCGGTAGCGAAACGCGGCTGAAGGAAAAGTCCCGGGCGCTGGAAGTCACCCTGGAGAATATCGACCAGGGGCTGCTGATGATGGGTCCAGACGGGATCATTCTGGTTTGCAACCGACGCGCGGTTGAGTTGCTGGACCTGCCGGAGGAGGTGTTGTCCGGCACATACAGATTCGATGACCTGATTGCCTATCAATGGCAGACCCAGGAGTTCGCCCGGACCGACCCATCGGTGCAGGCGTTTGTGCGCGCGGGTGGCATCCTGGATGTTCCCCACACCTACGAGCGATTGCGTCCAAACGGCAGAACGATCGAAGTTCGCAGCATTCCGCTGAAAAGCGGCGGCCTGGTTCGTACTTACACTGATGTGACGGACCGCAGCCAGACCGCGGCATTGCTGCTGGCGGCAAAGGATCACGCCGAGGCGGCCAACAAGGCGAAGTCTGATTTCCTGGCGAACATGAGCCACGAAATACGTACGCCCATGAATGGCATCCTCGGCATGAATGCGCTTCTGCTGGATTCCGGGTTGAACGAACAACAGTTCAAATATGCAACCATGGCGTACGAGAGCGGCGAGTCCATGTTGCGGGTGATTAACGACATCCTGGACATCTCAAAGCTGGAGGCCGGAAAGGTCGAGCTTGAGAGTCTGGACGTTGATCTGGCGGAGCTGGTAGCGGGCGTCACCGGCTTGCTTGCTGGCCCGGCGGAGGAGAACGGCGTGTCGCTGTCGGTTGCTATCGATCCGGCACTGCCGCGGTGTATCCGCGGCGATCCGACCCGGCTGCGGCAGATACTGCTGAACCTGGTCAGCAACGGCATCAAATTCACCAAGGACGGAAGCGTCGGCCTGACCGTGACACCGGTTGCCGGGGCGATCCGGTTTGAGGTTGTCGATACCGGAAGTGGCATCGCAGCCGACGCACTGGGTCGTCTGTTCGAGAAGTTCACCCAGGCCGACAACTCGATCACCCGGCGGCACGGCGGAACCGGGCTGGGTTTGGCGATTTGCCGGGAATTGGTGGAGTTGATGGGCGGACGGATCGGCGTTGCGAGCGAATTGGGTGCGGGAAGCCGGTTCTGGTTCGACCTCCCGACCGCGGCCTTGGTGCCTGACCTCGCACCCCGCGCGCTCGAACACGCTCAGACGGCAAGCTCCCCCCCGCGCAAACGTCATTTGAAGGTTCTGGTGGCGGAGGACAACCCAATTAACCAACAGGTTGTCCGAGCCATGCTGACTCGGGCCGGCCATACGGTGCGAATTGTGGGGGATGGCGAGGAAGCGGTCCGGGCCGTGATCGAGGACGATTTCGATGTCCTGCTGATGGACATCCAGATGCCCCGCCTGGATGGGCTGGAGGCCACGCGGAAGATCCGGGCGCTGGGTCCGCCGAAGGGTCGTATCCCCATCATCGCGTTGACGGCCGATGCGATGACGGGGGCGCGGGAACATTACGTGCGAGCCGGCATGGATGGTTATCTGGCCAAACCGATGCGGTTGCGCGATTTGACGGAGACGATGGAATCGCTGGTGCTTGAACCGTTTACGGCTGCGTCGTAACACGCTGTATCGATTGAGCTGTCCGCCGCGTTCCGGCTGCGGGACGCTTTGCTCGCGGAGGAAATGAATGTCCACGACTACCGGCATCAACGCCGATCGCCAAACCGCCGCCTCCATTCTGGCCCGCCTGGACCGGCTGCCAGCCACCAGGCACATCTGGATGATGGTCACATTGCTGTCGCTGGGCGGCATGTTCGAATTCTATGACCTGTTCATGACCGGCTATGTCGTGCCGGGCCTGGTAAAGGCCGGGATGTTGACCGGTGTCGCCATCGGGATGTTTTCTGGCCC
>DAIEHR010000174.1 GCA_027353465.1 Acetobacteraceae bacterium | reverse complement strand
CATCTCCTTGAATTCGGCGAACACGAAGTCCGGGACCGCGGAATATCGCGGATCAGGGGCAAAGAAACCGATCGTGTTGTAACCCCAGTAGTTGGTCAGTCCCCTTTCCAGCAGATGGCTGTCGTTGACGAAGGCATGGATCGGCAGCAGCTCAACGGAGGTAACCCCCAGTGTCTTGATGTAATCGACGACTTCCTTGCGTCCCAGTCCGGCGAAGGTACCACGCAGATGCTCCGGCACCGCCGGATGCAACTTGGTGTAACCGCGCACATGGGTTTCGTAGATGATCGTCCGGTCCCACGGCACCGACGGCGCCCGCTCCCGCCCCCAGGTAAACGCGGGATCGATCACCCGGGATTTCGGCACGAATCGTGCGCTGTCCCGGTCATCGAATGTTGTATCTTCCTTGCCCATAATATAGCCAAAGATTGCCGGATCCCATGTCAGCGTGCCGATATGGGCCTTTGCATAAGGGTCCAGGCACAGCTTATTGGGATTGAAGCGATGGCCCGAATCCGGCTCGTATGGACCATGGACCCGGTATCCATAGGTCGTCCCCGGCCGTGTATCCGGCACATATCCGTGCCAGACTTCGTTGGTGTACTCCGGCAGTTCGATCCGCTCCAACTCCCGCTGCCCGGAATCATCGAACAGGCACAGCTCGACCTTCGTCGCGTTTGCGGAAAACAATGCGAAATTCACGCCTAGCCCGTCCCAGGTAGCGCCAAGTTGATGATAGGAGCCTTCGCTGACACGGGATTTGATAACGGCGGGGGGCATCTGGACCTCATTGTTCGGCGGGCGGAGAATAAAAAAGGGGGGCTCGATGCCCCCCTATTTCAGTCGCTAACGGGTTATGCCGTCAGTCGTCCGAGCACATAGCCGATGGCCAGTGCGACGAGTGATGCTACGACAGGCTGGGCCTTCACCACGTCGCTGAACTGGGCGGCAGCCTGCTGAGCCTGACCGGATGCCTGGTTATACAGGCCCTGCGCCTGGGTCTTGGCATCGCCGGTAATGTTTCCGGCGGCCTCTTGCACCCGACCGCCAAACTCGCGGGCAGTGCCTTCAACGCGATCGTCCATTTACGCCTCCTCGGTAACCGGTGAAGCGGTATAACGCCGGGCGGGCGTTCGGGTTCCAAAGCACTTAACGGGATGCGAGGATTGGGGAAGCGACATAGGATAGGGCCATGCAGACCATCGACCCGACCCTCGGCCTCCCCGACCTCGCTACCCTGGCTGAGGACATTGCGGCCGAGGGTTATGCCACCCGGCAGTTGCTTTCCCCCGCTTCGTGCGAGGCGATGATCGCGTTGTATGAAGAGGAGTCGCGCTTCCGCAAACGCATCGTGATGGAACAACGCGCCTACGGCCAGGGTGAATACAAATACTTCTCTTACCCGCTGCCCGATCCCGTAGCCGCCTTGCGGGCCGCGCTATATCCCGCCTTTGCGGCTGTGGCGAACCAGTGGCAGCGAACCTTGGGGCAGGATGAAACCTTCCCTGCCACCCTGGACGCTTATCTGGCGCAATGTCACGCCGCGGGCCAGACCAAGCCGACCCCGCTGCTGCTGCGGTATGGGCCAGGCGGCTTCAACTGCCTGCATCAGGATCTTTATGGCGACCTGGTGTTTCCGCTGCAGGCCGCGATCCTGCTGAATGCCCCTGGTACCGACTTCACCGGCGGCGAGTTCATCATGGTGGAGCAACGCCCGCGTGCCCAGTCACGCGGCATGGTGGTTCCGCTGCGGCAGGGCGAGGCGGTCATCTTTCCGGTTCACCATCGCCCCGCGACCGGCACACGTGGCGCATACCGCCTGACGATGCGCCACGGAGTCAGCCGCGTTCGGTCCGGCAAGCGCCACACATTGGGCCTCATTTTTCACGACGCGGCGTAAGACCGGTCGTCGATCTATCGGACAGAGTGCGGCGGGACGCGCACCAGCGTCGTGACAGGATGGTGCGCCAGAACCGCCAGGGAGCCTGGTTATTCTGTCTTCATTCGGCTTGGAAGGGCGGGAAGGGCCGCGAAGCTGTCCGGGACGGACTCCCTTCGCGGCCCTCAGCGGCCCTTCACGCCCTTCCAAGCTCGACGCCCCTGCCGGCATCGGCTTCGACGTCTCACGAGCGGCCCCGAGCACGGACGCACTGCGTCCGTCACCGATGTGCCCGAAACCGTCGCCTGCCAGACCCGGTCACGCCCCGAGGACCGCCCTGCCATCGGACGACAGGCCCGGATGTCCTTCAGGCCGCCCGAGCATCCTGCTGGATCATGTCGGAGGCTTTCTCCGCAATCATGATCGTCGGCGCGTTGGTGTTGCCCGCCACGATCACCGGCATGATAGACGCATCCACCACCCGCAGCCCCGTCATCCCGTGAACCCGCAGACGGGCGTCCACCACCGCCGCCGGACCGCTGCCCATGCCGCACGTGCCCACCGGATGCAGGTTCGACACGCCCCGCCGGCGCACATCCTCGGCAATTTCCTCGTCCGTCCGCGTCGCGACGCCGGGGGCTGTCTCCGCCACCATCAGCCGCTGCAGGGCGTGCTGGCGCGCGATGGAGCGGGCGATGCGGACCCCGGCGATCATGACCCGCATGTCGTTTTCCGACCGCAGGAAGTTGAACTTGATCTCCGGCGGCGCGAACGGATCATTCGCCTTCAGCCGCACGGTGCCCCGCCCTTCTGGCGCCAGATGCACCGGGCTGATGGATATCCCCGGGAATGGATGAGAAATGATCCCGTCCGCCGTGCGGTCGATCGTGCTCCAGGCGGAAATGTTGAACTGCAAATCCGGCCGTTCCAGACGCTTGTCGCTACGCACCAGCGCGCCGACATACATGCCGTTGCCCGACATGGGGCCCGAGCGCAGGAACACGTATTGCGCGCCCGCCAGCAGACGGTGCGGCAGGCTGTATTGCAGCGCGTTCAACGACAGGTTCCGGGAAATCCGATAGGTGCAATAGGTGTTGAAATGGTCCTGCAGGTTGGACCCAACTCCCGGCATGTCATGCACGACATTCACGCCCATCTCGGTCAGATGCTGCGCCGGCCCGACGCCCGACAGTTGCAGCAACTGGGGTGAACCATAGGCACCGCCCGAGACGATCACCTCCCGCCCCGCAAGCGCGGTTTCCAATCCGCGCGGGGACACGAACTCCACCCCGATGGCCTTCTTGCCGTCGAACAGCACGCGCGTGGCATGCGCGTTGGTCGTGATGGTCAGGTTGGGCCTGGTCTTCGCGATCTTCAGATAGGCCGCCGCCGTACTCCAGCGGCGTTTGTCTTTCGTAGTGGTCTGATAGTATCCGCAGCCCTCTTGCTTCGCGCCGTTGAAGTCGGGGTTATATGGAATGCCCGCCTGTTGGCATGCTTCCAGCAAAGCCTTGGCGATTTCCCATTCATACGGCTGGTTGGACACCCGCAACGGACCGCCGGACCCGTGATACTCATCGGCGCCGCGCTCGTTATCCTCGGCCTTGCGGAAATAGGGCAGCACGGAATCATAGTCCCAGCCTTCATTGCCCAACTGCCGCCACTGGTCGTAATCCGCCGCGTTGCCGCGCATGTAGATCATGCCATTGATCGAACTGGTGCCACCGAGGACTTTCCCGCGCGGCTGATACATTGTCCGCCCGTTCAGTTCCTTTTCCGGTTCGGACTCGAATTTCCAGTTCACTTTTGGATCGACGAAGGTCTTGGCATATCCCATCGGGGTGTGGATCCAGAAACTGGTGTCCTTCCCGCCCGCCTCCAGCAGCAGCACCTTGAAGCGCCCTGATTCGGTTAGCCGCGCCGCCAGTACGCAACCGGCCGATCCGGCCCCGGTGATGATGAAGTCATAGGTTTCCCGCATGTTTCGCTCCCCGCCTCATTGCGAAGCAGGATCGCGCGCCGCGAGGAGTATGGCAATCCGAACGCTCGCCCGGTGGATACGTTCAAGGTGCCCGCGGGCCCACCACGACGATCAAAGGCCCGCGTCGCCCCTCAAACGACCGGCTAGTCTCGCGTCTCCCCTAATCCAGAACCTTCAGCATCTGCACGATGCCACCCATGCAGACTTCGTCCCAGTCTTCCTCATCGTATCCGACGGACTGGTAAAACCCGGCAGCCTCTGGCGTCGCGTAAACCACCGCCTTCTTGCAACCCAGTCCGCGCACGAACTGTTCCGCATGCTCCAGCATCACGCGGCCATGTCCGCCACCCTGGAACGCCGGATCAATCGCCACCAACCGCAACGCCGCGGCCTGATTTTTCAGGTCGTCAACCTGGATGGCGCCAATCGGTTGTTCACCAAGAAACAGAACCAGTGGATGACAATCCGGCGATCCAGGCTCATCCGGCTTGGGCAAGTGGAACACCCGCCGGCGTATCCCGTGATACGCCTGCCAATCATGATCGCAGTGCGGCGAATCCAGGCGGTAACACCCTTCGCCCTTTGGTCGATCGGCTGGCATTTTGCCTGTCCCGTTTCATCCTCCCGGCCACGATAAGGCGGCAACGAGGGAAAAGCGAGCACGGCTTGAAGCGGCATCGATCGTCAAGCTGAACCACCGCACACGGGCGCTAAAACGGGGCGGAAGCGTCCCATTGTCATGCCGAACTGGCAGCACGCGCCCGCCGAAGCCGGTATCGCGCACCGCCCCCGCCGGGCACAATGCCGCTAGATCGCATAGGGTCCTGGCGCCGAATCAACGCATCTGGAACAGTATCGCATTCACCGGCAGGAGTTTGCGTATGGCGATCGTGATTACCGTCGCACAGCAGAAGGGCGGCACCGGCAAAACCACCCTCGCGGCCAACCTCGCCGCCGCCCTGGCCCCGTCGCGCAAGACCGCGCTGCTGGACATCGACCCCCAGCACAGCCTGACCCGCTGGCACGAGTTGCGCCCCCAGACGGCAGCAAGACTGACCTTTTCCGATGTGTCCGGCTGGCGCGTAACCGGCGAACTGGACAGACTGAAATCCGCCCACGAGATCGTCATCATCGACAGCCCTCCCCAGATCGACACCGACGCTCGGTTGGCAATCCGCGGCGCCAATCTGGTGCTGATCCCGGTCCAACCAAGCCCGCCCGACATCTGGGCGGCCGAGGGCACGCTGAAACTGGCCGCCAACGAAAAGCGCCGCGCCGCGATCGTGCTCAACCGCGTCCCCTCCTCCGGCAAGCTGCGGGAAACCATGACCGCCCAGATGCAACAGGATGGCAAGCCGCTGCTGACCGCCACCATCGGCAACCGCACCGGCTTTGCCGCTGCCTTCGCCGAGGGCCTCGGGGTAACCGAAGCCGCCCCTCGATCAATCGCCGCTAATGAGTTACGTGCCCTCTTGAGCGAGTTACTGGAGATGATCGAATGACGATTTATGCGGGTCTGAAGGCGCTGCACCTGCTGTGTGCGGTGCTGTGGGTGGGCGGCATGTTCTTCGCTTATGTCGTGCTGCGCCCCAGCATGGCCGCGATCGAAGCGCCACAGCGCATGCTGCTGCACACAAGGGTGTTCAAGAAGTTCTTCCTGGTGATCTGGCACGCCATGCCGGTCGCCATCATCACCGGTTTCGCCATGATCGGCCTGCGCTGGGACATGGCCGCCGCGCCGTGGCAGATCAACGCGATGATGGCGCTGGGGCTGGTGATGGGCGCCGTCTTTCTCGCGATCTTCTTTGGCCCCTATCGCCAGTTCCGCCGCACCACCGACCGCAACCGCATGGCGTCCACACTGGACAGCATCCGCAAGCTGATCGGGGTGAACCTGATTCTGGGGCTGGCGACAATTATCGTGGCGGGGCTGCTGTAGAAGGATACAGCCGCCGGACCAGGATGGGCATCGACAGACCCTGAACCAGGATGGTGAACACCACCACCGCGTAACAGACCGCCAGCAGTGACCCGCGGTAGGGCGACGGTTCTAGCGTCAGCGCCAGCGCGACCGATATCCCGCCGCGCAGGCCGCCCCAGGTCAGAACCGCGACCCCGCGTAGTTTCGGCAGGCTGCGCAGATGAACCAGGGTGGTTGGCACCGCGACGCTGATCAACCGGGTTACCAACGCCAGACCAATCCCGGCGGCGGCGGTGACAAGCAGCCGAGTGCTGATCTCCACCGACAGCAGCGCAAACCCCATCAGCAGGAACAAGACCGCGTTCAGCAGTTCGTCCATCAGATCCCAAAAAAGCACGACTTCCCGTCGCGACCGGTCGGTCATCGCATATCGGGTCGATCGATGGCCGGTCAGCAGCCCGGCGACCACAACGGCCAGCGGGCCCGACACATGAAGCGTCGCCGCCAGGCTATAGGTGACCGTCACCAAAGCCAGCGTCATGGTCAGTTCCAGCGCAGGCTCATCCACCAACAGTAACGCCCGATAGGCGATATACCCGGTCAGGAAACCCAGAACGATCCCACCGCCTGCCTCGGTCAGCAGTTCCAACCCGATCATCCCCGGGGTGGAAACCTGCCCGTTCGCCCACTCCAGCATGACGACGAAGATCACCACCGCAACGCCATCGTTGAACAGACTCTCGCCGTTGACCACGGCCAACAGCCCGGGTGGCAGCCCCGCGTCCTTCAGCAATCCGCCGACCGCGATCGGGTCGGTCGGTGCCAGCAGCGCGGCCAGGGTGAGGCACCAGGGCAACGGCACCGCGCCGCCAAAGACATACCAGATCCCGACCCCATACAACCCGGTCGCCAGCACGACGCCGATCGTCGCCAACGCCAGGACCGTCCATTTCTGGGCGCGCAGGCTGTCCATATCTACGTGCAGACTGCCGGCGAACAGCATGAACGCCAGCAATCCATCCAGGAAAACATGCGGCATGTCCGTCGACGCGACCAGCGCGCCCCACCCTTGCCGCAGCTCAACGACGTCAACCGAGTGGTCGACCAGGATAATGATGATGGACAGCACCAACGATCCGGCCATCAATCCAATCGTCCGCGGCAAGCGCAGGTAGCGATGATTGATCAGCCCGAGGACCGCGATCAGCAACAATAACCCGGAGATGAATTCGAATGAGGACATTCAGGACACTTCGCACGCGTTGCGCGCTTTGGGTATCTCTCCCACAGTAAGGATATCGATAGGGGGGAAAACCGATGGAAGTACGTCTTGACGGCCGGACCGCGATCATTACCGGAGCCAGCAAGGGACTGGGTCTTGCCATGGCGAAGGAGTTTGCCGCGTCCGGCGCCAACGTCGCCATCCTGGCACGCAGTGCCGACACGCTGGAGCAGGCCAAAGCCTTCGCGTCCGAGGGCGCCTCGGGCAAGGTCGCCACATTCCAATGCGACGTGTCGAAGGCCGATGACATTTCAAAGACGTTCGCCGCCGTGCTGGGGACGTTTGGTCAGGTGGACATCCTGATCAACAACGCCGGCATTTCGCGGGCAATGCCGTCCGACCAGATCACCGATGAAATCTGGCAGGACGACCTGGATCTGAAGCTGTTCGCCGCGATCCGGCTGAGCCGCCTGTGCTGGCCGGGGATGAAACAGCGCAAGTGGGGCCGCATCATAAACGTGCTGAACAGCGGCGCCAAAGCCCCACGCGCCAACGGGGCGCCAACGGCGGTGTCACGCGCCGCCGGCATGGCGCTGATGAAAGTCCTGGCCGGTGAAGGCGCGCCGCATGGCATCCTGGTCAACGGCATGCTGGTGGGCCTGATCGACTCCGACCAGCACCGCCGCAAGCACGCCCAGGCCGGAACCAATGTGTCCTACGAGGAGTTCGCCGCGAAAATGGGCGCCAACGTGCCGCTGGGGCGCATCGGCAAGGCAGAGGAGTTCGCTGCTATGGCCTGCTTCCTGTGCAGCGACCATGCCGGCTTCACCACCGGCACCGCGATCAACATGGACGGCGGGGCAACCCCGGTCGTCTAACGCGGTTCCGCCAGGAACGCCGCCACCGGCACCAGCGACTGGGCTTGGTCTTCTTCCTGCGGCACATGCCCAAGGCCAGGGAAGGAGACCAGCCGCGCATGGGGCAGCACTTTCAAATAGTCCGCGGCGTTACTGAAGGGAATCAGGGCATCCTTCTCGCCCCAGACCAGCAGCGTCGGGGCCAGGATGCGGCGCAGCATCGGCTCCGGCGGTTGCAGCCGCACCTGCGCGGTTCGGTCCAGCAGCGCCTGACGAACCCCGGG